>NZ_FNCU01000017.1:0-175143 GCF_900099855.1 Bradyrhizobium sp. Rc2d | reverse complement strand
CAGCAAGCGTCGCCACATGCGACGGCCCCTTGGGTGCAATCCAACCATATTCAGTGAGGTGCCCCCGGATCGCGTTGATGAGCTGGGTTCGCTGCCGCACTAACAGATCACGGGTCCGAAACACCAGGCCCGCCGCCTGTTGCTGTTCGCTCTTCACGGCCACGAACCGCATGCTCGGCCGCTGCGCCGCTTCGCATATCGCTTCGGCATCGATCGCATCGTTCTTTTGCCGCTTCACGAATGGTTTTACATAGGCGGGTGGGATCAGCCGAACTTCATGGCCAAGCTGGGTCAGCTGACGAGCCCAGTGATGTGCTCCACCACATGCTTCCAGCGCTACCGTGCAACTCGGCTGCGCCGCGAAGAAATCCAGCAGCTTTCCTCGGCTGATCCGCTTGCTGAACATCGCTCGACCCCGCCCATCCGCTCCGTGAACGTGAAAAACGTGCTTGGCGATATCCAGACCGATTGTGATAACTTCTGACACGGACGCCTCCCTTAAGTGGTGCTCAACACCTCCACTTTGGCACATCGATGCCGTCGGGCGGGGCGTCCACCCCATCATAAGTCTTCGTCGATATCCGCTTCGATCCGATACCGACCGCCTCTGTGCAACCGCAGCAAAGGTCGCGATGGGCCAACAGCTGCCAGGGGGCAATACAAGCCTCCGCAAGTCTCTTCACTTGAGTCCGATCACCATCGAGTCTGGACCAACCAGCGGTTCGATGCGCAACTCTGCAAAGCCTGCCTCCTTGAGCCAACCCATGCAGTCCGCCGCCGTAAAGTCGAAGCCTTCGCGGGTCTCAATTAGCATGTTCAGGCTCATCAGCAATCCAAAGGCATTGCGTCGACGGTCATCGTCGATGATCGGATCGTAGATGATCAGCGCGCCGCCGAACGGTAACGCTTCGTAGGCTTTGCGTATCAGCGTCCGCTTTTTATCAAGGCTCCAGTCGTGCAGGATATGGCCCATGATTAGCACATCCGCTGGCGGCATCGCCTGCGCGAAGAAGTCACCGGCCTGGAATGAAAGCCGCGCGGGGAGACCATGCCGCGCTGCGTAGGCTTCGAAATGCGGCCTCACCACCGGCAGATCGAAGCCGATACCAGAGAGATGGGGATGTGCCCGAGCAAGCTCGACCGCAAGGCCTCCCTCTGCGGTGCCGATGTCGGCGAAGCTTTTGTAGTCAGCCCAAGGGAATTTCTCTGCAATGGCGTGCGCGGCGCCGAGACTCAATCCCGTCATCGCTTTGAGGAACTCTGAGAGGATCGCTGGGTTGCGGTATATCTCGTCGAACAGGTCACGGCCCTGCTTCGCCTCATTCTGCGGCTCGCCGGTACGCAAGGCTTCGGTCAGCGCACCCCAGAATGGATAAAGCCGCGCGTTTGCCATTTCGAGTATTCCGCCGACATAGGTTGGTTTGCGTCGATCTAGAAACTGGGAGCCAGCCGGCGTGTTGGAGTAGAAGCCATCCTTACGTTCGAGCTGTCCGAGCGACACCAGCGCATCGAGGAAGTCGCGGATGCTGCGCGGATGAAGCTTCAGCCGAGCCGTCAAAACGTCTGCGTTGAGCGGCCCGTCGGCCAGCAAAGTGAACAGCCCGAGTTCGACTGCGCTCAGCAGCGTCTTTGAGCCCCAAAAGGCGAAGCCGAGCTGCATGATGGCGTCCGGCGTTACCGATGCCCTCGCGTTAAGGTCTTTCGACTGAATTTGCTGGTTCATGGCGGGGTCTCCCGATGGGGGTACGGAACGCAACCAGATTAGTTTCGGAGCGCGAGGTTGGCCTTGAAGCCGTATTGATTTTTCATGCTCTTTCCATTGACATGCCGACTGCGGCCGGAGCCGCCCGCGGGAGACGATAGGGTGCGCCTCTATTTCGAGAAGTGTGTGTTGGATACCGACCGGCGTGAGCTTCGGCGCGGCGAACGCCCTGTGCCGGTTCAGCCCCAGGTGTTCGACCTCCTGGTCCATCTGATCGAGAACCGTGACCGAGTGGTCACCAAGGACGATCTACTGGAGGCCGTCTGGAACGGCCGCATCGTGTCTGAATCGACGTTGATCAGTCGCATCAATGCAGCGCGCCGTGCGATCGGCGATGACGGCGAGCAACAACGCCTCATCCGCACTATCGCGCGAAAGGGCGTTCGGTTCGTTGGCGAGGTAGAGAAGCGCCAGGCGGTCGCGAGTTCTTCCTTGCCTATCGAGGGGGCGCCCGAACCCCCAGCCGCAACAATGGCGCTTGTGGATCGTCCGTCGATCGCGGTCCTGCCATTCACCAACATGTCTGGCGACACCGAACACGACTTCTTCGTCGACGGGATTACGGAGGACCTCATCACGGCGCTCAGCCGCATCCGGCAGTTTCTCGTGATCGCACGCAATGCGACGCTCCGATACAAGCGCGAGCTCCCCGATATACGCGAGATAACGGCGACGCTCGGCGTACGCTATGTAGTCGAAGGTAGCGTCCGCAGGGATGCCGGACGCGTCCGTGTTTCAGCCCAACTCCTGGACGGTGGTACTGGCAATCACGTCTGGGCGGAGCGGTTCGATCGCAAGCTTGACGATATTTTTGCCATCCAAGACGAGATCGCTCGGGAAATCGCTGGGCAGATCGAACCGGAACTGGGCCGCGCCGAGTACGAGCGAACCAAGGCCACGCCCCCCGAAAACTTGGGCGCTTGGGAGCTGTTCCATCGCGGTATGGCGTTGATCGCGCAGCGTACGCGGGACGGCAATGCCGAGGCGCGGCGGGTGCTCGAGCGTTCGCTCGCGCTCGACTCCGGTTTTGCGCCCGCTCATGCGGCGATCGCGTGGAGTCAGGCAGAGGATCTCTTCTTCTGCTACGCCGCGCATGACCCGAAAGATATTCTCGACCGTGCCCGCCGTGCGGTGGTGCTCGACGATCGGGACGCTCTATCGCATCTCGCGTTGGCTTGGGGCCTGACTTTCGATCGCCAACCAGAGTCCGCGGTCAATGCGGCGAAGCGAGCGATCGCACTCAATCCAAGCTTCGCGCACGCCTATGCGATCCTTGGCCGTCTCCTGATCCAATCTGGCCGCTGCGACGAAGGTATTCGACAGGCCGAATGGGCGCTCCGTTTGAGTCCATTCGCGCCGAGCGCACGTCAGTACCTCAACGTCCTCGCCGTCGGCTATCTCTATCTAGGCAATGATGCTAAAGCGGTTGAATTCGCCCGTGAGTCCATCCACTCGTTCGACACCTGGGCGCAGCACATGATCATCACGTCGGCCCTTGGCCATCTTGGCGATCACGAAGGCGCAAAGCACGAAATTCGCGAGACGCGAAAACATCGACCAGATTTTTCGATCACCCAGGTGCTCCGGGATTACGTCGTCTTTGACGCAACTTGTCTCGATCGACTGCTGGCCGGACTTCGCAAAGCGGGCGTTGCAGAAACGTCGAAATTAGGCCTGACCTCCAGACGAAGCTAGACAACTGACAGACTCGCGGCGTGTCGGCAGGTATGTTTTGGGTCATTTTCGACGGATTCCGCGGCGGTCGTCGGTTGATGTCTACACGAGCGACGACTTCTACTAGGAAGGCGTCAGGGTGCTCTTGTGACACCGACCGTTACGCTAAAGTGTATAACCGGCGATCGATAGAGGCGCTCAGCAGAGCGCGCCCGACCCGAACGTCCGAACGAGCTTCCTCACGCGATGGGGCGATGATGCGGCTTGAACAGCCGTCCCTTTTCCACCACCAGCACGATCGCGAGCGCTGCGAGCGTCGACAGGAAGAAGCCGATCGAGAACGGCAGCAGCGTGCCGTCGAAGCTTTGGCCGATCGCCATGCCGACCACGATTCCGATCAATGTCGTGATCGAGCCGTAGAGCGAGGAGGCGGTGCCGGCGATGTGGCCCTGCGGCTCCATCGCGAGCGCGGTGAAATTGGCGACCATCATGCCGAACGAGAACATCATCAGGGCGGAGAGCACCATGAACAAGGATAGCGGCAGCACGCCGAGGCTTTCGGTCAGCAGCATCACGCCGGCCACGGCGGTGTACAGCGTCAGTGCCCCGTGCGAGATCACGCGCATGCCGAGCCGGCCGACCAGCCTCGCGTTGAGAAAGCCGGCGATGGCGGTGCCGGCCGCGATCGCCGCGAAGGCGAGCGGGAAGTAATGGCCGAGGTGATAGATGCCGGTGAACACCTGCTGCGCGCAGAAGACGTAGGCAAACAGCGCGCCGATGACGCTGCCGGCGGCCGTGGCGTAGCCGATGGTCTGGCGATGGGTCACGGTCTGCCGGAAGGCCGAGAGCACGTCGGCGGGTGCCAGCGACCTGCGCTCGGATTCGGGAAGGGTCTCAGGCAGCCGCAGCACGCACCATGCGAGCGCGAGCAGGCCGTACAGCATCAGCACCACGAAGATTCCGCGCCATGCCGTCACCAGCAGCACCGCCTGTCCGAACGAGGGAGCGATCACGGGCACCGCGATGAACACCATCATCGCGAGCGACATCACGCTGGCCATGCGGCGGCCGACATAGCAGTCGCGCACGATCGAGGTCGCGATCACGCGCGTCGCCGAAGTGCCGAGCCCTTGCAGCGCGCGCGCCAGCAGCAGCGTCTCGAACGAGGGCGCCGCGACCGCCAGCACGCTCGCCACCGCATAGACCGCCATGCCGCCGAGCAGCACCGGGCGGCGGCCGAAGCGGTCCGACAACGGGCCCATGACGAACTGGCCGGCGCCGAAGCCGACCAGGAAGGTCGACAGTACCAATTGAAGATGGTTGGCGACGGGAATCTTGAAGGCGGTGCCGATATTGGGCAGGGCCGGCAGCATCATGTCCATCGCAAGCGGATTCAGCGCCATGATGGACGCGATCACGATGACGAACTCGGGAAAACCCATGGGACGGTGTCCGGAGGACACCCAATCGTCGGCATTGACGTCGGACAAGGAAGCTCACCTCTGAAATTGAGGGGGTTATCCATTCCGATGCTGCGTTGCACAACCCCCGTTTCGGGATGGCTGTCAGGCAGGGCCGGCGCGGACAAGAATTGGTGAGGAGCCGCCTTTCCTTTCCTGCCGGATTCTCCAGATCGCGCAACCCCCGGTGGCCGGAAACCACTGATTCACCATCCCTTCCTAAAGATCGGCATCCGGCGCGGCCCCGCCCGTCGGGCAGGATGAAACCGAAACGCATTCTGCCCACAGTGCGGCCGAGATGAGGAGGCGCCGCAGCGGCGCTAAGAGAAACAAGCCAAACAAGGTATCCGCCTGTGTCCGAGATGTCCGGTGCAGCACGATGGTTGGAGCCCGCAGCCGACACGGCTGCGAGGCGGAACGTCTGGCTTGCCTGCCTGATCGCGCTGACTGCGCTGCTGGTGCTCGGCAATCTCGCCAACGACGCCAGGCTCGATGTGAAATATGGCTGGGACGTCCGAGTCAATTGCGCGGCGGTCGATGCGCATGCCGACGGGCTCGATCCCTACTTCGTCAAGAACCTGAAGGGCACCAAGCTCTCTTATCCCTATCTGCCGGTGACGCTGGACGTCTTCCGCCCCCTGTGCGCGGGCGGTTTTCTGGTCGATCACTACAGAAGCATCTTTCTCGTCCTCGCCGTGCTCTGCGGCCTGCTCTTGCCCGGGCTCGGCCGAACGGGCACGAGCGCGCGCGATGCTACGCTCAAGGTGCTGTGCGCGCTCGGCGCGTTCGTCGGTTTCGAATGGGTGCAGGCATCGGGGAATTTCGCAATTCTGAGCGGCGTGCTGACCGCGATCGCGCTGTCGCTCCTGCTTCGTCCGCTTCCCTCTGGAGAAGATACGAGCTTTCCCTTGCGCCTTGCCGGCGCTGCACTGCTCGGCCTCGTGACCTCGTTCAAGCTGGTGTTCTGTCCCGTGCTGGCGGCGCTCTATTTCCTGCCGCTGCCGCACGGTCGCAAGCTGGCGCTGATCGCGATGGCGGCGTTCGGCTTCGCATTGCCGGTCCTGATGTCGAGGCTGCTGTATCCCGATTTGTTCGCGAGCTGGCTGCTTGCGATTGCGGGTCAGATCCCGAACCAGCATGCCGTCGACCTCGTGGAGATCAATCCGTCGCTGCTGCTGCTGGCGCGGGACCTGATGGTCCATGCCGGCCTCGGTGACAGCAAGCCAGCGATGTTCGCGACCTATGCGCTCGCAGCCCTCGCGCTGGTGCTGGTGCCGTTCGCCCTGTCTGTCCTGCGTGTGGCCGCGAGCCAGCCGGCGCGGGGAGGGGGATCGCTTCTGATGCGATTGGATCGCTGGCTGATGGATCATCCCCGCACGGCCAAGCGCGTCACGGTGCTTGCCATGTTCGCGCTCTATCTCAGCTCGCCGCGGCTCAAGGAATATGCCTTCTTCGAGCTCGCGCTCTATGCCGCCATCCTCATCGTCGATCTTCCGGCCATGGCGCTCGCCGGATGTCTCTCGGTCGGTCTGCTCATTCCCGCACTGATCTCGCTTCTGGGAGCAGCATTCGAGGGCAGCTTCATTCTCCTCACGGTCGCGCTGATGTGCTTCTGGATCCTGCTGCTCGACTTCCGTGCCGAGCCGAAACGCCTCGAGGCGCGAACAGTGGATTCACGTTGAAGGGCTCATGATCGCGCTGAATCGTTTCTGCGCGCATTCCGGAGATCCGACCTCGATCTCACATTCATGAAGGCATGGCAGGAACCGGATCGGGCCCGAAGGTCGGTCATCGATCTCGACCAATGCCGGTGTGGTTGAGCAGATAAACGGCGCCTAGCAAAGTTCCGTGCGCGAGATCAACCCCGCGGCATCCGCGTCGGTGTTAACGATCTCGTGGATGCCGGTCGCGTTCAGAACGCCGCCATGACCGCAATTAGTCGTCCAAGCGGGGGCGAGGATAGAGCTTTGCCAAAGGCGAAGGATCACGCCCACCCAGCTTAGGTTGTCCTGATTAAATCTACACGCGCTCGTTGTCAAACTATTAAAGGTTGTATTGCCATACATGTCTCCGGAATTGCTGGGAATGACAAATGGCGGTTCAGGCATGCTCGGTCGGTGGTCTTGCTCGTTCGACAGGTACTCAATCAACCCCAGGGGCAAGAGCGGAACTCGCGGTTTGCCTTAATCTTTTTCAGCTCAACTGGGTTCTCATCGCGGCCACGCTGGCCGTCTTCATCGTTGGGATGCGTCTAGCCGGTTTTCAATTGCGGGTAAGCAGCTATCTGCTCTATTTCGGAATTGCCGGCGTGTACGGAGTGGCCGGTTATCTAAATCTGAAATCAAAACTCAGACGGAGCCCCCGCGTCTACACCGTCCTGTTCTTCATTGCTCAAATCCTTCTTCAGCTTCTTCTTCTGGTGTCGATCGGCTATCTCGCGGCGACAGCCAACTTTCCAATGCAGGACACGAATCTGCTGGCCATGGATCGGGCGCTCGGCCTGGATTTTCGCGCTTATCTGGCGTTGGTCAACCGGCCCGGTCTGATCGATGCTCTTGCAGTGACCTACGACTCCATTCAAATGCAACTGGTTCTGATCGTGGTTGTCGTTCCACTGCTCGGTCACTACAGGCGCGCTGCGGAGTTCTCGCTCGGATTTGGCCTGACGTTGGCTATCACGACCCTCATCTCCACGCTGTTCCCAGCGACCGGCGTCTATGAAACCGTAGGACTACACTCAGCGGACCATCCCAATTTCGAACCCTCCGTCTACAACGCGACGCTGCGCGAGCTCCCCCTGGTGCGCGACGGCACAGTGAAGCTGCTCGATGCGTTTCAACTGGGGCCGCTTCTGACCTTTCCAAGCTTTCACGCGGTCTCGGCAGTCTTGTACATGTGGGTGCTCTGGCCAATCCGCTGGGTCCGGGGCATCGGCCTGCTATGGAACGCGGTCATGCTGGCCGCGACCCCGATCGGGGGAGGACACTATTTTGTCGACGTGTTCGCCGGGATGGCCGTCGCCATCGCATCGATCTGGGCCATCAAACGCATCGGCGCACTTCTTGCGCCCGAGCAGGATCGGGAGAGATCCATCTCGCAGATCTCCACCGTCGACCCATTGGCGATGGTCGAGCCCGACGGAGATCTGAGCCCGCAATCGTCGTAGTGCTGCGGTGGAAATATGGTTGAAGGCGCGCATGACCGGGTGTCGGCCAAGCCGAAATCCATCTGGTTGCTGCCTTCATTTTTATGCGGCGTTAATTGCCGCCGCGTAGAAATGAATGTCCTGATCGTGCCGCTTCTGCCGCTCGACGGCAGGCTACTACCGGGCTTTGCAGGCGGTGCAGAGATGATCAGCATGACATTTGCCGCAGGTTAACTTGGACAGTTGACTTCGCATGCGGTGATCGCCGGCGATGGAAGGAGAGCTCGGATGCCGAAGCCTGGATCCCACAACCTCGCTCTGAAGTTTCAGCAGGTTGTTGATTCTTCGCCAGCGGCCGCAGCCCTGCTTTGCCAAGGTCAGTGTTATGATTTTCGGACGCTGAATGCGTTGGCGAACCGTTTCGCCCGGTGGCTTGCAGCACAAGGGGTGACCCAGGGCAGCATCGTATGCCTCGAGCTGCCGAAGCTGGTCGAAACTTATGCGCTGGCGGTGGCCTGTCTGAAGATCGGCGCACCCTACAGCTTCCTCGATCCGGCGGCACCGATCGACCGGGCGCGGCTGATGATCGATCGGTGCCAACCCACCATCATCATCAGCACGCGTGATGGCGCGGGAAATCGCGTCGTCCTCGCCAGCGACGCTGATCGCCAGAATCTCTTGGAGGCAATCGAGGCGTTCGACGACGCCAACTTGCGGGAAACCGAGCAGATCACCGGAGCCGATCCCGCCTATGTCATGTTCACGTCCGGATCGACCGGAGAGCCCAAGGGCGCGGTGATCCCCCATCAAGGCGTACTTCATCTGGTCGAATGGGCGGCCGACGATCTGGGCATCGGTCCTGGGGATCGCCTGACCAACGTCAATCCGATTTTCTTCGACAATTCGGTGTTCGATATTTATGCGGCGCTGCTCAATGGTGCTTCGGTGGTTGCGCTCGACGCTCTGAAAGGACGCCCACCAGCCGAACTGATCGCCGAAATCACGGCAAGCGAGTGCACGTTCTTCTTCGCCGTGCCGACACTCTTCATGTTCCTTGATTCCATGAACTTGCTGCGGCCCGACAAGCTGCCAAGCGTGCGCCGGTTCATGTTCGGCGGTGAGGGCTTTCCGCTCGCCAGGCTTCGCCGTTTTCACGAGACCTTTTCGGGAAGAGCGGAGCTCATCAACTGCTACGGTCCGACCGAGACGAGTTGCATTTGCAGCAGCCTGGTGATCACCGGCTCGACGCTGGAGACCGCCGAAGGCTTCGTTTCGCTCGGGCGGCTCAATCCCGGATTCAGTCACCGGGTTCTGAACGAAGATCTGCAACCTGTCGCGATCGGCGACGTCGGCGAGTTGTGGCTCGGCGGACCATGTGTCGGACTTGGCTATCTCAACAACCCCGAAGAAACGACATGGCGGTTCCGCCAGGATCCGCTCGTCAAAGGCTACCGATCTACGCTTTATCGCACCGGCGACCTCGTGGTGCAGGATCCGCGCACCGGTCAGTTTCGATTTCGCGGCAGGGCCGACAATCAGGTCAAGCTGCGCGGATATCGCGTCGAGCTCGAGGAGATCGATCACGCCCTGGAGTCGATGCCGGGCGTGGTGCGTGCACTGGCCGTCGTGATTCATGACGCCAACGGCTCGAGGCGCCTGCTGGCGGCATACGCGGGCAGCAGACTTGAAGACGCCGATTTGCTGGCGCACTGCAGGCATCTTCCAGCCTACATGGTGCCAGGCCGGTTCGTGTGGCTGGACAACATCCCCACGAACGCCAACGGCAAGGCAGACCGGCGCGCGGTTGCGGCCTTGATCGAGCAGTCCCAGACAATGGCCCGCTCGCCTCGGTCCGCGGATAAGCCTGTGGCGGCCTAGACGCAGTTGGTCGGACGACGCGGATGATAAAGACCGACAGTGGCGCTTCGCTCGGCATGACGCAGGGATACACGCCCACCGTCGATCGTCATCTTGCTTTGCTGTACGCGCCGTCCGGAAAGAGCGCATGGCGGCTCGTTCCGCAGATTGATAAGCATCCAGGGCTGGTCGCCTACGTGCAGGGCTTACGAGGGCGCCTCGTGCTGCTTGCCGTCGTTGCAGCACTTGCCGCGCCAGCCGGCCTGTTCGGGATCGACCTTACGGTGGCGCCGCTGGCCATGGCCGTCGGTTACGCGCAAAAGCTTCGCCGCTATCTCATTCCATTGGCGACGCTGCTGGTGCTCTGCCGGAACGGCTTCTGGATCGACGGCGATCTCGTGCAGCGTGTCGCAGACCAGGAAGGGCTTGGCGATCACGTCACCGTGTCGCTGTTGTGCTTCGCGTCACTGGTGCTGGTCATCATCCTGTGCTCCTGCCTGCTGGCGCTTTGGCAAAGAGTTGTCGCCATTCAGCTGTTTCGCCGTTCAACGCTGTGCCTGATCTCGGGCTTCATTGGCCTCGTGGTCGTGGCGGAGTCCTCCATGATCGCAGGCATGCCGCGGATCCTGCTCTGGTCGTTCCTCGTGGCCTTGCATCCGTATCTCTGGTTTCTGGCGTATGCCCTTGCCGATGCAGCCGCGCCGGGTCGGGCGCCGTTCTGGCAATATCTCGGCGTCTTCCATCCGTTTTGGGGATCGACTCTCACGCCGTTCGGCAAGGGTCTGTCGTATCTCGCAAAATTCGAAGCGAAGACATCCGAGGAGCTCGCCGTAACCCAGCTCAAGGGGCTGAAGCTCGCGGTTTGGACGCTGCTGCTCGCCGTCTGCTTGAATGGTCTGCGGACGCTGGTCCATGGCCAGCTCGGGCTGCCATCGTTCGACGAGACGTTCCTTGCACATATCGGCGGGGCGAACTATCCGCGATATCTCTGCTGGGCAAGCCTCGTGACATACTTCTTCGAGGACGTGCTCGTGATGACGACATGGGGAGGGGCCATCATCGCTTGCGCGCGGATGGCGGGCTTTCGCCTGTTGCGCAACACCTGCCGGCCGCTAGAGGCGACGACGCTCGTCGAGTTCTGGAACAGGTACTATTTCTATTACAAGGAATTGCTGGTCGATCATTTCTCCTATCCGGTCTTTCTGCGGTACTTTCGCACGAACCGAAAGCTGCGGATGTTCTTTGCGACCTTCATGGCGGCATGTCTGGGCAACCTGCTGTTTCATTTCATACGGGATATCAGGTTCGTCGTGGAGCTCGGCTGGTGGAAGGCCCTGACCGGCGAAGCGTCACATGCGTTTTATACCCTTCTTCTCGCTGTCGGCGTCGGTGTGTCGCAGATGCAAACCCAGGGACGCGCGCGAGCCGACCACGGACGGTCAGCCCGCGCATTGGGAATGATTTGGGTCATCCTCTTCTTCTGTCTGCTGCATGTCTTCGACGCTCCACTCGACCGTGTCCACACGATCTGGCAGCGCGCCGATTTTCTCGCATACCTCTTTGGAGTTGATACATGGATCTGAACGTCCGCTCGAAAATGCGCGACTATGTCATCCAGCGGCTCAGCCTGCGCGGAGATCATTCTCCGGTCGAGGACGATGAGCTCTTGTTCACCAGCGGCCGGCTCGATTCGCTGGACGCGGTCGAAATCATCATGTCGCTGGAGATGGACTACGGGATCGATTTTGCGCGGATCAATTTCGATCTGACGCAGCTGGATTCGATCAACGCCATCTGCGATCTGGTGGATGCGGTCAACGCGTGACCAGTCCAAATGGCTCTTTAGCCATTCGTCCGTGTGAGATGTCACGGACGCTTCGCACGATGTTCTCATCTGGTGCGGGCGGCCGGACTCGAACCGGCACAGGCCTTGCGGCCCCACGGATTTTCATACCACTTCGGCTTTCGCCGCCGCCCATCCGGCGTTCGTGGTCTGGACTATCCCTTCACCCTGGCGCTTGTCCGCTGTAGGTGCTGCCCGTCTAGTCTCTACACCTTCCCCCTGGCGGGGGCTTGGCTCGGGATTGCCAGTGAAGGTTTCCCCGACTTTGAGCAGTTCTGCTCCTGAAGTTTCCTCCAGGGCACTCAATGGCTTAAGTCCGATGCGTCTACCAATTCCGCCACGCCCGCATCGGCCCATCTATACGGCGCAATTGCCCGACGGGCAAAGAGAATACAGCCGATTCCGCGCACGATTTGAGCCGCTTACCTCAGGGGCTTCAGCTCGGATTCCGTCACGTCCTCGGCCCTCTGGCATTGCTGCTTTGTTGGCTCTATAGGCGGTTCTTCCTTAAGCGAGCGGGGTGCACGAGGCAAAGCCTCAATCCGGACATCTGTTGTTGCTTTAGGCATTCTCAATCCACGGGGACTATTCATCCGGCATGGCTGCTTCGTTTTCCTCTTCCCTGCGCTCCTGCAGCGGACTTCTCGTGCTGCTCGCGGCCGGTGCTGCGCTGTCCGGCTGTGCCGGCATGAGTGAGACGGTCGCGCCGGCCTTCGCCGATCCCGGCAAATACGAATTGTATGACTGCAAGCAGCTCGAGACCGAGCGCAAGGCGCTCGCGAGCCGCACTGCCGATTTGCAGAGGCTGATGGACAAGGCCCAGACCGGCGCTGGTGGCGCGGTGGTGTCCGAGCTTGCCTATCGCAACGACTACATCGCGGTGCGGGGCCAGGCGCAACTTGCCGATGAGGCCTGGCGCCGCAACAGGTGCCGGGAGACACCGCCCGAGCCGACCCCGCCCGCCGCGCCGCCGTCATCCGCGGCCGCTGCCAAGCCAGCGTCGAAATCCGGAAAAGCGATCCGCTGAGGCACCGCGCGGGCGGCGCCTGGCCTCAAGGCCGCCAGTTGTAGATCCAGTCCTGCCGCGCCAGCATGCGGTCCGGTCCGAGCGCGCGGATCGCAAGATCGCGCGCGATCGCGAGCGGTCCGCTGAAATGATAGATGCGGCCCTGCTGCCGCGCCGTCCGCTGCACCCGGCGCACGCGTGCTTGGCGCGCGCGGCCATATTGCGTCAGCGCAGCCGCGATGCCCGCGGTGCTCTCGGCCGCCTCGACGCTCAAATGCCGGGCGAGCACGGCGGCATCCTCGATCGCCATACCGGCGCCTTGGGCTGCGAACGGCAGCATCGCGTGCACGGCATCGCCGAGCAGCCCGACCGGGCCCTTGCTCCAGGGGCAGCCGTCAGGCACCCCGAACAGCGCCCATTTGCGCCAGGCGTCGACCGGGGCGAGCATCATCCGCGCCGACGGCGGCCAGCGTGGGGCGGCGAAAGCCTCCATCACCTCGTGGGGATCGCCGGGCGTGCTCCAGCCGGGCCTGTTCCAGGTGCCCGGCAGCACCGCGACCACGTTGATCTGGCGTCCGCCCGCGATCGGATAGGCCACGAGATGGGCATTCGGGCCCATCCAGAGCTGCACCCGGCGCGCGGTGTAGTCCTTCGGCAGTTGCGTAGCATCGAGCGTGCCGCGCCAGGCGATCAGGCCGGAAAAGCGCGGCTGCACTTCGGGAAACAGGTGCTGGCGGACTGTCGACCAGATGCCATCGGCGCCGATCAGGGCACTGGCGAGATCGCTGCGGCGGATCGTGCCGCTGCGATGGACCACCGTCAGCCCCTTGGCGTGAGGCGCGACGTCCTCGAAGGTCGCGCCCAGCTTCAGGTCGATGTCGGGATGGTCGGCAACGGCGCCCGCCAGCGCCGATTGCAGATCGGCGCGGTGCACCACCCAATAGGGGGCGCCGGCGCGCGCGGAAGCTGCCTCGCCGAGCGGCATGCGCAGCAGCTCGCCGCCGGCCCGGGCGCTCATGATCGAGACTGCTTCCGGGGTCACGGCGCGCAGCTTGAGGCGTTCGGTGAGGCCGAGCTCGACCAGCACGCGGCTGGCATTGGGGGAGAGTTGCAGGCCGGCGCCGACTTCCTCGAGGCGCTCGGCCTTTTCCAGCACGACGATGCGGAAGCCACGGGCCGCGAGCGCAAGCGCGGCCGTCAGTCCACCGATGCCGGCACCGGCAATGACAATCGTTCGGGAGAGCGCCACCCCTGACCGATGGGACCGGTCAGGCCACCTTGTCCTTCAGCACGCATTCCGGCGGACGGGCTTCGCCCGCCTTCAGGTCGGCCGCGAAGCGGTACAGCGTCGAGCAATAGGGGCAGATGATCTCGTTGTCGTTGCCGAGGTCGAGGAAGACGTGCGGATGATCGAACGGAGGGTTGGCGCCCACGCACATGAACTCTTGCGAGCCGATCTCGATGACGGGAACACCGGCATCGTTGTGGAAGTGCGGGACGACATGGTCGGACATCGTAGTTCATCCTGGAGTGGCAATGGCGACAGGTACAATCGAAAACTGACGCGGCATCTTTAAGGCGCCGGGACCATACTGGTGGGTTCAGATGATTGCTAGTCCAGCGGAACCAAAAGGTTCGCAATTGCCCCATGCTCATTTGCTCATGCAAATTCGACACAATCTTGAGGCCTGAGAGAAGCCCTTCTTTCGTCGGTGGCGTTGTGTCGCAATTTTGGCATACTATGTCTGTCGACGAGCATAATTGCGACGAAAGACGAATCGTCAGGCGTCAGCGATTTTAGGACCGTCCAGGCTTTCCGCATGAAATGGCTGCGAATCAGCACAGCGTTGGCCGGTGTCGCGGCATGCAGCTTCATGCTCGCGCAGGTAGCACCGCATGCCCGTGAGGCCGGCGCGGTCCTCGCCGCCCAGGACGATCCCGCCGTGCTCTCCGAGCTCAAGCTCGATGCGCTGCTGCGGCAGAACGAGCGCCTGGTTCAGGACAACATCGAGGCTGCGCTCGCCGCGGGCGATGCCGATCTCGCCGACAGCTTCGTCGCGGTCGCGCGTGACCGCAACATCGCGCTGCCGGACGATCTCCTGAGCCGCGTCAACGATGCGGTGAAAGCCGAGAATTCCACCTCCCATTTCGCCAAACGATTTGCCACCGGTCTCGTCACCGGCAATGCCGACGACGTCGCGAGCCTGTCGGGAACGGTGGCCGGCGATCTCTTCGTGATCGGCGACATCAGGGACGTCGTCCGGGAAGGCAAGCACCTCGCCATGGGCGAGGACACCGACCGGCTCGTGCTGGGGCTTGCGGCGGCGGGCCTTGCGGTGACGGCAGCAACCTACGTCTCGGTCGGTGGTGCCGCGCCGGTGCGCGCCGGGCTGACGCTGGTGAAGGACGCGCGCAAGGTGGGGCGGCTCGGTGAGGGGCTTGCCGCATGGGCCGGCCGGTCGGCGCGCGAGATCGTCGACACGCCGATGCTTCAGAACGCGGTCGCCAAGGGTTCGGTGCTGCGGCCGGGTGAGACCGTGAGCGCGATCAAGGCTGCGTTCCGAGCCGAAAAGGCCGGCGCGCTGGTTCGGTTCGGCAAGGACGTGACGCGCGTCGCCGAAAAGACCGGCACGCGCGGGGCGATGGACACGTTGCGGATCGCCGACGGCCCGAAAGATGTTGCGCGCGCGGCGCGGCTTGCGGAGGCGCAGGGCGGCAAGACCCGCGCCATCATGAAACTGCTTGGCCGCGGCGCGCTGCTCCTCATCGGCGGTGCGTTCGATCTGACGCTCTGGCTGTTCGGCGCGGCACTGACGCTGTTTGGGCTGTTGTCCTCGATCAAGGCGACCACCGAGCGCCTGACCCAGGCCTGGTGCGATCGCAAGCGCGCGCGGCGGCTCCGCCGGGCGCAGATGGCCGCCGAGGCCGCTCTGGCGGATGCAGCCCTCAGGGCCTAAAGCGCGATGAGATTGAGGTAATTCGTAGCCGCGCTTGAGGCTATTGTTTGAGCATGATCTCCGCGCAAACGCGTTCCGCGTTTGCGGAGCGGAAAAACCGCTGCACACTTGTCCGGATCGTGCTCTAAGATCGACTTTTCCCCCTCCAGACCTGCGGAACTGATGATGCCGAGCTTCCACAACGGCGCCGTTGAAATTGCCTATCTCGACGAAGGCGAGGGCGACCCGATCATTCTTTTGCACGGCTTTGCCTCGAGCAAGAACGTGAACTGGGTCTATCCGACCTGGGTCTCGGAACTGCGCAAGAACGGCCGCCGTGTCGTCGCGCTGGACAATCGCGGCCACGGCGAGAGTGCGAAGCTCTACGAGCCTGCGCAGTACTCGATCCCGGTCATGGCCGGCGACGTGCTGGCGTTGATGGATCATCTCGCCATCCCGCAGGCCGACATCATGGGCTATTCGATGGGCGGACGGATGGCGGCGTGGCTCGCGCTCAACGAGCCGCAGCGCCTGCGCTCGGCGATCCTCGGCGGCATCGGCATCGGCGGCCTGATCGAGGGCACCGGCCCCGGCGAGAACGTCGCGAAGGCGCTGGAGGCACCCTCGCTCGACGACGTCACCGATCCCGTGGGTCGTACCTTCCGCGCCTTTGCCGATCAGACCCGCTCGGACCGCCGTGCGCTCGCCGCCTGCCTGCGCGGCACGCGGGAGCTCATGACGAGAGCGCAAGCCGCGCGCATCGAGGTGTCCGTGCTGATTGCGGTCGGCACCGCCGACGACGTCGCGGGCTCTGCCGGCGCACTCGGCGCGATCATCCCGGGCGCGCAAGTGCTCGACATCCCGGGCCGCGATCACATGCGGGCGGTCGGCGACAAGGTCTACAAGACCGGCGTGCTCGATTTCCTCTCACGCCGCAGCTGAGGTCTCGTCCGCCGGCGCCTCGTCGCCGAACGCGCGAAACAGCGCCGTCAGCACCACGAAGGTCGCAATCCACACCATCCGCGCGCCATAACGGTCGTGCGGACCGGAGATCACGCCGCAGATGAAGGCGTTGCCGAGCAGCGCCAGTGTCACGGTCGCTGCCAGCAGCGTCAGATCGTCGAGCCGGCGCCTCATGAGCGCATGCACGAGCAGCCCGACCAGCGCCGCCATCGAGGCCAGTGCGACGGGGATATGCAGCCAGTTGACGTCGTCGAAATTGACGGCCCAGTGCTGCTGCCGCGCCGCGCGCATCGGCGCGACTTGCGCGGGTATGTAGCGCTCGATGATGCCGTAGGTGTGCGGAATCCAGCCGTTGGTGCCTTCGCCGGTTGCGACATGCAGCAATTGTTGCCCCATCGCCCGCAGCGCCGCGCCGGCCTGCCAGGCCGGATAGTCCGCGAGCGAATGCACGACGATGTAGCCCATCTCCTCGTTCAGGCCTTCGAAGCGGCCGAGCGTGTTGAACATGCTCTTGCCCCACAGAAACTCGTCGGCGGTCGCCGGCAGCTCGTTGCGATAGGGGCAGAGCTTGTAGCGTTCGCGCGGGCAATGATTGTTGAGATAGCGCGCAACGATGCCGTCCTGCATCATGCGGCCGAAGGCGACGCCATAGCCGCCGGGCGTCCAGGTCCATTTGCCCGACAGCGCATAATTCGCCGACATCAGCATCAGGCCGCCCGCGACGATGGTGAGGCTCGCCAGCGCCAATCCCGCGAGCGGAAGGCGAGCCCTAAGGAGCGGCCGCGCCATCCAGCCGGCGACGCACAGACCCAGCAGCACGCCGAGCGTTGCGCTGTGGGTCGCTGCGGCAAAGGCGGTAAAGACGAACAGCGCGATTTTTTCGAGCCGCGAGGTGCGGTGTGCTCCGATCACCAGCAGGAACAGTGACAGCACCGACAGCCCTGCAAAGATGTCGGTGAGCAGCATGCTCGCCAGCCAGGGCAGGGCGGTCGACAGGATCAGGAGCAGGCTGATCGCGACGAAGCGGAAGGTCTGCATCAGGCCGAGCACGCGCAAGCTGAGCTGCAACAGCCACAGCGTCGCCAGCGACTGGACCGCGAGATTGATCCAGAAACCAAAACTCTCGCCATAGTGCAGATAGAGGCCGAACACGGTGGAGCGGCTCGGGACGAGATAGCCCTCGTACCAGCGCGCCAGATAGCCGCCGGTATCCCATTGCAACAATGGATAGCCGTTCCAGAACGCCGGCGCGATCATCAGGAGAGGCAGGGCCATTGCGGCCAGCCGCAGCCATAACGAGCCCGCGGCGCGCGCGCGCAATTGGTCGGTAGTGATGCTCAAAACTGTTCCGTCCTCGCTCGGACCATGCCCGCAATAACGGTTGGGGGAGAATTCACCAATAGTTTGATGCGGCCCGGCTTGAATTTGGCAAAACTCTGACCACTTTGAGCCGACCTTGCCGCTTGGGGGCGTCAGAAGAAAGTCTTGTGTTTCAATGTCTTGGCGCGCTTTCGCAAGGCAAGGCACTGTTCACTTTCAGGCAAGCCGGCCAGGACTTTGTCGCGTAGACTGTGCTATAGAGCCAACAAAACCAGCCCATTCGAAAGAGCAATTCCCATGGCAGTGCATCAGGTCAATCCGGGAGGAAAGCTCGCATCGCTCGATCCGATCTGGGACCGGATCCGGAGCGAGGCGGAGGACATCGTCCATCGCGAGCCCGAGCTTGCGACCTTCATCTATTCGACGGTGCTGCATCACAGCCGCCTCGAAAATTCCGTGATTCACCGTCTCGCCGACCGGCTCGATCACTCCGCGCTGTCGGGCGATCTCGTACGCCAGACCTATGACGAGGCGCTCCGCGACGATCCCGATCTCGGCAACGCCTTCCGCGCCGATCTCGTCGCCGTCTACGACCGCGATCCCGCGACCTCGCGCTTCATCGATCCCTTGCTCTACTTCAAGGGCTTTCATGCGATCCAGACCCATCGCCTGGCACACTGGCTCTATCTGAAGGGCCGCAAGGATTTCGCGTATTACCTCCAGAGCCGGTCGTCGGCGGTGTTCCAGACCGACATCAACCCCGCCGCGCGCATCGGCCGCGGCATCTTCCTCGACCATGCCACCGGCTTCGTCTGCGGTGAGACGGCGGTGATCGAGGACGACGTCTCGATCCTGCACGGCGTCACGCTCGGCGGCACCGGCAAGGAGAACGAGGACCGTCATCCGAAGATCCGTCACGGCGTGCTGATCGGCGCCGGCGCAAAGATCCTCGGCAACATCGAGATCGGCCATTGCGCACGCATCGCCGCCGGCTCGGTCGTGGTCAAGCCGGTGCCGCACAACGTCACGGTTGCGGGCGTACCCGCCAAGATCGTCGGCGAAGCCGGCTGCGCCGAGCCGTCGCGCACCATGGATCAGATGATCAACGCGATGGGACTTTGATCTCCGTTTGATCGGAACGGGACCGGATTTTCCGGCCCTTTCCGTCCCAAAATTCTTTGGCAATTCATGCTGGCGGTTCGTCGCGTCTCGTCGTAAACCCCGCCAACCAGATTTCGATTGGAGACTTGCCGTGGACGTCAAGGAAGTGAGAAAGCTCGACGCGTATCTGAAGCGCGTGTTCGGCAATCCCAAGATTCGCGTCGTGCCGCGGCCGAAGAAGGACGATTCCGCCGAGGTCTATATCGGCGAGGAGTTCATCGGCGTGCTCTTCGTCGACGACGAGGACGACGACCGCTCGTTCCAGTTCCAGATGGCGATCCTCGAGGACGACCTAGTCGACCAGGAGTAGGCGTAGCGCCTCACGCATCCACCGCGGCGAGCATGTCGGGGATCGTGACAAACTTCTCCCGGGGCTTGCCGAGCACGGCTCCCCTGCGCTTCTCGGCCGCGTCGATCGTGCCCCAATCCGGATAGCTCACGATGCGTGCGACGCGGCCGGTCAGGCGCGCAAGCAGTGCGTCAGGCGTATCCGAGCGCGGCCGTCGATGGGCGATATCCGCCAGGACGGCCTCTGCGGTGGCAATCCCGCAGCCGCGATTGGTGCCGATCGTGCCGTTCGGCCCGCGCTTGCTCCATCCGCAGACATAGAGGCCCTCGATCACCGAACCGTCGACTGCGACACGTCCGTCGACGTTCGCATGCACGCCGCGATGCGCGTCATAGGGAACCCCGGCCACAGGCGTGGTCTTCCGGCCGACGCTGCTGAACGAGAGGCCGCATGCGATCTCCTCGATTGCGTCCGATCCTTGCTTGAACGCGATGGCCTCCAGGCGGCCTCGTCCTCGGAGCGCGACGGGAGACAGACCAAATCGAAAAACGCAACGCCGCGGCTTCGTCACGGCCGCCCGCGAGAACGCGCGCAGCAACGACAATTTTTCGGTCAGCTCCGGATCGTCGGGACGCTGCGGCTCGAATTCTTCGGAGGTGACGTTGCGCATGTCGACGCATGTGTCGCATGCGCCGAGTTCGAGAAAGTCACGCAATTCCTTTGCGGTGAACTTGGCCTGCGCCGGTCCGCCGCGGCCGATGACGTGGATTTCGCGAATCCGGCTCTCTGCCAGGACGTCGAGCGCGTGGCGTGCGATGTCGGTCCGGCGCAGCTCGTCCGCGGTCTTGGCGAGGATGCGCGCCACGTCGAGAGCGACGTTGCCATGGCCGATGACGATCGCGGTCTCATGATGAAGATCGAATCGCAGATCCGCAAACTGCGGATGCCCATTGTACCACGCGACGAAATCGCCCGCCGTGTGGCTGCCCGGCAGTGCTTCGCCGGGGATGTCGAGCGCCCGGCTCAGGTCCGCGCCTGTCGCGAGCACAACGGCGTCATAGGCCTCGCGCAGCTCGTCGATCGTGATGTCGTCTCCGATCGTGACGCCGCCGATGAAGCGAAACCCGGGCATGGCGGCGATCCGGTCGAAGGCCGTTGTGACCTGCTTGAGCTTCGGATGGTCGGGAGCAACGCCGAACCGCACCAGCCCGTACGGCACGGGGAGCCGTTCGAACATGTCGACAGCCACGGGCACGCCCGAGCGCAATAGGGCCTCGGTGGTGTAGAAGCCGCTCGGTCCGCTGCCGACGACGGCGATGCGAACTTCGTTTGCAGCGGCCCCCGTCATCGGCCCAGCGCCTGCCTGCGTTCATCGGCCCCCGGCAGAGCCGGCAGGCGCGCACTGATGACGGGAGTTTCAGTCGCGCGCTTGCGGTTGACGTCTATCCAGTACTTCTTGTCCGCGGCGAGGCGATAGTCGGGCTCGATCGCGCCGACCGGGCATGCCGGCGCGCAGCCACCGCAATCGATGCAGTTTTCCGGATCGATGTAGGTCATGGTGTCGTCGACGTGGAAACACTCCACGGGACAGACGGTAACGCATTCGGTGTATCGGCAGCCGCGGCAATTGTCGGTGACCACATATGTCATCGTCAGGCCCCGCTGACCTGAACGAGGATGTCCGAGAATGTCGGGGCACGGCCGAGGTCGGCGAAGGCGGGAGGCGTCAGCACGTGAACCGTCGCGCCCTTGCGATTGGACCGCTGCCAGTAGCCGGACGGCGCCACCACCACACCCGGCATGACGTCGGCCGAAACGGTCGCGAAGGCCTCGAACGCGCCACGGTCGTTGAACACGCGAATGGGCGCGCCCGCGACGATGCCACGCTGTGCCGCATCGTCCGGATTGAGGAGCACCGCCTGCTCCTCGCCCGCCTGCGCGGTTTGCGCCGGCAGGTTGCCGTAGTTCGAATTCAGGAAGGCGTGGCTCTTCGGCGAGATCAGGCTGAGCGGATAGCGCGTCGCGAGCATGGGCGCCGTGCGCGGGTTCTCGTTCGGCGGGATGTAGTGGGGCAGGGGATCGACCGGCGCGGCGTCCTGATCCCCATTGTAGCCCTGGCGGAACAGCGGCACCACGAAGTTGCCGCCGCCGGCGATGGTCGAGCTGAACTCGCACTTCCCCGATGCGGTCGGAAAATTGCCCTCGCGGTGCGGCGCCCAGTCGGCCGGCGCGGGCATGTTGAGGCGGGCATAGCCCTTGGCCTTGATGCCGTCGAGCGTGATCCCGGCGAGCACCGGGCTGCTCCAGTCGAGGGAGGCTTCGATGATCTCGTCGTCGCTCCGGAAGAAGGCCGGGTCGGTGATGGCCGTCGCGCGCGCGAGCCTGCGGAACAGCTCGGTGTTGGACACGGCTTCGCCGAGCGGCGCGATCGCCTGGTTGTTGTAGGACAGATAGAGGTGCCCCCAGGAGAACATGATGTCCTTCTGCTCGAGCTGCGTGGTCGCGGGCAGAACGATGTCGGCGTATTTGGCGGTGTCGGTCAGGAAGTGCTCGCTGACGACGGTGAAAAGATCCTCGCGTTCTAATCCCTTTTCGAGCTTGCCCTGTTCGGTCACCATCGCCATTGGATTGGCGTTGTAGACGAACAGCGCCTTGATCGGCGGATCGAAGCCGAGCTCGCCCGTCAGCGCCGCTCCAAGGCGCCAGGAATTGAGCACGCGCATCTTCTCCGGCTGGAGATCGGGACGCATCAGCACGTCCCATCTGACCGGGAACGCCCAGATCGGGAGCTGGAGCAGCCCGCCGCCGACATGCTTCCAGGCGCCGATCAGTCCCGGAAGACAGGCGATCGCGCGCACGGTCTGACCGCCGCCGGCATGCCGCTCGACCGCGACGCCAATGCGCACGACGGCCGGAGATGTCGTCGCATATTCCCGCGCCAGCTTGAGGATGTCGTCGACGGGAATGCCGGTTTCCTGCGAGGCGAATTCGGGTGTGTAGCTGGACGCCCGCTCGGCCAGTTCGTCGTAGCCCACGGTGTATTTGTCGACATAGTCGCGATCGACCAGATTCTCCTTGATGATGACGTGGATCATCGCGAGCGCCAGCGCAGCATCGGTGCCGGGACGGATCGGAATATGCCAGTCGGCGAGGCGTGCGGTGCGGGTGCGGACGGGATCGATGACCACGAGCTTGGCACCGGCCTTCTTCGCCTGCTCGATGAACGGCCAGTGGTGCGAGTTCGTGCTCAGTGTGTTGCAGGCCCACAGGATGATGTATTTCGAGTGCACGAAGCTTTCGGGATCGACGCCCGGCGTGTGCCCGATCGTCATCATGTACGCGGTGCACGAGGCGGAATCGCAGAAGGTGCGCTCCAGAACCGTCGCGCCGAGCTTGTTGAAGAGCGGATCGCCGACGTTCAGCCCATTGATGATGCCCTGCGTGCCCAGATAGCTGTAGGGCAGGATCGCCTGCGCACCGTGCTCGGCAATGACGGATGTCCAGCGCGAGGCGATGGTCGCGAGCGCTTCCTCCCAGGAGATCCGCTGGAACTGCTTGGTGCCCTTCGGTCCGACGCGTTTGAGGGGATACAGGACGCGCTTGTCGCTGTAGACGCGCTCCTCGTAGTTGTTGACCTTCACGCAGAGCCGTCCGCGCGTGAAGGGGTGATCGGGATTGCCCCGGACGGCGATGGCCTTGCCATCCTCGACCGTGGTCAGGATGGAGCAGGTGTCCGGGCAGTCGTGGGGGCACGCGCCTATTACCGTGGTCCGGGCCATGGGTCTCTCCGCTTCCCGATTCAAGTCGGTCAAGGATGCGGCCGGCGGGCGCGGCCTGGCTTTTCAAAATGTGCGGTCTTGTTGTCCCGGACTGCTCTCGGCCCGTGGACGGCCGGCCGGATGTCTGGCATGCTAATTGCTGGACCCGGCAATACCTTTCTACCCACACATCGCGTGATCTGACGGAGATTTCCGATGGGTATGCTCGGCAATTCTGTCGATAAATATGTTACCGGCAGAATGCTTCAGACGTCCAATGACCGGCGGTGGGGACACCTCTTGGCCGAGCGATGGAGCCATGAGCCAGGCGATCTTCCGCCGCAATTGCCGCGCGACACCGAGATCGCAATTCTGCTGCGAGGCAACTCGATCGTCGATCGCGAAGGCGCAGGCATGCGGCAGCGCACCTTCGGCCGAAAGGGCACCGTCTGGCTCTGCCCGGCCGGCATCCGCGAAGACTTCATCCGTGTCGAGAACCAGATGCAGGAATGCCTGCATCTCTTTCTCCCCGGCAAGCCGTTCGACGACACCATGCTCCGGGATCTGGACATCGATCCCTCGGGTATCTCGATCCGCTACGAGACCATCGATCAGGACATGTTCATCGAGCACGTTGCTGACCAGATCCTGAAGGAGCTCGAACAGGAGACTTCCACCGGCCGGCTCCTGATCGAAAGTCTCGGGCGCGCGCTGTCAGCCCATCTCGTGCATACCTACTCGGCAACTGCAGTCCGACTCCGGCAAATCAACGCCGGTCAGCGGCCACTCGACGCCAAACGGCTGTCGCGCGTGACGGAGTTCATCGAGGCGTCCGTCGAGCGCGAGTTCACGGTCAAGGATCTGGCATCGGTGGCGTGCATGAGCCCGGCGCATTTCTCCCGCAGCTTCAAGGCGGCGACCGGCGCCGCGCCGCATGAATATGTCAGCCGGCACCGCCTCGATCTGGCCAAGCGGCTCCTGTCCACCAGCGATCGCCCGCTGGTCGACATCGCCTATGCCGCGGGATTTTCATCACAGGCCAATTTCAACCGCGCCTTCCGCAAGGCGGTCGGGACGACGCCGAGCCTGTATCGGGCGAAGAAGGGGCGAGACTGAGGCTTCCGCCAGAGGACGGCATCAGGGGCAAGCTGATCAGAGCGGTCTGGCCGGTCTCGTCAAACCCCAACCACTCGCGCCCAAGCAATTGGGCACCGGGAGGAAGAGGTGTTGCCGCGTCATTCAAAATCCGCCACCGCATGATGCCATCATGCCCCTGTTTTGCCCGACGGGTCAAGTGCGATTCGCAAAATACGAAATCGTGCCAATGCTTGGCTACCCAATGCTTGGCTACTGTGCATGGGGTTGTTTTCGCAGTTTTTGTTTTGGAGGCTCAGCCGCACGGCCGCGCTCACCCCTTCGGCCCGCGCAGTTGCGCGGTCAACTTCTCCATCGCCTCTGCCACGTCACGCCACTGCGACAGCCAGCTCCGCGGAAAGCGGAAGGTGAGGTCGGCGCCGCCGACGCGGCGCTCGGAGAGGCACATGCCGGGCGTCGCCGCATCGCGGGTGCAGCGCGCGGTCAGTGCGGGACTTGCGGCGGAATAGAGGTCCTCGCTGCCGTAAGGGGTCTCAGCGCGGAACATCCGCATCGTCAGGCCCTCTTCGGGCATGGTCGCGGCCTGGTCGAGATAGCGCGGATAGATCGTGGCTGTGCGCTGCTCGGGCGCGAGCGCATCGTGATGGGCCGCGATCGACAGGAAGATGCGATCGATCGATTGCACCGTCGCCTCCACCGTGTCGGCGGTGACGTGCTTCGGTGCGCCGGGCGGCTCCAGCGAGGGATAGAGGAAGTCGAGATCGATGCGCTCCTGCGGCCCGGTGTGGCGCTGGATCTTCATCCGGATCGCCGATGTCGGCAGGTTGAACAGCGTGCCGCCGACGCTTACCGGCAGCTTGTCCGGGGCGTTCGCACCGCGCGTGCCCCAGGTCGGCCACAGCAAATAGGCGACCAGCGCCACCGCGCACGCCGCAGCCGCGCCGCTGAGCACGATCGGGACGACGTGCGCGCGGGTGGGCGTGCGGGGAGAGCGAGGGGAGGCTGCCGAAAACAACGTCATGAATTGCGCAGGGTAAGCCGAAGTCGGCCGCTGGCCGACGAATCATCGGCGAATATGCCATGTGGCGGCGATTTCGCGCAGCGTTCCCGGCTGCGGGAAAGGGGGAGAGCCCTGCGCCGGACGGCGGGCGGCGTTAACCTTCTCTTAAGGATAATGTAGCGTTAACCAGCACTATTTGTCACAGGAAGACGCTGGCGTTGCGTAAGGGCGGACCGTTCCGATGACACCTGAAGCTCTCAATACCTTCTTCTCGATCTGCATCGGTTTCGCGCTCGCGGGCGCGCTCGTGAACGGATACCAGGCGGTCGCGCAGCGTCCCGCCGGCTTCGGCCTGTTGCAGGACGGCGTGGCGCCGAAGACTTTCGCGGCGGTGCCGTTCCTGGTTTTCGCGGCGCCCTTCATCATCATGCGCAACACGCTGCGCGGCATGCGCGTGGAAAGCCGCCGCGCCGAATTCGTGATGATGGCGACCCTCATCGCCGGCTTCTGGAGCATGATGAGCGGCACCTTCTTCCTGATGACGCTGCGCGCGGCGGGCGTGCTGGGCTGACGGCTCCGACTTTCCCTGGGACGCCTGCGTTTCCCGGGACGCTCTGCGTTCCCCAGGGTGCCGTCGCGGCCCTTTGCGTCCAGGCCGCCGTTTCGCTATGCCAGGATCATCCTGACAGGAGACCTCCATGGCGATCTACGAGCTCGACGGGCAGGCGCCCGACCTTCCCGCCGACGGCAATTATTTTATCGCGGAGACCGCCACCGTGATCGGCCGGGTGCGCCTCAAGCCGGGCGCGAGCGTCTGGTTCGGCGCGGTGCTGCGCGGCGACAATGAGTGGATCGAGATCGGTGAGGGCGCCAACGTGCAGGACGGCTCGACCTGCCACACCGATCTCGGCTTTCCGCTTGTCATCGGCAGGAACTGCACGGTCGGCCACAATGTCATCCTGCACGGCTGCACCATCGAGGAGGGCGCGCTCGTCGGCATGGGCGCGATCGTGATGAACGGCGCGAAGATCGGCCGCAACAGCATCGTCGGCGCCGGCTCCGTCATCACCGAGGGCAAGGAGTTTCCCGAGCGCTCGCTGATCATCGGCTCGCCGGCGCGCGTGATCCGCACGCTCGATGACGCCCAGGTCCAGAAGATGGGAAGCGCGGCCAGGTTCTACGTGGCCAACGGTCCGCGCTTCAAGAAGGGCTTGAAGCGGATCGGCTGAGATGCCCGCCGGCTGTGCCTGGCCCCCACGGCAATGGTTCCGTACCGTAAAAATACAGGCGGGCCCTTTAATCCTCCGCTAGCGCGATCACGCTTATCGTTGAGCTTTTCAACCAGGAGGAGCGGCGCCATGGACGCGACGGCGCTGGGATCCGGCTTCGGAGCCGGAACCAAATTTCTGAAGAAAGTCGTTCGTTTTGTTCGCGGCGCCGACACGCTGACGGTCGCGGAGAAGGTTTACAGCATCGCCGGCTTCCTGGCGATCGTCACCACCTTCCTGCTCGTGATGTCGATCCAGTCGGTGCGCTTGCAGACGACCTATCGTCACATGCATGCGTCCTCGGCCGCGGCGGCGATCAACGTCGGTCGCATCAATGCGCTGATCTATGCGATCGTCATGGAGTCGCGCGGCATCTACATGACGGCCGATCACGGCAAGATGAAGCAGTTCGCGGACGGCCTCTTGCGTCGCAACCGTGAGCTTGCCGAGGCCGTGAAGAGCATGGAGAAGGACGTCGGTGACGACGATGCCGAACTGTTCGCGAGCTTCCGGCAGCGGATCACGCAGTTCATCGACTTCCGTCAGGAGCTGGTGCGGCGCGGAGTGGAGATCAGCTCGGCCGCGGCGCGCGAATGGGGCGACAACGACGCCAACCGGACGGTGCGCAGTAAGCTCAACAGCGATATCGAGGCGCTCGAGCGCATCTATCATCAGCGCGCCCGCGAGGCGGACGAGCTGGCCAACGAGAACCGCTATGCGGCCGCCTATCTGTTCGCGCTCGGGCTGGCGGCGCTCATTCTTGCGGGACTAAACGTCATCGTCATGCGGAGTTCGGTGGTCGGCGCGCTGGCCGAGATCACGCAGGCGACCGACCGGATCGCGCAGGGCGACGTCAAGAGCGAAGTGCCGCATCTGCGCCGTCACGACGAGATCGGGCATCTTGCGCGCGCGGTGCAGAATTTCCGCGACGCGGTGGCGCGCATCTTCGAGCTCGAGGAGCTCGAGCTCGGCACCGCCCAGGCGCGCGACGCGGCCATGACCGAGCGCGACAAGTTCAACGACAAGTACCAGGCCAATAAGTGGCAGCTCTCCGCCGCGATCAACAGCATGCCGCAGGGCCTGATCATGCTGGACGGCAAGGCCAACGTGGTGGCGATGAACGCCAACTACCGGCGGATCTACAATCTGCCTGAGACGATCCAGCCCGGATCGACGCTCGAGGAAATCCTCCAGCACCGAGTCAAGAGCGGACTGTTCAGCGGCGACGTCACGAAATATGTCGGGGCGGTGCGCGACCGGATCGCCATGCGGGAGCCGACGGCCTACGAGATCTCCCTCAACGACGGCCGCATCATCAAGATCTACGAGCGGCCGATGGACGGCGGCGGTTGGGTGTCGGTGCAGGAGGACGTCACCGAGCAGCGCCAGCGCCAGCGTATCCTGGAGCGGATGGAGCGCTTCCTCGCGACCATCATCGAGAACGTGGCCGAGGGCATCATCGCCAAGGACGCGCGCAATTTGCGCTACGTCTTCGTCAACAAGGCTGCCGAGAAGATGATCGGCATGTCGCGCGGCGAGCTCATCGGCAAGACCGCACGGGAGTTGTTCTCCGTCGAGGCGGCCGAATTGATCGAGCGGCGCGACCAGCAGCTTCTCGCTCAGCGGCAGCAGCTCGAGCCGATCATCGATACCATCGACAATCCCGTCCGCGGGCGCCGCGTAATCTGCGCTCGTCGAATCCAGGTCGGCGGCGCCGACGAAGAGTCCCACATGTTCGTGACCATGGTCGAGGACCGGACCGAGAGCATGGTGGCGGCCGCATAGTGACCGGCTCGCGCCATCCGGAGGGGGGCGTCAGCGTCCCTCGGATCCGCGCGGTCCCTACGATCCGCGCGGTCCCTCGGATCCGCGCGCTTCGGTCGCGCCTGCCACCTTCTCGTGGCCGGCGGCCCATAGCGCATGCTCGTCGCTGCCGTCCGAATAGGGATTGGCTTCGGCGGGGATGCTCTCGCGCGCGGCGCGCTCGCCTTCAGCAAAAGGATCGCGATCGGTCATCGTGACTTGGCCTCCTCGCCTTCAAGCTGACGTGACGGCATTTGTTCCGGAACAGGTGTTCGCCGCAGCGGTTGACCGGCAAAGGGAGAATTTCCCAAAGGGAGAATTTCCGATGTCTGCCAGATCGTCCGCAACCAAGACCATGATAGTGATCCTCGCACTCGCGGCGATGCCGGCCTCCTCATTCGCGCAGGCAACCGGCGGCTCTGCCGGATCAACCGGAGGCTCTGCGGGTTCGACCGGAAGCTCTGCGGGACCGACAGGGGGCGTCGCCAACTCGCCTGCTCCGCCGCCCGGGACCAACAGCCTGGGGACGGCTCAATCATCTGGTCCGGGCTCCGGTGCCACCATCGGCACCGGCTCGGGCGCCGCGGACGCCACCGTCAATGCCGAGAACCGGCTGCTCGACAAGAAGATGAAGAGCATCTGCCGCGGCTGCTGATGCTCGTGCGGAATTGAGTCAGCGTGGCTGTCCGAAATGCCCAAGCGACGTTAGCTTGATCCTGCTTTGAAGCGTGGAGCGTGTCCACGCGAAGGATCGAGTGATGTTACGCAAGATGATCATGACGACGCTGGCCGTCGCGGCGGTCGGGCTGTCGGCGCCGCAAGTGGCCCAGGCGCGCGGTTTCGGCCATGGTGGCTGGGGCGGTGGCGGCTGGGGCCATGGCGGGCACGGCCATTGGCATGGCGGCGGCTTTTGGCCGGGCGTTGCGATCGGCGCGGGCCTTGCCGGCGCCGGCTACTACGGCGCTTATTATGGTTATGGCTATCCCTATTACGGCAGCCCCTATTATTATGGTGCCGGCTACGACGATGGCTATGGCGGCTGTTACGTCGTTCGGAAGCGGGTCATGACGCCAGCTGGATGGCGATACCGCCGCGTGGATGTCTGCGAATAGCATCCTTGGCGAATGGCTGGGCCCATCAAAGAACAAGGCCGTTGACGCAGTATACCGTCAACGACCTTGCCAGCCCCGGACATTGAAATCGGCTCACGCCATCCGGTAACCGCGAGCATGGCGCGGAATCATACGGGCGAATGTGATCCAGTTCACAAGTGGCGAAAATAAAGTTCCAATCGCGCTGGGGTCCGCTCAGCCCCGCGAACGCTTGCGCTCGCTGGCCTGGACGCGGTGCCGCGCCGGTTTCCTGCGGGTAACCGAGGGCGTTTCAGTCTCGGTGGCCCGGGCGCTGGCAAAGGACTGCCGCAAGTTATCGATGGACTCGTTCAGCGTCGCCACCTGCTCGGACAGGCGCTTGGTGTCGGCCTGCTGTGCTGCCATCAGTCGCTTCATGGTCTGGAGCTGGTCCTGCACGACCTGGAGCTGGTCGATCGATTCCTGCTGAGTCGCCTCCAGCCCCTTGGTCTTCTCGACCAGCTGCTCGGACACCTGTGCCGTGCGGGCTTGGAGCAGCCGCGATGCCACCACCCGGTCGGTTTCCGGTGCCGCGCCGGTATAGGCGCGCCAGACCGCAATCGAGGTCACGCCGGCGATGAGCAGGAGAAGTGCGGCGGCGGTCAGCGCGATCGGTTGGCCGCCGAGGCGAAGCAGGGGGGTGGACGGTGTGTCCTGTGCGAGATCGATCATCGCGAACAAAGCCCAAATTGAAACTTGGTGCGTGGCGAAGACCGGCAGGCCAGAGGCCACCGGGGCGTCCCGAAAGCCTTACGTTTCGGCAAGGAATGGGACCAAAAAGAGGCTAAGGGCGAAAAAACCAGCAATCAGGGGATCTTAGGGCCTCCGAAGGCCTCTCAGGGCACGGATCAGGGCTCAAACGGCGAAAACGGCCCGGAATAGGTCTTCGACCGAGGCGTCGCATAGGGGCCGAGTCGGGACGTCGTCAGTCCCAGCCGCACCACTGATTCCGCCAGCGTCACGGCGGCGGCGACGCCGTCGACGACTGGGAGGCCGTGCGTGGCGGCGAGTTCGCTGGCGAGATCGGCCATGCCGGCGCAGCCGAGCACGATCGCCTCCGCGCGGTCGTCGCGGATCGCGGCCGAGATCTCGGCGGAGATTTTGCCGATGGCATCGGCGTTGCGCTCCTCCAGCGCGAGCACGGGGACCTCGGCGGCGCGGACGCGGGCGCAGCGCTCGGCGAGGCCGTATTTCCGCAAGTTGTGTTCGATCGGCACGATGGAGACACCGAGGGTCGTCACCACGCCAAAACGCGCTGCGATCAGGCTCGCCATGTGGAAGCCGGCTTCGCCGATGCCGATTACCGGCGCCTTGGCGGCGGCGCGCGCGGCATCGAGGCCGGTGTCGTCGAAGCAGGCGATGATGTGCGCATCCGCGCCGTCGCGATCAGCCTCGCGGATGCAGCCGAGCATGCCGGGCACGGCGAAGGCCTCGTCGTAAAAACCCTCGATCGAGACCGGGCCCATCGCCGGCTGGCGCGCATCGATCGCGGTGCCGGGCAGGGCGACGTTGCGCGCCGCAGCGGCGATCTTCGCCGTCATCGTCGCAGTGGTATTGGGATTGACGACGTGAAGGCGCATCGGATCAGACAAGTCCCTTTCTCAGACAAGTCCCTTGCCGGCGTCCGAGCCCTTGGCCGCCTGCCGCGTGTTGAGCATGTGGATGGTGCCGAGCGCAAGCGTGATCACTGCGAACGATACCGCTGAGATCACCGTGCCGAGCGCATAGATGTCCGGTTTCGTCACGGTGGTGGTGAGGCCCTGGAGATCTAGCGGCAGCGTGTTCACCGGACCGATGGCCTGGCTGGAGCGGGCGAGCTCGTCCCAGGACAGCGTGAAGCCGAACAGGCCGATGCCGATCACCGACGGCAGGATGATCGGCAGCACGACATGACGGAACGTTTGCCACGGCGTCGCGCCGAGATCGCGCGCGGCTTCCTCCAGGCGCGGATCGAAGCGGTTGAAGATCGCGAACATGATCAATAGGCCGAACGGCAGCGTCCAGGTCAGGTGCGCACCTAAGCCCGAAGTGAGCAGGCCCATCGAGGTCTCGAAGTTCTCGCTCCAATGCGCCTTGATCAAGTCGTCGATGATGCGGAATTCCAGCGAGATGCCGAGCGAGGTGATGATCGAAGGCACGATCAGGCTCGCGATCGCCGAGTAGAACAGGATACTCTGCGCCCTGAACTTCCTGCGGAACGCCATGCCGGCCGCGACCGACAGCACGACTGTGACGGACATCACCACGAGGCCGAGCAGCAGCGAGCGGCGGAAAGCGGCGCCGAGATCAACGATGCCGGTGCCCTCGAACAATTTGACCAGCCAGAAGGTCGAAACGCCGTTCATCGGGAAGGTGAGGCCGCCCTGCGGTCCCTGGAACGACAGCACGTAGATCGCGATCATCGGGCCGTAAAGGAACAGCACATAGGCCGCGAAGAAGATCGCGAGCACGTAGAAAGAGCGCGGGCGTCCTTCCTTCATCGCCTAGAGCTCCTTCCGGATGTCGACGATGCGCGACATCATGGTGATGATCAGGAAGGTGATCGCGAGCAGGATCACGGCGTTGGCGGCGGCGGCGGGGAATTGCAGCGCGTTGAGCCGCGTCTCGATGATCTTGCCGGCGGCGGCGATCTGCTGGCCGCCCATCACGCCGATGGTGATGAAGTCGCCCATCACGATGGTGATGACGAAGATCGAGCCGATCACGATGCCGGGTTTTGCCAGCGGGATGATCACGTTGACGAGGGTCTGGAAGCCGCTCGCGCCGGCGTCATAGGCGGCCTCGATCAGCGACTTGTCGATGCGCACCATCGAATTGAAGATCGGCACCACCATGAAAAAGGTGAAAAGGTGGACCAGCGCCAGCACCACGGAGAATTCGGAGAACAGCAGCCATTCCAGCGGCTGGTTGATCAGTCCCGTCTTGATCAAGCCTGAATTCACCAAGCCGTTGCGACCGAGCAATGGAATCCAGGCGATCATGCGGATCACGTTGGAGGTCCAGAACGGGATCGTGCACAGCAGCGACAATCCCATCTGCCAGGTCTTTGACTTGACGTGGAAGGCGAGGAAGTAGGCGACCCAGAAACCGATGAAGAGCGTGATGGCCCAGACCATGAAGCAGAGCTTCAGCGTCTTCACGTAGGTCTTGCCGATGGTGCAGAGATCGGGGAGCTGCGCGACGCAGCCTTCGAACGTATCGGTGTAGCCGCGGCCGGAGAAGGCCGGCAGCAGCTGGTATTCGTTGTAGTCCCAGAACGAGACGATGACGACGAACACCAGCGGAATGAGGAAGAAGGCGAGAAACACCAGCATCATCGGCCCGGCCTGGAGCCAGGAGATGAAGGAGGGCGACAGGCGCGTCACTTTCGCGGCGCGCGCTGTGCCCGCCCCCGGGATCAAGCCCGGGGATGCCTGTTGTAGGACTTCTTCCGACATGTCCATTACGCCGCGATGAACTCATTCCATTTGCGGACCATGTAGTCGTTCTCGTCCATCACGGCGTTCCAGCAGGCGACGCCGCCCATGCGGTCCTCATAGGAGCCGCCGTCGCGCACGGCGCCGGCCTTCTCGAGCAGCGAGCCGTCGGGCGCCTTGATGTCCTTCTCGGCCGGCTTGCCTTCCATCCAGTACGCCCACTCGTAGGGCTCCATATGCGCCTTCGCGGTGGAGAGCACGGCCGAGTAGTAGCCCTGGCGGTTGAGATAGGCGCCGGCATAGCCGGACAGGAACCAGTTCACGAACTCATAGGCCCAGTCGAGCTTGGGACCCGAGACGCCCTTGGAGACGCAGAAGCCCGAGGCCCAGGAGCGGTAGCCTTCCTTGAGCGGCTGGAAAGTGCAGGCAATCCCCATCGAGCGCACCTTGGTCACCGCCGGCGACCACATCGACTGGATCACGGTCTCGCCCGATGCCATCAGGTTGACGCTCTCGTTGAAGTCTTTCCAGAAGGCGCGGAACTGTCCGGCCTTCTTGGCTTCGGTCATCACCTTCATGGTGAGGTCGATCTCTTCCTTGGTCATGTTGCCCTTGTCGGCATATTTGTACTTGCCGGAGGCCTCCACCACCATCGCGGCATCCATGATGCCGATCGAGGGGATGTTGAGGATCGAAGCCTTACCCTTGAATTCGGGATTGAGCAGCTCGGACCACGAGCTGATCGGCCGCTTGATCAGGTCGGGACGGATGCCGAGCGTGTCGGCGTTGTAGACGGTCGGGATCAGCGTCACGAATTCGGTCGCCGACGTCGCGAATTTCTTGGAGTCCTTGCCTTCGAGATAGAGCACCTTCCAGGGCGCGGTACCCTGGCCGCCGATCTTCTTGCCGCCGGGCGTCTCGCCCTTGGTGAAGACGGGCGTGATGTTGTCGAATTCCTTGATCTTCTTGGCGTCGAGGGCAAGGATGTTGCCCGACGGCACGATCTTCTTCAGCGAGAAATATTCGGTGTCCAGCACGTCGAAGGAGTTCGGCTGGGTCATCACGCGCTTGGTGACGTCGTCGGTGGTTGCGGTGATGTATTCGATCTTGATGCCGGTGTCCTTCAGGCACTGCTTGGAGATGTCATCGCCCTCGTTCACGGCGGTGCCGAGATAGCGCAGCACCTTCGCATCGGCCGACTTCACATAGGGGAAGCCGGTAATGGCGCCGGAGCCGGCGGCAAGGCCGGCGAGACCTGCGGTGCCCTTGAGCAGCGTGCGGCGGCTGACGCCCTTCGTCCTGGTGGTTTCGGTCATATCAGTCACTCCTCTGTTGCGCATTCCAGTGATCGATCGGCGCTATTGCAGGCGTTGCGCCTTGGCGGGATCCCAGGTGGCCAGCACGCGATCGCCCGGACGGAACGGATGGACGTCGAAGGTGGCTTCGGGAACGTGGGAGAACAGGGCGGTGCCGTCGTCGAGCGTGAGCGAGACGGCGATGTAGGAGCCCTGATACTCGGTCTGGGTCAGCAGCGCCGGCGCGCCGAAGGCGCCGTCGGCGAACGGGACGATGCCGAGTTGATCGGCGCGCACGGCGATGAGGTTGCCGGCGTCGCTGAGCACGTTGTGGCCGCCGATGAAGCGCGCCACGAATTCGGTGCGGGGATGGTGGAAGATGTCGCGCGCCGTGCCCTGCTGCTCGATCCGGCCGTGGTTCATCACCACGATGTGGTCGGCGAGCGCCATCGCCTCTTCCTGGCCATGGGTGACCTGGATGAAGCTGATGCCGAGCTCGCGCTGCAGCCGCTTCAGTTCGCCCCGCATCTTCACCCGCAGGAAGGGATCGAGCGCGGAGAGCGGCTCGTCGAGCAGCAGGATCTGCGGCTCGGTGATCAGCGCGCGGGCGAGTGCGACGCGCTGCTGCTGGCCGCCGGAGAGTTGCGCGGGCAGGCGGCCCGCATAGGGGCTCATCGCCACCAGTTCGAGCAATTCGCCGGCGCGCTTGTGGCGCGTCGGCCTGTCGACGCCGCGCATCTTCAGTGCGAAAGCGACGTTGTCGATGACGCTGAGATGCGGAAACAGCGCATACGACTGAAACATCATCGCCGTGCCGCGCTTGGCGGGCTCGAGATCGGTGACGTTCTGCGCGCCGAGGATGATGTCGCCCTCGCTGACCGCCTCATGACCCGCGATCATGCGCAATGTCGAAGTCTTGCCGCAGCCGGAGGGGCCGAGCAGGCAGCAATAGGTTCCGGCCGGGATCTTCAGGTTGACATTGTCGACCGCCAGCGTCGTGTCGTAGCGCTTGGTGACGGCAACCAGTTCGAGAGCGGCGGGAGTGGCCATGGCGTGTCCGACAGGGAGGGCGATGCTTCCCACCTCTCTCCGCAAGGTCCGTGCCAACGGCTCCCGGCCGGTCAATTTTTCAAAACTGTGCAGCGGAGTCAGATCGTTAGATCGAATCTGGCGTATCCGGGCTGCCTGCCGCCTGCGCAGTCATCTGCACACAAAACGGGCGAAGATTGTATAAAGTTTCGCCTGTGATTGGATACAGCTCGTCGACTAACATTCGCAGCCGAACGTTGTCGATCGAGCCTTACAACCATGGCCGCCAAGACCCGCCCGAAATCCGACGCGCCGGACGCGAGCGATCGCGTCAGCCGTATCCGGGAAGGCGTGACCGCGGCCATCCTCGAGCACCGCCTGTTGCCCGGCACGAAGCTTGGCGAGGACGAGATCGGCGACATCTACGGTGCCAGCCGTACCCTGGTCCGCACCGCGCTCCAGCAGCTCGCGCATGAAGGCATCGTCAATATCGAGAAGAACCGTGGCGCCTTCGTCGCGCGCCCGACACCCGCCGATGCCCGCGAAGTGTTCGAGGCGCGCCGCCTGATCGAGCCCACCATCGTCGATCACGCCATCGATGCGGCATCGCCGGCCTGGCTCGATCGCCTCCAGCAACATCTCGCTGAAGAGCGCGAGGCCGAGCTGCGTGGCGATGCGCGCGCCTCGGTCCGCCTCTCCGGCGAGTTTCACCGCCTGGTCGCCGAGATGAGTGGCCACAGCATCTATCTCGGCTTCCTCAAGGAGCTGATCGCGCGCTCCTCGCTCATCATCCTGCTCTACCGCCGCCACGACACGCCGACCTGCGGCACCGATCACCACGCCGGCATCGTCGCTGCCATCCGCAAGCGCGACAGAGAGGCGGCACGCGCGCAGATGCTGTCGCATCTGACCGAGATCGAGGCCGAGCTGTTTTTGAAGGATCCCGCCGCCGACGAGCTGCGGCTGGTCGATGTGCTCGGCGCCTGACCGGCACGGATCGCAAAGCCTGTAGGAGAAGTTGCGGCCGGACCTGCCGGACCGCATCAGCGGCTGAGCTCGCTCTCGGCGGCAAGCTGTCCGTCAGGCGTGATTTCGTATTCGCCGTCGTGCTTGGTCATCCATCCTGACCTGACCATCTCTCGTGCAAGTTGTATCGAGCAGATCGGATGATTGCCTCCTGGGTAATACAGCCTGTCATTCCGGACGAGCAGGTGTCCGTACAATTGAGCCTGACGTAACGCCCTGCGCATTCCGGGTGATGGATTTTTCATGTCGTTTCAAGCGCGAGCGCGATGAAGGTTCCTAATGAACGCGGTGTCTCAATGCGATTTCCGCTCGCCGGCCGCCGGGGAGGAACCCTGTTCCTGCCGCCTCGTTTTTTCTTTCGAGGAGTACTGTCATGAATGTACGGGACGAGCACACCCGATCGCTCTGGATGGATGTTTCGGTTGCCGACGCGCCGGCGCTATCCGGCACGGTGGGGACGGACGTTGTCGTTGTCGGTTCTGGAATTGCCGGGCTGTCGGTCGCCTATGAGCTTGCCAGCCATGGACGCTCGGTCGTGGTGCTGGACCGCGGCGGCATCGGCAGTGGGATGACGGCGCGCACCACCGCTCATCTGGCGACGGCGCTCGACGACGGCTACGACGAGTTGGTGAGGGTGCGCGGCCCTGACCGTGCGCGGCACTACTATCAGAGCGTCGCTGCCGCGATCGATCGCGCCGAGGTCATCCAGCTTGCCGAGCATATCGATTGCGATTTTCAACGCGTCGATGGCTACTGGGTGCTGGCGCCCGAAACGCTCGCGTCCGAGCTGGACGAGGAATTGGTTTGCTGTCGCAAGCTCGGAATTCCCGTCGAAAACCGGATCGAGCCAACCCCGTTCCATGCCGAGGGCCAGGTGCGTTCGCTGCGCTTTGCCCGGCAGGCGCGCCTGCACCCGACCAAATACCTCGCGGGTCTGGCGAGCGCACTCGAGCGCCGGGGGGCGCGGCTCTACGCCGACACCTGTGTTGAGAGCATCCGTCAACAGCATGGCGATATGGTCGTGACGACCGCCTTAGGCCACGAGGTCCACGCCGCCGACGTGGTGGTCGCGACGAACTCGCCCGTCAATCTGCAGGTGGCGATCCACACCAAACAGGCGCCTTACCGCACGTATGCACTTGCGGCGAAGATTGCGGCCGGCGCGCTGGAGGATGCGCTCTACTGGGATACGCTCGATCCCTATCATTATGTCCGACTCCAACCGTTCTCTTCCGACGAGGATATCGTGATCATCGGCGGCGAAGATCATAAATCGGGCGAAGCGAACGACGGCGTACAGCGCCTTGACGCGCTCGAGCGCTGGGCACGCGATCGCTTGACGGGTTTGCGCGAGGTCACTCATCGCTGGTCCGGCCAGGTGCTGGAGCCGGTCGATTTCACCGGCTTCATTGGCCGCAGCCCCGGCGAGGAGCATCTCTTCATCGTCAGCGGCGATTCCGGGCAGGGGATCACGAACGGGCTCGTCGCCGGCCTGTTGGTGACGGAGCTGATCACGACGGGCGCGAGCCCTTGGGAAGAGGTCTACGCTCCGTCACGGAAGATTCAGAAGAACATCGGCGAGTTCATCAGCGAGAACATCACGCCGCTGAAGAATTTTGCGGAATATCTTGCGGCGAGCGAGATGGCGAGCGTCGAACGGCTGCGGCCGGGCGAGGGGCGCCTGGTCCGCAGCGGCCTGAAGAAGATTGCCGCTTGCCGGGATCGCAACGGACGTCTGCATCTGCACTCGGCAAGCTGCACCCATCTCGGCTGCGTCGTGCACTGGAATGCGCTGGAGCAGTGCTGGGATTGTCCGTGTCACGGCTCACAATTCGCGCCCGACGGCACCGCACTCAATGGCCCCGCTGTGTCGCCGCTCGCGAGCGCGGAGAAGCCTGCCGATCTTGAAGCCGCGGAGTGAGCGGCAATCCCTCAAAAAGCTGCGGGCAGGCCTTTAAGGACCCCGCCGCTGAGCCGTGGCTCGCGGATGCGCTGAGTCCGTGCGAGCGCTGAGCGCCGCGATGCGACCGCTCAAATGTATTTCTTCTGACGGTCGGGAACCGGTTCTTTGCGCCGCGAATCAGAGGGAGTCGCATCCGGCGGAGGGCTTGTCGCAATCTCCGGCCTGTCATCGCGCGCGCGACTTCTAAGTGTCTCCAGAACCAGAAAGAATTTCTCGGCTAGCATGAACCAAGCTCGTTTGACGGGTTCATCTCGGTTTCGAAAACTGCGAGACCTCATCAATACGATCACTTACTGTACGCGGCGCCAACTTAATTCGTCACGGCGAGCCGAATTGTGACAGTCCTCGTCGATATTTGCGCTCGGAATGTCGCATGTGGACGATGATGCGTTGCGACGTAACCTGACTATTCCTCGCGGGGCTTGCCGGCTATATGCTCGCGCTCTGTCATCGAACTGTCATGTACCCCAAAATGCTGAAGTCAGACTCAACACCGGCCCGCAAGACTCCGGGCGCGCCGGATGGGAATCCTGCTCCGAAGGACAACAAGAGAACGCAAGTCGTCGCCGGCTTCCTCAGGCAGATTGAACCCGCCGGGCCAGGCGCAGAACCTCGGATCGAGGACGCCGTGAGTGATCAGACGTCATCGCAAGAGACGACGCCTGATCCGAAACCAGTTCCGTCAAGCGTTGGCGCGCGTCCGGCCGGTGAAATCGAACTCAAGCTTCTCGTCGATGCCGATCGCATGGCGCATTTCAACGCTGCGCCGGTCATCACGGCGAACGCGCGCAATAAGGGCACGCGCAAGCATCTCAAGTCCGTCTATTATGACACGCCCGAGCGCACGCTTCGGCGTGGCGGCCTGAGCTTGCGCGTACGCCAGAGCGGCGCGCGCTTCGTGCAGACCGTGAAGACCGACGCCGCGGACGATCCGCTGCGCCGCGGCGAATGGGAGGCGAGCGTGCCCTCGCTTGCGCCCGATCTCGCTCTGGCGATGCCTTTCATTCCGGAGAAGCTTCGCTGCCACCTCGAAGCACGGCCGCTCGAAGCCGTCTTTACCGCCGACGTCCATCGTCATGCGCGGATGCTCGATCTGCCGTCCGGCACGGTCGAAGTCGCCTTCGACCAGGGCGAGCTGACGGCCGGCGACGGTTCGCTGCCGGTGAGCGAGATCGAGCTGGAGCTCAAGAGCGGCAGCGCAAGCGCAATCTATGAGGTCGCGCTGCGGCTTGCGGAACACGGGGCGGTGAAGCCGTCCATCCGCACCAAGTCGGCGCGTGGCTTCGACCTTGCCGCCGGCAAGCCGCCCTCGGCACGGCGCCCGCGAAAACTTCGCCTCGATCCGTCGGTGACCCTTGACGAGGCCTTCGCGACGATCCTGCGCTCCTGCTTCCATCATCTGCTTCAGTCGCTGCCCGCCGCCGAGGACGGCCGCAATCCGGAAGGCGTCCATCAGCTTCGCGTTGCGCTGCGCCGGCTTCGATCGGCGCTGGACCTGATGCGATCGGTCGGCGCGCTCAGCAATCTCGATGCGCTACGGTCGGAGGCGCGCTGGCTGGCGCAGGATCTCTCCGCCGCGCGGGACTGGGATGTGTTCCAACTCGAGACCTTGCCGACAATCGCAAAAGCCTGTCCTTCGATCGCCGGCTTCGATGCGCTCGGCCGGGCCGCGGCCGAGCGTCAGGCTGACGCCTATCGCAAGGCGCATGATGCGCTCGCCGACCGCCGCTGCGCCGTGTTCCTGATCGGCCTCGGCGGCTGGATCGAGACACGGGGCTGGCGCAACGACGTCGCCGCCGAGGATCTCGGCCAACTCGCCGAGCCCGCCGTCAACTTTGCGCAGCGCATCTTGTCGGAGCAATATGCCAAGGTGCTCAAGCGCGGCCGCCGCTTCAAGTTGCTCACGATCGAAGAGCTGCATCGGGTGCGGCTCGCGACGAAGCGGCTGCGCTATCTCAGCGAGTTCCTGCTGCCGCTGTTTGCCGATCGGAAGTCTGCGAGAAAATTTGCCCGCAGGCTCGCCGGTTTGCAGGAGGAGCTCGGCGCCTTCAACGATATGGCAGTGACGGCATCGTTGCTGGATCGGCTCGATGCCGAGCCCGACAGCGCCATCGCCGCGGCGGCGATCGCCGGCTGGCAGGCGCGCGCGTCGGTTGGCGTGCAGCCCGCCTTGCAAAGCACGTGGCGCGATTTCACGGCCGCGCGGGTGCCGTGGTCTCGCCGGACCGCACAGGACTGATCGCGCCTTCGCAAAAAGTTGCGGCCAGGCTTTGGGGGAAGCCTGGCCGCGCGCGAACCGGTCTGGGACGGGGAGGGGTGGGGATGTGACCGGGTCGCGTAACTCGTTGTCTCGTTCCTAATCTCGCGCGCTGGCGGTGGAGACCGCCGGCTTGGTATCGCCGAGCGAGACCCAGACGTTGGGATCGCTCTGCGACTGGCGCTTGACGAAGCGGTAGCCGGTCTCCGTCCAGGCAACGACGCTCTCGTTCTGATTGTCGAGAACGAACTCGCCCTTGTCGGTCTTCACCGTCAGCACCGCGTGGCCTTCGCCCTTCTTGTCGCGCACGACCGTGATGAGCAGGGCCTCGCGCGGCCATCCGGCATCGATCAGCATCTTGCGCTTCAACAGCACGTAGTCTTCACAGTCGCCGTAACCGTCCGTCGGCAGCGACCACTTCTCGATCACGCCCCAGTGCTCCTGGTCGGTCAAAGGCTTCACGGTCTCGTTGACCCAGCGATTGACCTTGACGAGGTCGCGCCATGCAGCCTGCGACATCACGATGTCGCGTGCCTGCGTCGGCCCGCCCTGGCACTGAGCGGCGTTGTCCGCACAGAACTCGACCCAGCCGATCGGCGCACGCGTGGTGTCGCCGAGGCTCGCGTAGAGCAGACGGCCTTCGCCGGCCTGCGCTGTCGCGCTGATCCCGAAGAGCATGGCGGCCAGCGCCAGCCCTTTCCCCTGTCCCCTGAAGTCAAACATTGCGGCCCCCGTTTCTTGTTGGGACCACATTTCGCACGGAGCTTTTGAGTTGCCGCTAAGTCAGCCAAGTCAAGTCGAGACGAATGCAACTAAAAGGCGCGGCGAATTCGATCTATACTTGAATCGAATTCTCGTAAAATTTGAAATGACTGCAATTGATTCAAATTTTATCTGTTAACGCGCAAACGCTGGCGGAACCGTTGTTTGCACGCACGTGCAGCCCTTGCGTTAACTCGCGCAGAGCGGGTCGCAACGCACGAAAAAGGCGGCGTCCGCATCGCGGAGGCCGCCTTCGAGGCTGGAAATGCAGTGGTTTTGACGCCGTTGCGCTTTACCGCGCGGTAACGCTCTCTTCGAGTGTCTCGGCCGGCTGCTCGTGCATGAACTCGAGGGCGAAGCCGTCTTCGAGGTTTCGGACCACGCGGCCCTGGACCCGGCCGAGCAGAACCGTCGATTTCAGCGGCGGGCGGTTCTCCGCGGCAATCGCGGCGCCCGACAGCGACAGGTCGATGATGCGGCAGGTCATCTTGGTGCCGTCCTCGAGCGTCAGCACCGCGATCGGGTTGCGCGGTACGATACGGTCGTGACGGCGGTCCTCCGGCAGGTTGAGGATGTCGCGGTTGGCGAGCCAGGTCAGCTGTGCCGCGAGCTTGTCGCGCTTCCTCGGCGTTGCCCCGATCGTCATGGCAAAGCCATTGTCGATGATCCGGGTGATCTTGCCCTCGACCCGGCCGATATGGTCGAGATAGGCGACGACGCGGTCGCCGACATTGCCGATGCCGGGGGCCAGCAGCGCGAGGCCGCCCGGCGACATGTTGATCACCTGGCAGGGGAATTCACGGCGGTCCGGCAGCATGTAACGGCCGAGCAGGTGCACTTTCACCCGCTGGAAACGCCGACGCTCCTCGGCGGCCGGAAGAAATTTTCTGTTCGCTAACGCCATTTCCAACACCCGACCCCCCGCCCGGGCGGAGTCCGGCACGACCCTAAGGTGCATAGGGTTAATGCCGCGTTAGGATCGGGCGCGCCGGTAACGGACAGACACAATGCGCTCGAAAAGCCACATCAAGGGCGGGCAGGCGAGGCCCGCCGGGCGGGACCGGTCAAGCCGTTCGTAGGCGCCGCCGATATAGAAGACCCAGCAGCGCCAGCAGCACCACTGCCGAGAGCCCGAGCGACCAGTGAATGCCGATCGCGGCGCCCGACAGCCCGACGGTGAGGCCGCTGAAGGCCCGCATGCCGAGTCCGGCCATGTTGTAGAGACCGACGACGCGGCCGCGGATGTCGGACGGTGCGTTCAGCTGCACCAGCGCCTGCGCCATGGTGTTGAACGACAGCTCGAAGAAGCCCGCGCAGAACAACAGCACGATCGCGACCGGATAGATCCGCACGGAGGCGAAGCCGAAGAGCGCTACGCTCCAGAGCATCGCCAGCATGATTGCGGTGCGCGGCGTGCCCTTGAGACGTCCCCAGGATTCCAGCGCGATGCCGGCGAGCAGGGCACCGGCCGCATCAGCCGCGAGGAGCACGCTGTAGGAGACGCCGGGATCGCCATGGCCGAGATCGCCGGCAAAGCCCGGCATCTGGGCGTGATAGGCGTTGCCGATCATGAAAGAGGTGAGGCCGGCGAGCCACGTCATCGCTAACAGCACCGGCCGCGTGCCGATGGCGCGCATCGTCAGCACGATGTCGGCAAGGCCGCGCACCGCGAAACGCCGCACGGCGACGCTGTTGTCGCGCAGCGGCGCCCAAAACAGCCACAGCAGCATCGGCAGATAGAACAGCGTGTTGAAGATGATGCCGTGCGAAGTGCCGAGCGTGAGCATGATGATTCCGCCGACCGCGGGCCCGACCAGGATGCCGAGATAGCGCGCCATCGCGTTCAGCCGCACCGCGCTCGGAAGATCGGCCGGGCCGACGAGGTCGTAGAGCAGCAACTGGTTCGGCGTCTGCCACAACACGCCGGCGCAGCCGTGGATCACCAGCAGCAGCATCGCGTGCCACATCTGGATCGTATCGGTGAGGAAGAAGAAGCCCCATCCGGCCGAGGCGGTAATAAACAGCACCATGCCGCACTGGATGATGCGGCGCGGATCGAACCGGTCGGCAAGCCCGCCGACCGCGACCGAGAACAAGAGGAATGGCAGCCAGTGCGACAGCACGGCAAAGCCCGCCAGCGCCGGCGAATGGAATTTCTGGAACACCACCCAATAGCTGATCACGTGCTCGATATTGTCGGCCATCATCGCCAGCACGTAGGCGACGAACTGGACGCGGTAGGGCCCCGACTTCATGGCCGCGAACGAGCCGGACGCGACCATGGGATTTTGAGGGAGGGGGTTCAAGCGAGCACCAAGGTAGGATTTGGGCCGCCTTACACGGTCGGCGCCAATGGCTCAAGACACTTGGGTGTGTGAGTCATGAGCCCGTAGCCCGGATGGAGCGGACGCGTAATCCGGGGCCGCCGGTCCCGCATTCCGCTTCGCTGCATGCGGGCTACGACCCTGCTGCTAATCCAGCCGTTTGACGTAGACCGCATAAGGCACGCCAGAGATATCCGGCGCCTCGCGCACCTTCGCGAATCCCACCCGCAGATACATCGGCAGCGCGACCGTCATGATCGTCGTCGTATGCAGCGCGATGACCGGCGACTGGTCGCGCTCGGCGCGGCGAACGCATTCTTCCGTCAGTTGCCGGCCAATACCCTTGCCGCGCGCCGAGGGATCGACCACCAGCATGCGGATGATCGGCCAGGCCGGATCGAAGAACGCGGCCTTTGGCTGCCGTGGACCGATATAAGCCACGGCGCCGACGATCTCGCCACCGTCTTCAGCGACGCCGATCTCGCCTGTCCTGGAAAGCTCCGTTATCTTCGCGACATTGGCCATAAACGTTGGCCAATCGGAATAATCCTGCTCGAATTGCGCGAAGGCGGCGAGAGCGACGCGTCTGACCGCGTCCGCATCCGCTGGCTGATAGTCACGTAGCATCGGCGGTTATGCTTCGTGGCCCGGATGGAGCGAAAAGTGTAATCCGGGACCGCCGGTCCCGCATTCCGCTTTGCTCCATGCGGGCTACGAGACCGCACCTTGGCACCAGCCCGCATCTCACATACGCTTCGCTTCAGCCCGCACCAATCAATCATAACAGACGGGCATCGAGGAAACAGCCATGGAATCCATCCGCGTCTGCACCCATGCAGGGCCGGGCAGCGAGCCCGTCATCCGCACCGTGCCGTGGCCGAAGGTCGGCCGTAAGGCGGCGCTGATCAAGGTTGGCGCCTGCGGGGTCTGCGGTACCGATTTGCATATTCTCAAAGGACATTGGCCGAAGCCGCTGCCCTGGCCGTTCACGCTCGGCCACGAGCTCGGCGGCATCATCGTCGAATGCGGCGACGAGTTCACTGAGGACTTCATGAGCAAGCCGCTTGCAGTCGGCTCGAAGGTGATGATCCCGCCGCTGATGCCTTGCGGACGCTGCTATTACTGCATCCACTATCCGCAGACAGCCAACAAGTGCCTGACGCCGGTCTATTACGGCCGCTATCTCGGCTTCGACAAAGCGCCTCACATGTGGGGTGGCTGGGCCGAATATGTATATGTCGATCTCGACATGCTGCCGGGCACCAAGATCTACAAGCTGCCCGACGACATGTCGCTGCGGCTGGGCGCGCTGTCCGAGCCGCTGACCTCCTGCATCCGGGCGTTCAACCGCGCCAGCCGCGCCGGCGGTTTCAGCTGGGGCGACACGGTGGTGATCCAAGGCTCGGGTCCGATCGGCATTCTGGCGGTCGCGGCCGCGCAGGAGATGGGGGCAGGGCGGGTGATCTGCGTCGGCGCGCCGGAGGAGCCACGGCTCAAGCTCGCGCGCGAATTCGGCGCGGGGGCGACGGTCAACATCGAGGAGATCAAATCGCCGCAGGATCGCATCGCGCGCGTGCGCGAGATCGTCGGCGGCTTTGGCGCCGATCTCGTGATGGATTGTTCGGGACACCCTTCAGCCGGCCCTGAAGGCATCGAGATGCTGCGCGACGGCGGCACCTATGTCGAGATGGGCCAGTTCACCGACGCCGGCTCGATCGAGACCTCCTGGCACCGGATCTGCACCCAGGACCTCAACGTGCTCGGCTCCTGGGGTTTTACCGGCAACGATCTGCCGCTCGGCGTCGACATGCTTTACCGGACGGCGGGCAAATATCCCTGGCTGAAGATGCAGACGATCTATCCGTTCACGGAAGCGGGCGTCGCGCAGGCGGTCAAGGACGCAATGGCGATGAAGACGGTGAAGTCGACCATCGTGCCGTGGCCGGAGCTGGTGGAGTAGGTCATGTCCTCCGTCCCCATGATCTCGCCGCGTTCCTGGTCGAAGCCAAGCGGCGCACCTATGCCGGGCTGGATGACGATGCGACCATCGCCGTCCCGCTGCTCGCGGGCTCCAAACAGCTCGATCACCGCGCGCCGCCTTATGCCTATCGCGATATCTATTTCGGCATGGGCTTTTTCGTTGGGCAGGAGACCGTGTCGCGCGACGATCGCATCATCTGGTCGATGAGCTACAGCGGCGGCGCCCGTGCGGAGATCAGGGATCGGGATACTTTCCTCGCGATCTACAAATTCCTGCGCCAGGCGCTGCTCGCCGTAAACGCGGACGAGTTCGAACATGCCGGCATGGTCTACCGCAACGCGGTCGAAGGCGCACTGGATCGCTTCCACGGTGCCGAGACGATTGCGCGGGATGACGGCGCGCCGCTTTATGAGCTGCGCTATGGTGGTGGGCTGCTGAGATAAAGTCTCGCAAACTTCGCAAGATATTGTAGCCCGGATGAGCGAAGCGATATCCGGGGTGCTTGTGGATGGAGTTGCCCCGCATTCCGCTTCGCTCCATGCGGGCTACGAGTCGGGGTTGGAATGAAGGACGAGATGACAAGCGATCAAACAACCGAACCAACCCCGCGCCCTCGCTCACCCTTCAGCGCCATCCGCGCGATCGACTACACCGTCGTCTTCGTGCGCGACATGGCGGCGATGCGGCGCTTCTATGAAGACGTCCTTGCCTTTCCGCTGCTGCGTGAGCTCTCGTCGAACTGGATCGAGTATGGCCTCGGCAGCAATACGCTGGCGCTGGCAAGGCCGAGCCGGACCGCGGCCGATGCGCCGACGCCGACGGGTAGCGCTTCACTGCAACTGGCCTTCAAGGTGTCGGCAAGTGAAGTCGATGCGTGCGCCGATGAACTCGTGCGGGAGGGCGTGGCGCTGCTGTCGCCGCCGACGAACCAGGCGTTCGGTCATCGCACGCTGTTCTTCCGCGACCCCGACGGAAATCTGCTGGAGGTCTATGCGGAGATCTGAACAGCTCAAAAAGTTCCATCGGGAATCCGCGAACTCTTCACGCCGCGGTGAAACTTAGGCCCAAGTTCCGGATTTCAGTTCACGGGAGAGGTGCCGTGAAGCGAATTCTGAAACCCGTCACTTACGTCCTGGCCGCCGTCTACTTCCTTGTGGACGCGGTCTTCATGGCCGTGGCGCGGCCCATCGCGCTCTGGCTTGGGCGGCACTTCCAATTCGAGCGATTGCGGGCCTGGATCAGGTCGCTGCCGCCTTATCCTTCGCTGGCCTTGTTTTCCGTGCCAGTCATCATTCTGGAGCCGATCAAGCCCCTGGCCGCCTACCTTGCCGCAACTGGCGAGGTCCTCAGCGGCGCGGCGACGTTGATCGTCGGTGAACTGCTCAAGCTCGTGCTGGTCGAGCGCCTGTTCCATCTCACGCGGGACAAGCTGATGCGGATTCCGGCATTCGCTTGGACATACGGGAAGTTCACTGAGGTGAAGGCGTGGCTGCAGGCGACCGAAGCCTGGCGCGCCATCCGCGCCTTGAGCTTTGCAGCGAGAGACAGTGTTGCGAAGTTGGTCGGGAGCTTTAGCAAGCTGGCGACCTCCAGGGATTAAATCCGAGCCAGGCGCCCCTTCGAACGACAGGGAAATCGTCGGTGTCGTGCTTGTGCACGCACTAGAGCATTATCGGTTCTGATTGAATCAGAACCGAAGCTCTAGATTGTTGTTTTGACGCGTTTTCTTCACGCGAACCGGTACCCACTTCGCTCGAAAACGCTCTAGCCGCGGCCGAGCTCGCTCTCCTTCACCACTGTCGCACCCACCACCTTCGTGCCTTCCAGCTCGCGCACGATTCGTTCGTCGGGGCCGACAATTCCAAGATCGAACTCGCGATCCGGCGTGACCAGGATCATGCGCTGGCCGATGATCACGACCACCGTCATGTCGTTGGTCTCGCCTTCGACCGCCCATGCATGGATGTCTCCGGCATAGGGCGCCTTGCGCCAGGCGTTGGGAGAGCCCGGGTCGCATCGGATTTCGACGCCGTCCTCCGACGTCGTCACGATGAGCTTCGAGCGGCTCGGCTTCCAGCACTCGTCGAGGAGATCATTGACGAGCCACAGGCAGGCGAAGTCTTCGCATTCGGTGGGCCGCGCAGCGTAGATCGCGCAGCCGCGGCCGGGCTGACAATGCGAGCACCAGGCATTAACCGGCTTGGCCAGCGCCTCGATGGCCATCACCTTGCAGCAAAGCGTGCAATCGCCGCAGCTGCGTTTGGCGGAGGACGTCACGCGGTCATTCCCTTTGGATCCGGTTGTGTTTCAGCTTAGTGGAGGTGGCTGCAAAAATCCGCTGCAACCTTCAGGCGCGGTTCTCATTGCAAAGCCATGCATCACAGGCATGGTGATTTCTGAGCGCTTGGCGTAAAGAGCGCCCAGATCAAATCCAGCGTGCGCCGTTTGCCGCGCATGCAGCTCAGGTCCGCCGGTCCACCGTTTGCGCGCCTGAATCAACCAAGGTTCTCCATTTCGTGTCTTTTCCGGCCCTGACCCCGCCGCTCGCCCGAGCTTTGGCCGAGCGGAACTATGATTCCCCGACTCCCGTTCAGCTCGCCGTGCTCACGGACGAAGCCTCCAGCCGCGACCTCTTGGTTTCAGCCCAGACCGGCTCCGGCAAGACCCTGGCTTATGGCCTTGCCATGGCCAAGGGCTTGCTGGGCGAGGCCGAGCGGTTCGAGCACGCCGGCGCGCCGCTCGCCCTGATCGTGGCGCCGACCCGCGAGCTCGCCTTGCAAGTTCAGCGCGAGCTGGCCTGGCTGTATGGGCATGCCGGCGGGCGTGTCGTCTCCTGTGTCGGCGGCATGGATCCGCGGCGCGAGCAGCGCGAGCTGGCGGCCGGCGCGCACATCGTCGTCGGCACGCCCGGGCGGCTCTGCGATCATTTGCGTCGCGGCCGCCTCGACATCTCCGAATTGAAGGTGGTCGTGCTCGACGAGGCCGACGAGATGCTCAATCTCGGCTTTCGCGAGGACATGGAATTCATCCTCGAGACCACGCCTGAGGCGCGCCGTACCCTGCTGTTCTCGGCGACGTTTCCGCGCGGCATCGTCGCGCTGGCCAGGCAATATCAGCGCGACGCGTTCCGGATCGAGGTTGCCGGCGACGAAGGCGGCCACGCCGATATCGAGTATCGCGCGATCCGGATCGCGTCTGCCGACGTCGAGCACGCGGTCGTCAACGTGCTGCGCTTCTACGAGGCGCCGAGCGCGCTGGTGTTTTGCAGCACGCGCGATGCCGTCAGGCATTTGCAGGCAGCGCTGCTGGAGCGCGGCTTCTCCGTGGTCGCTCTGTCGGGCGAATTGACCCAGAACGAGCGCACCATGGCGCTGCAGTCGCTCCGGGACGGACGCTCCCGCGTTTGCGTCGCGACCGACGTCGCCGCCCGCGGCATCGATTTGCCGAGCCTCGACCTCGTCATCCATGCCGATCTGCCCAATGACGCCGAGGTCATGCAGCATCGCTCCGGCCGCACCGGGCGTGCGGGACGAAAGGGCACGAGCGTTCTCCTGGTGCCGCCGGCACGACGCCGGCGCGCGGAATTGCTGCTCAATCTCTCGGGCATCGAGGCGGCCTGGGGCATGGCGCCGCAGGCGGAGGACATCCGCAAGCTCGATCACGCGCGCATGAAGGACGTGTTGTTCACCGAGGACACCACCGCCGACGATCTGGTGCTGGCGCAGGCATTGCTGGCCGAGCGCTCGCCCGAAGACATCGCCGCTGCGCTCGCGCGGCTCTATCGGGCACGGCTGCCGTCGCCCGAAGATATCATCGATCCCGGCGAGCGCAGCGGCAGGCCGCGCGACGATCGCGGTCGTGACAGGTTTGAAGGCGAAGGCGGCGGCGATCGTCCCGGCAAGCCGCGACCGAAATCCGGGAAGTCATCGTCGAAACACGGCATGGCGGAGGCCAGCGTCTGGTTCCGTGCCGCCATCGGCCGGCGCAAGAATGCGGAGGCGCGCTGGCTGCTGCCGATGATCTGCCGCCGCGGCGGCATCGACAAGCGCGACATCGGCGCCATCAAGATCATGGACACCACCACCGAGTTCGAGATTTCCGAGCGGGTCGCGGATTCCTTCGCCGCCAAGATCAAGCGCCCGGACAAGGAAGACAGCATCCGCATCGAGCCGATGGCGGACACAGTGCCGCGGCAGGCGGCTTCGGAGCAGCGGTCATATGCGCATCGCCGTGAGGCCGCTGACGATGATCACCGTGAGCGTCAGAGCGATCGCGCGCGCGAGGCAGGTGCATTCAAGCCGCGCGGCAAGTCTCACGGCGAGCGTGGCCCGAAATTCGGCGAGGCTGCTTCTTTCGGGAAGAAAAAGAAGCATAAGAACAAACAGGGCCACGCGGAGCCTTCGGTCACGCCGTGGCCGGTGAAGGGCGCGCCGGGAAAGAAGGCGAGGAAGAAACGGCGAGGTTGAGCGGCCGCCGTTCAGCGCAGACGGCAATGATGCCGCCGGATTGCACCGGCGACATCATCTGAAGAGAGAGGATCTGAAGAGAGAGGCGTGAGTTCAGCGGCCACCGCCGCCGCCGCCACCACCACCGCCGCCACCACCGCCGGCATCACGCATCGCGGAGCTGTAGCGAGGATCGCTCTGCTTCATGTAAGTCGGCGAGGTGTCGCGATGGCTGACCGTGCGTCGTCCGCCCTGGCTCGGCGTCTCGATCAGGCCGCTGCAGCCCTCGAAGAAGGCGAACTCGCAACCGTAGGTCCGGTACTGCGCGGCGTTGGCACTGGTCGCGGTGAACGCGGTCGCCGCAACCACCGCAATCAAAGCAACTTTCGACAATGTGAGTTTCATGGACATTCTCCAGTCTCGATTCGGCGAGACCAGAACGGCCCGCACGGTTCTTCGACGGAGGCTGGCTGAAACCGGTTCGAGCGGGTGGCTTCACGCCCGCGTGAGCCCCGACCGGGGAGGAGCGTCACGTTGCAGCGAGATCGCGGAGCATGTAGGTCGCGCCTTCACCGTAGCATGCGAGCTTTGCGCGCAACTCCGCATCCGTCGTGACGGGCCGAAAGCCGAAACGTTCCCATAGCGGCCGCGTGGCATAGACCGAGACCAGCGCGAGAGCCGCAATGCCCATTGAGCGTGCGAGTTGCTCGATCGTCGCGATATAGGCGCGCGCGACGCCACCGCGGGCGTCGGGCAGCACGGCGACGTCGTGCACGTAGAGGCAGTCCGCATCGTCGGGCAAGCTTGCGAGGAAGCCGTCGAGCGGCGGGATCTGATGCTGCTTCCAGGGATGGGCGAGCCCGTAGCCGACGATCCCATCGTCCGCCGCGAGCACACGGCAGCCATCGGGACAAAGCCGCATCTTTTCCGCGAACACATCAGGGCGCTCGGAAAGATCAGGATGGATGCGCGCCGCGATCGCGCCGATCGCAACAAGGTCGGCCGTGCGCGCGAGACGCCAATGCGGCTTGCTCATGTCGATCCGTCTCATTCGTTCCAATTTATTTCCGCCGCCAAGAGTAAGATCAATCCAGCTTCGGATATTCGAGCTGCATCGCCACGAAGTCGGCCGTTCGCGATCCGTAGCGCGCCTCGATCGCACGCAGCGTTTCGTCCAGCGCCTGTGCCGGCGGGGAGGTGCCGGCTCCCGGCAGCGCCTGCTGCGCCGGCCAATCGTCAGCGATCCGGTCCGGCAGGATGCCGAGGCCTCCGCGGCTCGTGCGCGCCTGCGCCGTGGCGGCGAAGGTGAGGGCGCGTGAGCGATAGGTCCGCGACCATGCATCGGCGATCAGTGCGAGCGAGACCTCGTCGACGTCAGGCATCAAAGCGATTCCGAGCTGCTCGCGGTTCCAGAAGGCGAGCGTGTTCGCGATCGCCGTCAGCGCGAAGGGGCGCGTGAAGCTGAACGCGTCGCTGCGGTGGCGCGCGTCCCACGCCGCAAGGCCGATGTCGCGGGCGACCGCCTCGGCCTTGGCCCGATCGGCGATGGCCTCGATCAGGGTGAGGGCCATCGGCATGGATGCGCTGATTCCGGTGGTCGTCGCGACGCTCTGGTCGACGACCAGTCTGCGGTCCGCCGTATAGCGGATCGTCGAGTGCTTCTGCAGATCGCGCACGGAATACCAATGCGTCGTGGCCCGCTTGCCGTCGAGCAGCCCGGTGTTGGCAACGACCGTAGCGCCGACGCAGACGCCGATGACGATCGCGCCCTTGCCGGCCTGGCTCCTGATCCACTGCAGGGCGACTGCGTCGTCGTCGCGGCTCATCGCGGGCACGATGACGTAGTCGGCGCCGTCGGGGTGCGCGGCGTCGAACTCGGCGATGGTCGCATGCGGCTGTACCCTCAGTGCGGGATAGAGCGTGACGGGTCCCGGCTGCGTCGCCAGGGTGAGGACGTCGGCGACGTCAGCCCGCGCGAGGATGCCGTAGGGCATCAGATAGTCGGTGGTCTCGCTCATGTCGTTGATGCCGACGATGGCGATCAGGGGGCGCTTTCGTTTCGGCGGTTTCAGCGCGGCCAGCGTCGCCTCGGTTTCGTCTCTGGAGATCGCGGGCGCGGTTCCCGATGCCGGCGCGCCCGGCAGCAGGAGCAGCCAGGTTCCGCCGATCGCCACCAGCGATGCCACGCCGCCGAGGGCGGTCCAGGCCAGAATGCGCCAGCTCATGATGTCACCCGCTCGTCGTCTCACGCGGCGCGGAAGCTATCCGGTCGCAACGATTTCAGGAATGACGCAAATCCGGCAAAATCGGTCATGTCGCGCGACGATCCATCGCACGATCATCGCCTGCGCACAGGAGTTTTCGAAATCTACCGCAGCCCCTCATACACCATCAGCCCGCGTGCGATCTGCAATTTGCGGATCGCGCGCGGCAGCAGTTTTTCCGGCTGATGCAGATAGCGCCAGGAGGTCAGGGTGAAGGCGCCGAGCGTGCCGCATTCGTCGTCGAACGGTGCGAGCACGCCGGTCACGCTGACGGGCGTATGCGGACGGGCATTGAAGGGGAGCAGCAGCAGCTCGAGATGCGCCTTGCTACCGTTCTCGCGTGCGGCCGTGACGCCGGCGATCACACCCAACTTCTCGTCGGCGACGATCGTGGTGATCTCCTCGATCTCGCCGCGGCTGGCTTGTGTGAACAGCGCCGTAAAGCTCCGGTCCTTGAGATCGCCTCCGGCGAGCGCGCAGACGCGCGTGCCGGCGACGCGGAACGGGAAGCCGAGGTGCTGCTCGCAGGACAGCACGAAGATGTCACCGAGCAGGTCACGGACGGCGGCCGGATCGATGTCGGCCCGGTCAGGGGCCCGCGCCATGCCGCGCTTGTCGTCCCAATACGCGAAGAACTCGCGGCTCGACGGATGTTTCATGACTGAACGCTTACCCCGGGGCGCATCCTCACGGCACAAACCTGTCCCGCTTCAGTGCACCCGCGATCCCTTTCGTTGTTGTGCAGGAGGGGATCTGCAGCGTCCATGCCGCGAGGGTGTTTTAGGCCCATCTAGGCCGCCTTTGCGTTGTTAACGTTAAATTAACTATGCGCTTTGCGCCGGCGGCCCGCTTGCTATGGTGATCGCGGTCGCAAGTCTCGCCGGTTTTCCAGGTTCTCGGCGAGGCCTGAACTTTGGGCGTCAAACAGTTTGGTCACGGGACCGCGGGGAGGGGTGGGGATACACCTTATTCCCAGGGGGTACCGGAAGTCCGACACGGACAGGCAGGGCTTTCCCAGGGCCCTGCCTTTTCCTTTTGTGCACTTGCGCAACGCCGGCAAAGGCGACTATCTCCAAGTGGATCGCTCCGATCGCGCCTGAAAGCGAAGCTGCCTTGGATTCCCCGCAAAATTCTCCGCCGCAGGATTCTCCGGATCTGCCGGCCGTCCAGGAGGCCCCGCGCGAGCCGATCCTGACGCTGCCCGTGGCGCTGACCGCCTATATCGCCCTGCTGGCGCTGATCCATCTGCGGGTGCTGCTGCCGCCGGAGATCGAGAACTGGACCATCGACGTCTTCGGCTTCATCCCGAAGCGCTACGATTCCTCGCTGCTCAATTTGCAGATCCCGGGCGGGGCGGGTGCGAAGGTCTGGACCTTCGTCACCTATTCGCTGTTGCACGCCAACCTGACTCATCTCGGCTTCAACGTGCTGTGGCTGCTGCCGTTCGGCAGCGCGCTGGCGCGGCGCTTCGGCGCCATCAGATTCTTCGTGTTCATGGCGGTGACGGCGGCGGCCGGCGCGCTCGCCCATCTCGTCACCCATGAGCATGCGGTGGCGCCGATGATCGGCGCCTCGGCCTCGGTGTCGGGGGCGATGGCGGCGGCGATCCGCTTCGCGTTCGCCCGCGGCAGCTTCCTGTCGTTCAGCCGTTCGGACGCCGATACCGCCTCAAAGGTTCCGGCGCTGCCGCTGTCGCGCGCGCTGCGCGACGGACGGGTGGTCGGCTTCCTCAGTGTTTGGTTCGGCCTCAACATCATCTTCGGTGTCGGCGCGATCGGCGTCGATGCCGAAACCACGAGCGTGGCCTGGCAAGCGCATATCGGCGGCTTCTTCGCAGGGCTCCTGCTGTTCGCGCTGTTCGATCCAGTGCCGCGCGTGCGAAGCGATGCTGCGGATGCGTCATCACAGGACGTTTCAGACCGAATTTGAAGCGGCGCTTGCGGCGCGGCCCGAATTCATCCATCATTCCCGCGAAGAATGTTCCGAAAGCGAAGCAATGCTTCGCAAAGCGCACGAGCGTGAACCGGCGCTGAAACTGTTAGTTGAAGACTCGCGAACAAGTTCCGAACCGCCAAATGGCGGACGGCTCCGATTCAGGGAGGCGACAATGACGGTACGTTCCATTCTCAACACCAAGGGCCATCAGATCATGAGCGTCGAGCCCGACGTCAAGCTGTCCGCCGCGATCAAGCTGCTCGTTGAGAAGAAGATCGGTGCGGTGCTGGTGATGAACCAGAGCCGGCTCGAAGGCATCCTGTCCGAGCGCGACATCGTGCGCGTGCTCGGCGAGCGCGGCGCCGGCGTCCTGGAGGAGCCGGTCGCAGAGGTCATGACCCGCAAGGTCGTCGCCTGCAAGGAGACCGATACTGTCGCCGAGCTCATGGAGATGATGACGACAGGCAAGTTCCGCCATCTGCCCGTGGTCGAGAATGGCAAGGTGGTTGGCCTGATCTCGATCGGCGACATCGTCAAGCGCCGCGTCCAGGAATACGAGGCCGAGCAGGAAGCCCTGCGCGACTATATCAAGACCGCCTGAGCGGACTTCACTCGTGTACTGTCGGCGCTGCGCCTTCAGGCGGCGGCGCCAGCACGTGGATCGCTTCCTGGATCGAATCCAATGCACGCTCTGCGGCACGCACGCCGTGCGCGATCAGATCTTCGGCGCGGTGGAAGTCGAACCAGCCGAACTGGCCGACCCGTGGCGTGATCAGCATGTCGGGCGGATCGCCGGCGAGACGGGCGCGGGTGATGCGGTCCTGCATGATGTTGAAGGCATCCACCATCACCGAGGAGATGCCGGGGCGTCCGCCACCGCCGAAGAACTCGCGCTTCATGGTCTTCTCGGGCGAGAACAGCCGGGGGAAGCGCCGTTTGGTCGTCGTCTCCTCGGCCACCGGCGCCACCGGAGTGGGCATCGCGCCGTGCGAATAGATCGTCGTGGAATGGGTGAAGATGTCGCTGGAAAGATTTGCGGCGATGACGATTTCGGCGCCGAGCGCGCGGGCGGCCGAGACAGGCACCGGATTGACCAGCGCGCCGTCGACCAGCCAGCGGTCGCCGATCAGCACGGGCGAGAAGATGCCCGGCAGCGCATAGGAGGCGCGCATCGCATCGACCACGCGGCCGCGCGTCAGCCAGATCTCGTGGCCGGTGCGCACCTCGGTCGCCACGCTGGCGAATTTGGCTGAGAGGTCCTCGATCAGGGTCTGGCCGACGGCTTCCTCGAGCCGGGTCGCCAGCTTCTCGCCACCGATCAGTCCGGAGCCATTGAGGCGGATGTCGAGATAGCCGAGGATGTTGCGCATGCCCTGCAGGCTGCGCCCCCATTCTTCCAGCGTATCGAGCTGGCCGGCCGCATAGGCGCCGCCGACCACGGCGCCGATCGAGGTGCCGACCACGACGTCAGGCACGATGCCGTTGGCGAGCAGGGTCCTGATGATGCCGATATGGGCGAAGCCGCGCGCCGCGCCGCCCCCGAGGGCAAGGCCGATGACCGGCCGGCGGATGCTGCCCAAGCCAACTTTCTCGCCAACTTTCTCGCCGTTTGAGCCGTTCGCGCCCCGACCCTTCAAGATGTCCAGCACTGAAAAACTCCCCTACGCCGGGGCCAGGCCCGTATCACCAGACTAGGCGCCACACTGGCGCTCCGCCAGAACCGCGGCGAAGCATGGTTTATGCCGCTTTGGGAAGCGCACAGGGCAGGAGTATGGCGATGGACGGTTGCTTCGGGACTAATCACGCAGGCGTCAACCGGGTTCCAATGACCGTATTCGATCGGGTTCCTGAGGCTTGAATTTGCCGCGTTTTCGGTGAAAAGCAGGGGCATGACACGCGGGGGTGACGGCATCATCGAATGGCGGCGCGGCGTTCGGCTGCTGCCGGCGCTGATCCTTGTCGCGTGCCTCGTGTCCCTCGGCCCGGTTTTCCTTGGCCAAAACGCCGCGCAGGCGCAGCTTTTCTCCGATCGTCCGCCGCCGGTGCCCCCTGCATCGGTGCCGGATCCCGGCGGCGCCATCAATCTGGCACCGCCATCTGGGCCGGGCGCCGGCCCCCCGAGCCTGCCGCCGACCCTGGCGCAGCCGGTTACGCCCAGTATGCCGCCGCCCGCGGTCACCACCGTGCCGCCGGCCGCGCCGCTCAATGCGGCCGCGCCCGGTCAGGGCGTGCTGTCGCTGACCGCGAAATACGGCAAGGATTCTCCCGCGATCACCAGCGGCTTGGTCTGGCGCGTATTCGCCGATCGTCCCGACGAGAACGGCACCTTCAAGCTGATCCGCGAGGAGCGCAACGCCACGCCCAACATCGTGCTGCCGCCGGGCACTTACGTCGTGCACGTCGCCTTCGGCCTCGTCAGTGCAGTGCGCACCGTCAGCCTGAAGGCCGAGACCGACCGCGAATCCTTCGTGCTGCCGGCCGGCGGCCTGCGCATCGAGGGCCGGGTCGGCACCAGCCGCATCCCGCAGAACCAGATCTCGTTCGCGATCTACAAGGGCAGCCAGTTCGAATCCGGCGAGCGCGCCTCCCTGGTGCCTAACGTCGCCGCCGGCGACGTCGTGCTGATACCGGAGGGCACCTACTACATCGTCTCCAACTATGGCGATGCCAATTCGGTGGTGCGCTCGGACATCCGCGTCCAGGCCGGCAAGCTCACCGACGTCACCATCACCCACCGCGCCGCCGTCATCACGCTCAAGCTCGTCAGCGACAGGGGCGGAGAGGCACTCGCCAACACTGCCTGGTCGGTGCTGACCCCAGGCGGCGACGTCATCAAGGAATCGATCGGCGCTTTCCCGCGCGTCGTGCTCTCTGAAGGCGAGTACCGCGCCATCGCCAAGAACGAGGGCAAGGTCTACGAGCGCGGCTTCAACGTCGTGAACGGCGTCGACGGCGAAGTCGAGGTCGTCGCGCGGTGATGCCTCGGCGGCGATGCCGCCCGGTGGTGGTCTGGTCAGGATGCTGGGCTTCGTGCCTCGGAAAATCCTCCACTTCTCACATCGCGCACAAGCACACCATCTCCCATTACCTCTGCGCGAGCGCCCAAGCGGCGTCTCAAGGTGCGAAGAAACCCGCCATCCGCGCCTTATTCCGGAAAACCACGTGAGTTCACCGCGCCGGTGGACGATGCCCGATTCCGATCATCAATTTTATTCTCTTTCCATCCCGCTGGGTTATATGTCGCATCGGTCCAGGGGAGCCGGATGCGCAGACCATCGACGGCTGCGCCAGCGGCAATGAGCAGGGGGCCCAGCCGGTCGGGATGTTCGAAGTGGTCCTAACGAGGCGCAAGCGGTTTGGCTGGCGATGGCAGGTGTGCGACCAGTCCGGCAAGATATTTGCGGACGGGTTCGAGCGTACGCGTCCGTCCGCCAAATATCACGGCGAGCGCGCGCTGTTCTTCCTGCTGTCGCAGGCCCATCTGAACGACCGCTCCGCCGCCTCGAGCGAGGAGTAGCGGCGGGCGAGCCGCTTGCTCTGAATTCGTAGCGCGGATTACGCTGCGTTCAATTCGGGCTACAAGACCTTGCGTTGCCTGACGAGCGAGGATACGCGGGTGTGTCTGCGATGAAGATGTGCGTTAGACGAGCGACGTTGCCATCCACATATTCCGTCATTGCGAGGAGCTCGCGACAAAATTGCAAAGCAATTTTGCGCTGATGCGACGAAGCAATCCGGACTGCCTCCTCCGAGGGATTCTGGATTGCTTCGCTGCGCTCGCAATGACGACGTTGATGCAGTCGCGCATGCTACCTCCCCACATCGTCCTGGCGAAAGCCAGGACCCATTACCCCGGTCAGCATTGTCGAAGCACGATACGGCCAAAGCGATCGCAACAATGATCTTCGGTGGTTGTGGGTCCTGGCTTTCGCCAGGACGACACCGGGGACGGCGACGCCGTTGCCAACTCACAGCACGCTTCGAAAACACAACCGTCATAGTCTCTAACGCCGACTAACCAACACCTGACTTAAAACTGTCATAATTACCGAACGGGCCCTGCGCCTGTGCACTCTTTACACGCCGTTAAGCGCAGCTGCATTGGATGCGCCGGGATAGTGCGTTGGGGACTGCCATGAGTGCCGCGAAGAAAGTGTCGGGAAAACCGGCCGCCGAAATGTTCGATGACATCCCGGTGCTTCAACGCAAATGGCGTGCCGCGTTGAAGCCGGGCGAACGGCTGCCGCGCTACGAGGACGTGATGCTCGGCAGTCTCGGACGGCTCGCCGATCACATCGCGCTGCTCAGGGGTGACGGCGCGCTCGAACTGTCGCGCAGCGGACGCTACGTGCAGAAATGGCTCGGCGAGGAGCGCTGGGACATTGCCGTCGCAGAGCTGTCGCCCGATTGCGCCACGGCGCTGACGGAAGCGGCGGCGATCGCGCTCGCAACGGGACAGCCACATCATGCGAGCGCGCATTGCGTGCGCGACGGCATGGTCAGAACCTACGATGTGCTGACGCTGCCGACCGCCTCGCGCTGGGGCGCGACACTGGTCGGCGCCTACATCAACGAGCGCGGCACGCAATACAATCTCCTGGATGCGATTTTCTCCGCGACCGACGACGCCGTGGTGTCGCTGGCGACGCTGCGCGATGCAAGCGGCAAGGCGTTCGATCTCCAGATCGTGCACCACAACAAGAGCGCGGGCGCGCTGCTGAAGGCTGCGACCGGAAGCCTGCTGTGGCGGAGGGTCGGTGAGGGGAGCACGCTGCTGGCCGCACCCGATATCATGGATTTCCTGCTCAAGGCTGTCTCGGACGGCCGCGGCGAGCAGCTCGAAATCGAGAGCGACGGACGACACCTCCGCCTCGGCGCCACCGCCTTCGCCGACGTGGTCTCGCTGACGATCTCCGACGTCACCGCGTTGAAGCGGCGTGACGCCTCGTTCCGCCTGCTGTTCGACAACAACCCGATGCCGATGTGGGTGTTCGACGCCGAGACCAAGCAGTTCCTCAGCGTCAACGACGCCGCGGTCCAGCATTACGGTTACAGCCGCGCCACCTTCCTGCGCATGAAGCTGCACGAGATCTGGCCCGAGGACGAGTGGGAGAGCCACGCCGAGGCGCTCGAACGCGTTGGCGATGCCTATCATTCCTCGCGCAATTGGCGGCACTTACGCGCCGACGGCAGCGAGATCGAGGTGCTCACCTTCGGCCGCCGCGTCGCCTTCGATGAACGCGACGGTTATCTGGTCGCGGTGGTCGACATCACCGAGCGACGCAAGGCCGAGGCGCGGATCGCCCACATGGCCCATCATGACGGGCTCACCGACCTGCCGAACCGCGAATATTTCCAGCAGCGGCTGAAGCAGGCGCTCGACCAGGCCGGAGGAAAGCGGGTCGGCGTGCTCTACATCGATCTCGACCTGTTCAAGAACATCAATGATTCCTTCGGGCATCCATCGGGTGACCGCCTGCTGAAGCAAGTCGCCGAACGCCTGACCACCGCGGTCCGCGGTGCCAATCTCGCGGCCCGGCTCGGTGGCGACGAGTTCGCCGTCATCCTGGCGGCCGACGTCTCGCCGAACGAGGCTAGCGCCTGCGCGACCTTGCTGATCGACATGTTGAAGGCGCCCTATGAGATCGACGGCCAGGAGATGGTGATCGGCGCCAGCATCGGCATCGCGCTGTCACCGGGTGATGGCACGACGTCCGAGGAGTTGATGCGCAACGCCGACATGGCGCTGTACCGGGCCAAGTCCGACGGCGGCGGCGTGCACCATTTCTTCGAGCGCGAGATGGACCTCCAGGCGCAGAGGCGCCGCGACATGGAGCTCGATCTGCGCCGCGCCTTTGCCAATGGCGAGTTCGAGCTGCACTACCAGCCGCTGGTGTCGATCGCCTCCGACCGCATCTCCGGCTTCGAATCGCTCTTGCGCTGGCGCCACCCGGACAAGGGCATGATCTCGCCCGCCGAGTTCATTCCGGTCGCCGAGGACATTGGTCTGATCACCCAGCTCGGCGAATGGGTGCTGCGCGAGGCCTGCGCCGAAGCCGTGAAATGGCCTGTCGACATCAAGGTCGCGGTCAATTTGTCGCCGGCGCAATTCCGCAGCCGCAACCTGGTTCAGGTCGTGATCTCGGCCCTGGCGCAGTCCGGCCTGTCGCCGAGGCGGCTCGAGCTCGAGATCACCGAGTCGATCTTCCTGGCGGAGACCGAAGCCAACCTCGCCACGCTGCATCAGTTGCGCGAGCTCGGCGTCGGCATCTCCATGGATGATTTCGGCACCGGCTATTCCAGCCTGAGCTACTTGCGCAGCTTCCCCTTTGACAAGATCAAGATCGACCGTTCCTTCGTCAAGGATCTGGCGCAGCGGCCCGATTGCAGCGCGATCGTGCGCGCGATCTCCGGTCTCGGCCGCAGCCTCAACATCACCACCACGGCGGAAGGTGTCGAGACCGAGGATCAGCTCGACTGGCTGCGCGCCGAAGGCTGCAATGAGGTGCAGGGCTTCCTGTTCAGCGCGGCGCGGCCCGCAGCCGAGATCGGAAAGCTGCTCGCCGATTTCGGCCAGCGCGCCTCACGGGCGGCGTAGCGGAGGCGGGTAGCAATCGTAGACCAGTGCTTTGAACGCCGGCGTGATGCGGCCGCGCTCGCTCTGAGTCTGTTGCATCATGAGGTAGACCATGTCGAGCTTGGGATCGACGCCGAAATAGGTGCCGCTGCCGCTGTCCCATTTCAACTCGCCGATCGAACCAGGCGGCGGTGGCTTCGCGTTGCCGGGATCGGTGCGCACCGCAAGGCCGTAGCCATAACCAAAACCGTCGCCGGGGAAATAGAAATAGTCGCGTCCGACGCCGGATCCGGGTCCGATGTGGTCGGTCGTCATGGCCTTGAACGCAGCAGGGCTCAGATAACGCTTGCCCGCGAACTCGCCGCCGTTGAGCAGCATCTGCGCGAAGCGCTGATAATCGGTGATGGTCGAGAGCAGCCCGCCGCCGCCCGATTGCCATTCGGGATGGTCGAGGCGCTCGCGTTCGGCGGCGAGCAGGATGAAATCGTTCGGCAATGGCCGCGCCATCCGCGCCAGCTCGTCCTCCGTCGCCAGCGCGAATTTGGTGCTGCTCATGCCGAGCGGATCCAAGATGCGTGCTTTCAGGAATTGGTACAGCGTCTGGCCCGAGATGATCTCGATGACGCTGCCGAGCACGTCGGTGGAATGACCGTAGCGCCACAACGTTCCCGGCTGCCTCGCCAGCGGCAATTTCGCGATACGATCGGTGAATTCCCTGTTGTTGAATTGACCTTCGAAGATATCGGCAGCCTTGTAGGCCTGCTCGACCCATTTGCCGCCGATGTAATCGTAGCTGATGCCCGAGGTGTGCCGCAGCAGATCCTCGATGCTGACGGGACGGACCGGCGGCACGAGATCGAGCTCCAGCTTGCCGTCCGGCTTGGTGATCTCGAGGCCCACCTTGGTGTCGGCAAAGAGCGGGACGTATTTCGACACGGGGTCAGTGAGTGCGAGCTTACCCTCGTCGATCAGCATCATCGCGCCGAGACACGTGATCGGCTTGGTCATCGAGTGGATGGCGAAGATCGTGTCCGGCGTCATGGCAAGGCCGGTCGTGACGTCGCGCACGCCGAACGTCTTGAGGTAGACCGGCTTGCCGTGCTGCTGGACCAGGATGACGGCGCCCGGCAGGCGGCCGCTCGTCACCTCGTTGTCGAAGAATGCCGTGATGCGGTCGAGGCCATCGGGCGTTGGAGCGGGAATGTCGGCGGCGCGGCCTCGCGCCATGGTGCCGGCCAGCAGCGTAGCCCCGACCAGAAATTCACGGCGTCTCATCCGGGCTTCCTCCCTGGGCGGGATGAAAGCCGGAAGACGCTGAAGGCGTCAACAAAACATCGCTTAAAAACGCGTCACGATTTCCGAAAGGAACGGTCGCGGACGGTCTTCGCTCGGCTTGGTCGGCGTACCGATGTGGACGAAGCCGGCGAGCTTTTCGTCCGGCTTGAGGCCGAGGCCGTCAAGCACGTCGCGATCGAAGGCGAACCAGCCGGTCAGCCAGCAGGCGCCGTAGCCGAGGGCGGTTGCGGCCGTGACGATGTTCATGGCGCTGGCGCCGGCCGACAATTCCTGCTCGAAGGCCGGCACCTTCGGATGCGGCCTGGTGAAGCTGACGATGCCGATCACCAGCGGCGCGTCGGTGAGGCGCTTGCGCTCGGTCTCGACGTCGGCGGCAGGCGCGCCTGGATTCTTCCGGGCGAAGACTTTTGCGATCACCTCGCCGGCGCGCTGGCGGGCATCGCCCTCGAAAATGATGAAGCGCCAGGGCGTCAGCTTGCCATGGTCCGGCACGCGCGCGCCGATGGTGAGGATGGTCTCGAGCTCGGCTGCGGAGGGGCCGGGTCCGGTCATCTCGCGCGGCTTGACCGAGCGGCGGGTTTTCAGGAGTTCGATGGCATCTCGCACTGCGATATCCTCTTCAACTGGTCGGCGGACGTACAGACCCGAGATAGGTATGCACGCCCGCAACCGGAAGCGAATTTAGATCGATTTCAGGGCTCAGACGGCGCCACGCGCCCGCTGCACGTCCGGCGGGGTCGCCTCGTCGAGGAGGGCGGCGATCGCCTCCTGCGTCGTCATCACCTTCTGGCCGTCGCTGCCGAGCCGGCGGACCGAGACCGAATGCGTCTCGGCTTCCTTCTTGCCGACCACGAGCAGCGCCGGGATCTTGGCCAGCGAGTGCTCGCGGACCTTGTAGTTGATCTTTTCGTTCCGCAGGTCGATTTCGACCCGAAGGCCGGCGCGCCGCGCCTGCTCGACGACCTGCTTGGCGTATTCGTCGGCTTCCGAGGTGATGGTGGTGACCACCACCTGCACCGGCGAGAGCCAGAGCGGGAAGTTGCCGGCATAGTGCTCGATCAGGATGCCGATATAGCGCTCCATCGAGCCACAGATCGCGCGGTGCACCATCACCGGCGGTTTCTTGCCGCCGTCATGGTCGATGTAGAACGCGCCGAACCGCTCCGGCAGGTTGAAGTCGACCTGCGTGGTGCCGCACTGCCAGTCGCGGCCGATGGCGTCGCGCAGCACATATTCGAACTTCGGGCCGTAAAAGGCGCCTTCGCCCGGATTGATCTCGGTCTTGATGTGATTGTTCTGCGACTGGATCTCGCGCAGCACGGTCGCCATCACCCGCTCGGCGTGATCCCACATCGCGTCGGTCCCGACGCGTTTCTCCGGCCGGGTCGACAGCTTCACGGTGAGATCGCCGGTGAAGCCGAAATCGGCGTAAGTCGACAGGATCAGGTCGTTGATCTTCAGGCATTCCTCGGCGAGCTGATCCTCGGTGCAGAAGATGTGTGCGTCGTCCTGGGTGAAGCCGCGCACGCGCATCAGCCCGTGCATGGCCCCGGAGGGCTCATAGCGATGCACGACGCCGAACTCGGCGAGGCGCAACGGCAGGTCGCGATAGCTTTTCAGGCCGTGCTTGAAGATCTGCACGTGACCAGGGCAGTTCATGGGCTTGAGCGCAAACCAGCGCTTGTCCTCGGCCTCGTCGCCGGCCGACTGCGCCGCGAACATGTTCTCGCGATACCAGCCCCAATGGCCCGAAGTCTCCCACAGCACCTTGTCGAGGATCTGCGGCGCGTTGACCTCGCTGTAGTCGCCGGTCAGGCGGCGCCGCATATAGGCAATCAGCTGTTGGAAGATGGTCCAGCCCTTCGGATGCCAGAACACGACGCCCGGACCTTCCTCCTGGAAATGGAAGAGGTCGAGCTCGCGTCCGAGCTTGCGGTGGTCGCGCTTCTCGGCTTCTTCGATCTGCTTGAGGTAGGCGTCGAGGTCCTCCTGCTTGGCGAAGGCGGTGCCGTAGATGCGGGTCAGCATCGGGTTGTTGCTGTCGCCGCGCCAATAGGCGCCGGCCACCTTCATCAGCTTGAAGGCATTGCCGACCTTGCCGGTCGAGGTCATGTGCGGGCCGCGGCAGAGATCGAACCAGTCGCCCTGGTAGTAGATCTTGATCGGCTCGTTGCCGGGAATGGCGTCGACCAGCTCGACCTTGAAGGCTTCGCCCTTGTCGCGGAACACCTGTTTGGTCTTTTCGCGATCCCAAACCTCTTTGGTGAAAGGTTTGTCGCGCGCGATGATCTCGCGCATCTTCTTTTCGATCGCGGCAAAATCTTCCGGCGTGAACGGCTCGTTGCGGAAGAAGTCGTAGTAGAAGCCGTTCTCGATCACCGGGCCGATGGTGACCTGGGTGCCCGGCCACAGTGATTGCACGGCTTCGGCCAGCACGTGCGCGCAGTCGTGACGGATCAGCTCGAGCGCGCGGGGATCCTCGCGGTTGACGAGCTCGATCTTCGCGTCGGCCTCGATCGGGTCGTTGAGGTCAGCGAGCGCGCCGTCGAGCGCCATCGCGACCGTGCGCTTGGCCAGCGACGGCGAGATGCCCTTGGCGATATCGATGCCGGTGATGCCCTTGTCGAACTGGCGCTGGGCGCCGTCTGGGAAGGTGAGGGTGACCTTGGGGGCGGGGGACACGGGCTTCAGATTGGAGAGGCTGTACTGGAATCCGGACTCGGATTTTGGCTGGTCGGTCATGCTTTTCTCCTGAGGCTCACTCCTGCGAACGAGCGCAGGTAAGCGGGAACGAGCGATATATCAGGCGATTCGGCCTGCGCAATCCGGCATTTCCAAGAAAGTGGCGCGCAAAAGCTGGGACGGTGCACCAACTATTTCAAACCGCGCCCTTTAACAGACCGCGGCTCTGCTCTACATGCACTTGCATGGAAAGATCGCCTGCTGCCAGCCGCTTCGCGCCAACCGCCCTGATGCTCGGCAACATCGTCACTGGCTGCTCGGTGCTGGCGCCGGCGGGTATGCTGCCGGAATTGGCGACCGGGCTCGACGTCAGCATCCATGCGGCCGGTCTCCTGATCACCTTTGGCGCGATCACGCTGTGCATCGGCTCGCCGCTGACGGCCTGGCTCACCAGCCGCATCGAGCGGCGGACGCTGCTCACGACCACGCTGGCCGTGCTCGCCGTCGGCAATCTCGCCTCGGCGTTTGCGCCCGACTATGCGAGCCTCCTTGCCATCCGTCTGGTGATGCTCGCGGTCGGCGCGCTCTATACGCCGCAAGCTGCCGGCACCGCGGCGCTGATCGTGCCGGCGGAGCGGCGTGGGAGCACCATCGCCTACATCTTTCTCGGCTGGTCGCTCGCTGCCGCCGTCGGCTTGCCGCTGATCACCTTCATCGCCAGCCGCTATGGCTGGCGTGCCGCCTATGGCGAGATCGGCGCGCTCGGCTGCATCAGCTTCCTGTTGCTGCTGCTGCGCCTGCCGGCAGGCCTGAAGGGCGCGCCAGTGGATATCAAGACCTGGGCCGAGGTCGGCCGCAGCAACACAATTCTGCTCCTGCTTGCGGTCACCATGCTGCAAATGTCCGGGCAGTTCGTGGTGTTCACCTTCATGGGCCCGCTGCTCAACAAGCTCACCGGCGCCGGACCCGATGCCATCGGCATGGTGTTCGCGCTTTACGGCGTTTGCGGCTTTCTCGGCGTCGCCATCGCGACCCGCGTTGTCGACACCTCGGGACCTTATCGCACCTCGCTGCTGTTCACCTGCCTGCTGCTTGCGGGGATCACCGGCTGGGCGCTTGGCGCCGGCACGTTCGCATTGATGGCGGGCGCGGTCGCGGTCTGGGGCCTTGGCTTTGCCTCGACCAATTCGATGCAGCAGGTGCGGCTGGTCGTGGCCGCGCCGTCGCTGGCATCGGCGACCGTCGCGCTCAACACCTCCGTTCTCTATATCGGTCAGGCGGTCGGCTCGGCCATCGGCGGATTGCTGTTCGCCCGCGAGCTCCTGCACACGCTCGGCTTCGTCGCGGTCGGTTTCGTCGTGTTGGCGCTGCTCCTAGTGCTGTTGACCCGGCCCCGGTCGGCTGCCGCCGTGATGGCCTGAATCCCGCGGCTTCCGCGTGCAAGATGCTTGGCAAACCGCGCGGGAGGGCGCTAGAACGCCCATCATGGGGACCAGAGAGAGTTGACTGAGATGAGGATGATTTTGGCGGTTGCCGCGGTGCTCTATTCAGCCTCCGCGTTCGCGCAAGCCGACAAGCCACCGATGGTGGGAGACAAGCCGCTGGTGCAGGTCAAGCCCAAAGGGACCAAAGAGGCGGCGGCCAAGCCCGCCGCGGCGGCGAAGGGCAAGCCGCAATCGATCGCGGCGCGGCTCCAGGCCTGCCTCGAAATCGATGACGGCACCAAGGACCGTCTCAACTGCTACGACGCCGTGATCCCGCCGGCGCCGAAGCCAAAGCCGGCAAAGGCCAAGGGCTACGCCGATTGCCGCTTCTTCAAGGAAGAGGACGAGCGGCTGGCCTGCTTCAACGGCTTTGCCGAGAGCATTCCGAAGCTGCCGAAAACCTAAGCGATAGACCGGGCCCCTCAGCGCGCCACGGTCACGTCCGTTTAACGGCTCGATGCGGATGGATTGGTGGAGGCGACGCGCGTGAGCGCAAGCGCGGGCGTCGCCGACATCTTCACCAGGACGTCCTTGAGCGGATCCCGCGTCCAGGCCCTCGTCACATAATCGCGATGAGTGATGCCCTCGCCAGTCTCGACTAACACCACGCTGCCGGGCCGCAATGGCCCGTCCATGTCTTCCGAGACGCTGATGCCCTTCTGCCTCAGCATGCTCATCAGCTCGCGGTCGCGCCGCGCGGTGTAGCGGGTGTAGGCACTGACGAAGAAGCCGGAACGGTGGCTCTCGATCCAGGACGCGAACTTGTCCATTTCGCCATAGACCGCGTCGAGCAGCACGACGCCGCGGACGCGGTCGCTGATGCCGCCGACCTCTAAGCTCCAGGCCGTCGGCAGGAAGCCGCCGCTGTAGCCGACGATCACGATCGGCATGTTGGCGAAGGCCCGCGCGCTGTTGGGATCGCCGGTCAGGCGGGCGAGGTGGTTGGCCGATTCCTCCATGAAGCGCTTGAGGCCGCCCGCCTGCCAGAACTTGCCGGCGCTGGAATCGGCGGCATCAACCGCCATCTGCGGCGCAAGCAGGATGGCGTTGGCGCCGGAATCGGTGATCTGTTTCGGTACCAGCTGGCGGTCGCGCACGTCACGCTCGAGCGTGGCGCCATTGCCATGGAAGAACACCACGATCACACCCGGCTTGCGGACGTCGAAATGCTCGGGGACGTGAACCAGCACGCGGCTGTCGCTGTAGGTTTCGTCCTGCCAGTAGACGCGCCCCGAATAGCTGCGGTGGCCGCGGCGGTCGCCCTTGGAGATGTTGAGGAAGGGTGCGTCGGAGGCGGGGTTGTTGCCGAAATAGGGAAAGGCCGACGACTTCATGCTGACGAGCGTCGTCAGATCCTCGCGGGGCGGACGCTTGAAGGGGAGCTGCGGCTCGAGCGAAGCGACCTTGTAGGGCGCCTGCTCAGGTTGCGGCTGCTGGACGGCGCGCTTGGGCGAGAAGTCCGACATCTGCCGTTGCAGGAAGCTCTCGCTCGCCGAGGGGAAACGCTCCCTGAACTGCGGGGCAGGGAAGCGATCCTCGAACGTGTCGCCGCTTGCCACCTGCGTATTTGTCTTGGCGACCACCTGCACGTTGGCCTGCGAGTTCGCCGCGAGCGCCGCCGGATTGGGCGCCTTGCCGCATTGAACCAGCGTCAGCGACATCGGTACCAAGGCTGAGATCAGGCCGACCCGGAGCACGCGACCGCGCGCGCCGGACATCGTCCGGTCTGCACGAGTGTCAGCTCTCAATTTCGGAACGGCCCCGACCATCCACCCATGACCCCAAGTCACGTCCATCAAGTCACGTCCACCGGCGATCTTGAAACAATTGAGCCGACTGGCGTTTAGGTGACGTTAAGCGTCCGGTGAAACTTCCCCACATCCGGAACGCTCAAAGGGACCATGCAATCGTGTCGTGATTGTGGGGGAGGAGAACAGGATTGTCCGGGGTTTGTGCGGGTTTATTGCCCAGGACCGTGCATAAGCGGTGTCAAAATACCCGGTTCGCCCGCCTCATTTAACCCTTGTTAACCCTGCTTGAATTGACTGATCAATCTGCACGATGCTCCCCATGGGGCGAGACGCCTGAGGCTTGAGGACCCGATGACAGCATCAGATGCGGGTACCGCGCCCTGGACTGGCCGGCTGACCGGAGGCGGGTCGGGGGTCTCCGTTCTGGTCGCAACCGCCATTGTCGTTGCCGACATGATCGGGGTCGGCGTCTTCACCAGCCTCGGCTTCCAGGTCAAGGACATCCCATCGGGCTTCTCGATCCTGCTGCTCTGGACGGTCGGCGGTATCGTCGCGCTGTGCGGGGTGTTCTCCTACAGCGAATTGGGCGCGATGTTTCCGCGCTCCAGCGGCGAGTACAATTTCCTCGGCCGCGCCTATCATCCCGCCTTCGGCTTTCTCGCCGGCTGGGTCTCGGCAACGGTGGGGTTTGCGGCGCCGGTCGCGCTCGCCGCGATGGCGTTCGGCGAATACGCCAAATCGGTCGTGCCCGAACTGCCGCCGATCCCGCTCGCCATCGGCGTGGTGTGGCTGGTTTCGCTCGTGCAACTGACCGGCGTCAGGCACTCCTCGACCTTCCAGCTGATCTCGACGATTATCAAGGTCGTGCTGATCGTCGCCTTCCTGGTGGCCGGCTTCGTCATCGGCGTGCCGCAGCAGATCGCCTTCACGCCGCAGCCGGGCGATCTCGCCCACATCGTCAGCGCGCCCTTCGCGATCGGGCTCGTCTTCGTGATGTACTCGTTCTCGGGATGGAATGCCGCGACCTACATCATCGGCGAGATGAACACGCCGCAGCGGAGCCTGCCGCGCGCGTTGCTCGCGGGCACGCTGATCGTGCTCGTGCTCTACGTCGCGCTGAACGCGGTGTTCCTCTACTCGACGCCGGTCAGCGCGCTGGCCGGCCAGCTCGACGTCGCCAGTGTCGCCGGCAGCGCCATCTTCGGCGGCCTCGGTGGCCGGATTGTCGGCGCGATGATCTGTGTCGGTCTGATCTCCTCGATCAGCGCGATGATGTGGATCGGCCCGCGCGTGATGATGACGATGGGCGAGGACATTCCGGCGCTGCGCGTGTTCTCGCAGAGGTCGGCGAACGGTGCGCCGGCCTATGCCATCCTGTTTCAGCTCGCCGTCGCGACCCTGCTGCTGTTCACGCGCAGCTTCGAGGCGGTGCTCGACTTCATCCAGTTCGCGCTGCTGTTCTGCTCGTTCTTCACCGTCGCCGGCGTCATCAAGCTTCGCATCACCGATCCCGATCTGCCGCGGCCCTATCGCGCCTGGGGATACCCGTTCACGCCACTGATTTTCCTGCTCGTGACCGCGTTCATGATGTACTACCTGTTGACCGAGCGGCCGGTGCAGTCGCTGTCGGGGATGCTCGTCATGCTCTCGGGCCTGCTGATATATGTTGCTTTCCGCAGGCGGCCGGTTGCCGCTGGCAATTCATCACATCGCGAATAGACATGCTTGGACCCCTGAGAATTGCGGCCGTCGCTCTCGCCCTCCTAGCTGCCGTCGTCGTCTCGTCCGCACGTGCCGCCGACGTCACCTTCGACGACACCGCGCGCTTCCTTGCGGGCATGCAGCCTTCGGTGGACGCGCCGCTGGTGCCGCTCACGAAGGATCCGGGCTGGCAGCGTCATGCAAAATTTTTCGACGGCGCCTTCGCCCAGCTCGAGCAGCGGCAGCTCTCCAAGATTCGCACATGGGCCGATGTCAATCTCGCCGCGCCCCGGCCAACCATGTTCTACATGTTCAGTGGCCCGGATTTCCTCTACGCCAACGCCTTCTATGCCAAGGCCAGTACCTACGTGCTCGGCGCGCTCGAACCGGTGGGGGCGGTGCCCGACCTGACGCGGCTGCCGCGCAGTTCGGTCGGCACTGCGCTCTACAACGTCGAGCGCTCGCTCGGCTCGATCCTGAGTTTTTCGTTCTTCATCACCAAGCAGATGAAGGTCGACCTGCACGCCAATCAGGTCAACGGCACGTTGCCGATCCTTTATGTCTTCCTCGCGCGCTCCGGCAAGACCATCCGCAACGTCGAGATGATCGCGCTCGACGACAAGGGCGGGGTGCATACGGCCGGCGACAATCCGGGACCGAACGCGACGCGCGGCGTCCGCATCACCTTCGCCGGCAGCGATGGGGAAGCGCGCACGCTGTATTATTTCTCGACTGATCTTTCCAATTCGGGTGCACGCGCGACCGGCTTCCTGAAATTCTGCGAGACGCTCGGGCCCGGCAACAGCCTGCTCAAGAGCGCGTCGTATCTGCTGCATTCCGGCAATTTCACCGTCGTGCGCGACTGGGTCCTCGCCAACAGCGCCACCATCATCCAGGATGATTCCGGCATTCCGCTTGCGAACTACAGCGCGCGGCAATGGCGGTTCTTCCCGTTCGGCCGTTATCTCGGTCCGATCGATGAATTCGCAGGCCGTTACCAGGAGCGCTACGCCGAACTGTTCACGCGCGCCCAACCGATCGATTTCGGCGTGGGCTATCGCTGGCGGACGCACGAGTCGAACCTGCTGCTGTCGGTGAAGGTGCCGGGCAGCGAGACCGCGCCGGCGGAGACCACTTCGTCCGCCGAGCCGTCGCCAAAGCCGCCACGGCCGAAGCGGCTACGTCCGCCGGAGTCGATCCCACCGCAGTCCGGGCGCTTTTTCTGGTTCCGCTAGCTACCAGTGCACGCTCTGGCTCGGCACGATGAACGCTGTCGTGCTTGGCGGCGTTGCGAGGCTCGTCGCCAGATACCAGCCGGAGCCGAGCACGAGCGCCAGCAGGGCGACGATTGCGAGCAGATCCATGGTTCTAGGGTCGTGGTGCCGCCTGGAGCCAGGATTTGGCTTAAGCCTGAAGGGAAAATGAGGGCTGATTTTCCAGCGCATTGTTGTTTCCTCCCTTATGGGAGCATCACATCAACGCGAGCCGAGAGTTCCGGTTCCAGTCAAGACAGCGATGCGCAAAGCACCGCAGCCGCTTAGGACGCGTTGACCCCGCGCCAACGGCCGTAGCGCCAGGGCAGGTACCAGCGCGCGCCTTGCGGTGCGGTGAGCGGTACATTGTCGATGCCTGAGGTGCCGAAGGGATTGCAGCGCAATAGGCGCGCAAGCGTCATCCAGCCGCCGGCCCAGAGTCCGAACCGTTCGATCGCTTCGTCACCATAGACGGAGCAGGTCGGCAGGTGCCGGCAATTGTAACCGACCAGCGGCGAGAGCGTATGGCGGTAGAGCCAGATCAGAGCGCGGCCGAATCTGCGCGGGAGCCGGAGCGCGCCCGCAACGGGATTGGAACAATGCTCGCAGGCTGAATGCTTCATGTGCGCTTTGCTGCAACGTTAAGCGACGGATTGCTCGGTTCCGGCGCAGGGAACCTTAAGCTGTTGTTTGCGCGCCATATTTTGCCTGCTTTCTGGGAGCAGTGCAGCAAGTATCTGTGGACGAGCTGTATTCGCCCGGATACCATTTTTATGACGCCCGTGTGTAGAAACATACGCCTGTATGATGGACTCAGAGGGCGCTACCGGGGATTGTTTGGGGACCTTTGGGGCTTGGGGAAGGAACCAGATTGAAACTTCTGAACTCCCTTAATCTTCGCGGCTGGTTGCTAGTGGGAACCGCCGTCTGTGGAGTCGCGCTGGCTGGCGCCGTCGCGACATTCGGGTCGTCAGCGCGAGCCGGTGCTGCCCTCGAAGAGCGCAAGCTGCCGATGAAGTTCAGCTGGGTGGCCTGTGAGCCGAACTGCCGCGGCTGGGTCAGCGCAGTCGGCATCATCACCGCCGATACGCCAAAGGATTTCGAGGCATTTTCTCGCGGACGCCAGCTCGGTGGCGCCACGGTGGTGCTCGATTCCAGCGGCGGTTCGGTCAACGATGCCATCACCCTCGGCCGGCGCTTCCGCAATCTCGGACTTCTGACCACGGTCGGCATCAGCCTCCAGAACCGCGGCGGGCAAGGCGCCCGTCCGGCGGTCGCGTCCGAGGCCTATTGCGAATCCATGTGCGTGTTCCTGCTGCTGGCCGGCAAGAAGCGCTACGTGCCGGAAGCCGCCCATGTCCGCGTTCATCAGATCTGGATGGGCGATCGCGCCGACGATGCGAAGGCTGCCAGCTACAGCGCGCAGGACCTGATGATCGTGGAACGCGACATCGGCCGGCTGGCCAAATACACCTTCGACATGGGCGGCGCCGGCGATCTGCTGTCGCTCGCGCTCAGTGTGCCGCCGTGGGAAGATTTGCACGAACTCGACGCCGGTGAGCTTAAGCTCACCAATCTCGTGACGACGGACCTCGTGGCCGACGTGCTGCCGCATGTGGACATCTCTGCACCGGCGATGGCGGAGCTTGCACCGAAGACGCAGGCCAGGTTCGGCTCGGAACCGGAGCAGCCTGCCAGGTCGACCAAGACCGCGGAAGCCTTGGCGCCGACCGCCGGCGGCGTGGCCGCACCAGCCGCGGCGACGCAGAAGTAAGTTTCCTCTACCGTCGAAACGACGAACCCGGAGTCTAGAGATTGTGGCACGAGATTCCGGGTTCGCGCTGACGCGCGTCCCGGAATGACATTGATGAACTAGCCCTGCGCCGCCGCCGGCTGCTTCGCCTTGGCCTCGATCTGGCCGATGGCATCCACCACCGCATCGAAGGTCAGCAGCGTCGAGGCATGCCGCGCCTTGTAGTCGCGGACCGGCTCGAGGAACTTGATCTCTTCCCATTTGCCTTGAGGAGGCGCTCCGTTCTCCTTCAGCATCTTGCGAACGGTTTCGCGTAACTCACGGAGTTCGCTCGCAGTCGAGCCGACCACGTGACTTGCCATGATGGATGAAGAGGCCTGTCCGAGGGCACAGGCCTTCACGTCATGGGCGAAGTCGGTGACGGTGTCCCCGTTCATCTTGAGGTCGACCTTCACGGTCGAGCCGCACAGCTTGGAGTGGGCAGTGGCGGAGGCATCGGGGTCCGACAGCCGCCCGAGGCGCGGAATATTCCCGGCCAGTTCGATGATCCGCTTGTTGTAGATGTCGTTCAGCATGTGATGGAGTCCAACACTTCCGCACCGGATCGGCCTTGGCGCGCGCCGTCCACGGTCCTATATAGGGGCGGAACCGGCGGAAAAATAGTCCAGCGGGGGTGGCCCAGACCATGCGGCCGACGTTGGTGGAGAGGATCTTTTCCACCAGGTTCAATTATTCTGTTCAGGCGTCCGGCGGCTTGCCGCCCCGTCTGCCGGTGACACTCCGGCCGTAAGGCCGTCGAACGGAGTCGATATGGACGCCACGATCAAATCCATCCGCCCCAACAAGCCTTCCGATCGGCAGCCCGAGAGCCGCCCCGCTGAGCTTGATCCTGCCGAATTCCTCGCGGTCGCCGTCCGCGCCGACCAGCCACGCCCGGCGCGCGCCGAGGCGGAAGCGGCGGTGAAGACGCTGCTCGCCTATATCGGCGAGAACACAGAACGCGAAGGCCTGCTCGACACCCCGCGCCGCGTGGTCGAGGCCTTCGACGAGCTCTATCAGGGCTATCACCAGTGCCCGGCCGAGGTGCTCGACCGCACCTTTGGTGAGACGGCGGGCTATGATGATTTCGTCCTGGTGCGCGACATCGAATTCACTTCGCAATGCGAACATCACATGATGCCGTTCTATGGCAAGGCGCACATCGCCTATACGCCGGTGGAACGCGTCGTTGGCCTGTCCAAGCTCGCGCGCCTGACGGATATTTTCGCCCGCAGGCTCCAGACCCAGGAGCATCTGACGGCGCAGATCGCGGCCGCCATCGACGAGATCCTCAAGCCGCGCGGCGTTGCGGTGCTGATCGAGGCCGAGCATACCTGCATGTCGGTGCGTGGCGTCGCCAAGCATGGTGCTTCCACCTTCACCAGCCGCTTCACCGGCATGTTCCGCGACAATCCCGCGGAGCAGGCCCGCTTCCTGTCCCTGGTGCGAGGCACGACGCGCTGACCTCGCAAGGCCTTATTTTTTTGAGCATGATCTTTTCGGAAAACCGCTTCACACTTTTCCGGATCATGCTCGAGCGAGGGTCCCGTGTCCGCTCACTCCCATGAGATCGAGGAAGGCCTCGCCTTCCTGCCCAAGTTCGACGCGAGCGGTCTCGTGACCTGCGTCGCGACCGATGTCGCCACGGGCGATGTGCTCATGGTCGCGCACATGAACGAGGAGGCGCTGCGCAAGACGATCGCGACCGGCGAGGCTTGGTACTTCAGCCGCTCGCGCAATGCCTTGTGGCGAAAAGGTGAGACATCGGGTCAGACCCAGCGCGTGGTCGAGATGCGCACCGATTGTGACCAGGACGCGATCTGGATCCGCGTCGAGCAGATCGGCGCGGCGTGCCACACCGGACGGAGGTCCTGTTTCTACCGCAAGGTGGAGGGAGAGGGCACCGGTGCGAAGCTCGTCTTCGCGGATGCGGAGCGGCTGTTTGATCCGGACGCGGTCTATAAGAAATAGCAAGCGGTCATTCCGGGGCGCACGTAGCGCGAGCCCGGAATCCATTGCAGGGCATCGGGCGCGGCTCAATGGATTCCGGGCTCGCACCTGCGGTGTGCCCCGGAATGACTCGGGGAAGGGGCGACCCCAGAATTAACCCCGCATTAACCATACCTGTCCCACGGTGAGACGACAGGGCGCCGAATTGCCGGCGTCGCTCAACGCCGCGCGGGGCGGGCACTTCATCATGTCGGTCGACAATTTCAGTGCGACGCAGACGGCCGGTCTCGATCCGTCGCGGGCGCGCGTTGCCGGCGCGATCAAGCAGGCCTCCAATATCTCCGGCGTCAGCTTCCAGTACATGTTGACCACTGCCAAGATGGAATCGGATTTCGATCCGACGGCCGGCGCCACCACCTCGTCCGCGCACGGGCTCTACCAGTTCATCGACCAGACCTGGCTTGGCACCGTGAAGGAGGCAGGCAGCCAACTCGGCTACGGCAGCTATGCCGACGCCATCACCAGGACCTCGTCGGGCACCTACACCGTCGATGATCCCGTGATGAAGCGGTCGATCATGAAGCTGCGCGACGATCCGGACGCTGCTTCCGGCATGGCCGCGGCGCTGACGCAGTCGAACAGCTTCAAGCTCACCGGCTTGCTGGGGCGCAGGCCGAGCGACAGCGAACTCTACATGGCCCATTTCATGGGCGTCGGCGGCGCCGCGAAACTGATCGCCAATGCCGAGGACAATCCGCAAGCGGTCGGCGCCCGGCTGTTTCCCAATGCGGCTGCCGCCAACCGCTCGATTTTTTACGCCAAAGACGGCCGCGCCCGCAGCGTCTCCGAAGTCTATTCGGTGCTCGACGCGCGCTATGCCAGCGCGGCCAATTCGAAAGTGACCCGCAGCGCGATGGCGATGTATGGCGATACGCCCTCGACGACGCAGGTCGCGAGCGCGAATGGCGTGCAGCCCGCTGCGCCGGTCATCGACAACGCCGCTTATCTCCAGACCTTCCCGAATACTCGCGCTGTGACGCCCGTCGGTGCGACGTCGCCAACGACGCTCGCGGACAATGCGCCGAGCACGCCGGTGTTTCGTTCGATCTATCAGCCCGGCGACGTCACGCAGCCGGTCTCGACCACCGTGCAGAAATTGTGGGGCAACAACGCCTCACTCACCTCGGTCGCATCCGCGATGCCGGACGTGCGGCCGCCGCAGCCGCTCGATCTCTTCAGCGATCGCAGCGGCACGTTCTCGAGCTAATACTCACTGATCGAAGAATAAATCGCTCGCGTCCCGGACGCGCCGCGCTGCATCCGTGCACGAAATCCAGATCTTTGTGCGCAACTGCGTCAACACCGTCATTGCGAGCGCAGCGAAGCAATCCAGAATCTCACCGTGGATACATTTCTGGATTGCTTCGCTGCGCTCGCAATGACGGAGCGTGGGCGAGGGCTCGCGCTCTCTCGTGTCCCGGACGCCGGGCCTTTGTTCCCTTAACAAAACGTCAATAAAACCAGCCAGTTATGGTGAACGCTTTGTTAAGCGTCGTGGTTTATTTTGTGTTGCAGGTGACAAGCCGTCACCATTTTTCGTTTTCGTTGCGTAAGCCGGAAGCACCATGATTGTTCGGCAGTTCATTAATTGGATCAGGACGGCGTCCGCCGGCGAGCGGGCCGAGGCGACGCGGGCGTTGGCCCGGGCCTGGCTGATCTCGGACCTTTCTCATGACGATCGCGTCGCCGCCGAAGGCGCGCTCTTGATGCTGCTCGACGATCCCTCGCCGCTGGTGCGGCAGGCGATGGCCGAGGCCTTTGCGCGCAGCACCGAGGCGCCGGCCGCAATCGTGCGGGCGCTGTCGGCGGATCAGCCGACGGTTGCGCTGCCCGTGCTCGAACATTCTCCGCTGCTGATCGATGCCGATCTCGTCGACATCGTCGCCACCGGCAATGATGAGGTGCAATGCGCGGTCGCCCGCCGTATCGCGCTGCCGGTCTCGGTCTGCGCCGCCATCGCCGAGGTCGGCTGCGCGGCTGCGGCGCTGGAGCTGATCGAAAATCCCCATGCCGAGCTCGCGCCGTTCTCCTGGAATCGCATCGTCGAGCGCCACGGCCATCTCGCCGCGATCCGCGAGGCGATGCTGGTGCTGGAGGATCTGCCGGCCGCAACGCGCGCGGCGCTGGTGGCCAAGCTTTCCGAGACCCTTGCGCAGTTCGTCGTGGCCCGAAACTGGCTGAGTGCCGACCGTGCCGAGCGCATCACGATCGAGGCGCGCGATCGCTCCACCATGAACATCGCGGCGCGCTCGCGTGGCGAGGACATGCAGGGCCTGGTGCGGCACCTGCGCATCACCGGCCAGCTCACCGCGGGCCTGATCCTGCGGGCGCTGCTGTCGAGCAATCTCGACCTGTTCGATGCGGCGCTCGCTGAACTCGCCGATCTGCCGCTGGCGCGCGTCTCGGCGCTGCTGCACGACCGCGGCGGCAACAGCCTGCACGCGCTGCTCCGCCGCGCCGGGCTGCCCGAGGCGACATTCGCGGCATTCCAGGTCGCGCTCGATGCCTGCCACGAGCAGGGCTTCGTCGACAGTGATGATGGTGCGGCGCGGCTGCGCCGGCGCATGGTCGAGCGCGTGCTTACCCATTGCGAGACCGACCGCGGGGCCACCGAACCGCTGATGGTCCTGCTCCGCCGCTTCGCCACCGAATCCGCGCGCGAAGAGGCGCGGCTGTTCTGCGACGAGCTCGTCGCCGAGGACGCGGTCGATCCGGTCTATGATGATCTGATTGCGGCCTGACGAGACGCCGTAGGGTGGGCAAAGGCGCATCGCGCCGTGCCCACCACTTCTTCGCACAGGTCACGTTGATTGGTGGGCACGCTCCGCTTTGCCCACCCTACGATTCTGATCGTGTCGATAGAGCGGAGGCGAAGCCCCAAACTCCATCATTGCGAGAGGAAAGAGCTGAGCCCTTACTCCGTCGGCGCAATGCTTGGTGCCAGGATCACCTCGAGATGCTCGGGGCGGTCGCGGTTGACGTGGGCGAGATATTCGTCGGCGACCTTGCGCAGGCGCCGGCTGAGCTCGGCGGACACGCTGATGCTGTCGAGCCTGGTGTTCTCGTGCACGATGGCGAGGATCGCGTTGATGTGATGCGTGAACAGCTCGGCCGGCACCTTCGAAAGATCCGGCGCATGCTCGATGACGCGGCACAGGCTCTCGGCGATTCCCGCTGCCGAAGCAAAGCCGAACGTCGCTGCATCGCCCTTGATGTCGTGTGCGGCGTGGAACAGCTCGTCGCGCAGCTTCTTGGTGAAGCCATCCTGCTGCACGGCGGTCCAGGCGGCGGACAGTCTCTGGACCTCGATCGTCATCCAGTTCCTGAATTCGCCGGACAGGCCCGCCAGCGCTTGCTCGGCACGGGCGACCGGATCGTCCAAGTCCTTTTCTTCGACCCGGCGCAGCACCTTTCGCAAGGGATTGGGCTGCCTGATGACGTGATGCGTGGCGAAGGCCGTGATCTCGATGTCCTTTGCGCTGTTCTTCGCCATGATGCCTGCCTCGTGTGCGCTAGATGGAGGAGCGGGCCTTGTCGAGCAGCGAGGGCTGCTGGAGCACCTCGTGCTTTTCGCCGACGCGGCGTTCCGGGCCCATATAGGCGGAGTTGGTGTTGCGGCGCCGGTCCGGGCCGAAATAGGTCTTGGTCTTGATGAAGGGGCGGGGATTGGCAACCACGTTGAGGATGCGCTGGTAGAGCCCCTTGGCCGAGATCGGCTTGGCCAGGAATTCGGTGACGCCGGCATCGCGCGCGACCGTGACGCGGCGCTTCTCGGAATGGCCGGTCAGCATGATGATCGGCGCGTAGGGATTTCCCTTCGACTCCGGCTGGCGGATCATCTGCGCGAGCTCGAGCCCGTCGAAGATCGGCATCGCCCAGTCGGTGATGACGATGTCGGGCACGTAATGGCTGTACATTTCCAGCGCCGTGGCGCCGTCCTCGGCCTCGTAGACTTCGCGTGCGCCGAACGAATGCAGCAGCGTCCGCAGGATGCGGCGCATGTGCGGATTGTCGTCGCAGACGAGGAAGCGCAGCTTGTTGAAGTCGATACGGAACATGACGCCCGGGCCAAAGCGGTCAACCTTCGTTAACCATATCGTGGCGGGGGTTAATGAAGGGTTGCGATCGGCTCTCCGGACGGGGCTGGCCGGCGGCTCAATAGCCGAACTGTTCGCGCAGAATCCGCTCTTCCAGGCTGTGACCGGGGTCGAACAGCATCCGCATCGAGATGGTCTTGTCGGAGAGAACCTCGACCCGGAGGACGTCGCGCACCTCGTCGTGGTCGGCGACCGCCGCGACGGGGCGCTTGTCGCCCTCGAGCACCTCGATCACGACATAGGCGGTGTTGGGCAGCAGCGCGCCGCGCCAGCGGCGCGGGCGGAAGGCGCTGATCGGCGTCAGCGCCAGCATCGCGGCGTTGATCGGCAGGATCGGCCCCTGGGCGGACAGGTTGTAGGCCGTCGATCCCGCCGGCGTCGCCACCAAGATGCCGTCAGCGATCAGCTCGGACATGCGCTCACGCTCGTCGATCAGGATCCTTAAGCGTGCCGCCTGATAGGTCTGCCGGAACAGGGCGACCTCGTTGATGGCGTGATGCAGGTGGACGCGGTCGTTGACGTCGGTCGCGCGCATCAGGAGCGGATTGATCTCGGATTCATGCGCCGCCTCGAGCCGCCTGCGCAGATCGTGCGTCGAGTATTCGTTCATCAGGAAGCCGACCGTGCCGCGGTGCATGCCGTAGATCGGCTTTCCCGTGTGCATGTTCTGGTGCAGCGTCTGGAGCATCAAGCCGTCGCCGCCGAGCGCGACGACGACATCGGCTTCCCTGGGGTCGCAATTGCCATAGTCCCGGGTGAGCTGGGCGAAGGCGGACTGCGCCTCGCTGCTCGGGCTGGCGACGAAGGCGATCCGGTCGTATCGCGAGGGCTTGGTCATGGCTTCCCGGGCAGGTGCCGCTGGCTCGAGTAAGTTCCGCCCGGCTCGTCTATACGACCTGGGCCACGATTGTCGAGGAGGACCGCCCTTCAAGGCAAACGGGCGACCGCCGGGTTCAGGACAAAACAGGGTCGTTTCAAGCCCGGTCGGCCTCTCCAGGCGCCGCCGGACCGATGGTCCCCCAAACCGACGCAATTTTGCGCTAGCCTTTCGGCACGCACCGGCTTTCAGAGCCGGGCACGGAGAACGATCATGGTTTTGAGTTTGCCGGTGCTCCGCCACGCGATGCTGGTGCTGGCGGTTTCGGCTTTCGGGTTCGCAGGATTGGCGCGCGCGGATGATCCGCCGCAGCCCCGCTCCGAGGCGGCGTCGCCAGCCGGACAGAAGGGCGGGCGTGGCGGTGGCGCGCAAAGCACTGCGCCGGCTTCGCCGTCGGCGGCCGAGTTGCACCGTCTGCCGCCGGATTCGACCACGAGGCAGACGCTCGAACTGCCTGGCCGGACGCTCAACTTCGCCGCGACCGCCGGCTCGATCCGGGTGTTCGACGGCAAGGGCGAGCCGCTGACCGACATCGCTTATACGTCCTACGAGCTTGATGGTGCCGACCGCGCGACGCGGCCGGTGACGTTCCTGTTCAACGGCGGGCCGGGCGCGTCCTCGGCATGGCTGCAGTTCGGCGCCGCGGGGCCGTGGCGGCTGCCGCTCGACGGCGAAGCCCTGTCGCCGTCGGCCCCGCCCGAGGTGAAGCCGAACGCGGAGACCTGGCTCGACTTCACCGATCTCGTCTTCATCGATCCTGTTAGCACCGGCTACAGCCGCTTCGTCGCGAGCGGCGAGGACGCGCGCAAGTCGTTCTATTCCGTCGACGGCGACGTCAATTCGATCGCGCTCGTGATCCGTCGCTGGCTCGAGAAGCACGACCGGCTGACCTCGCCGAAATACGTCGCGGGCGAGAGCTATGGCGGCATTCGCGGACCGAAGGTGGTGCGCCAGTTGCAGCTCCAGCATGGCGTCGGGGTCAGGGGATTGATCCTGGTCTCGCCGCTGTTCGACTTCCGCGAGTTCGCCGGCACAAGCCTGCTGCAATATGTCGCGACACTGCCGAGCTATGTGGCGGTCGCGCGCGAGGCCAAGGGACCGGTCACGCGCGCCGATCTCGCCGACGTCGAGGCCTATGCGCGCGGCGAATTCCTGGCCGATCTCGTCAAGGGCGAGGCGGACAAGGAGGCGACCAACCGGCTCGCCGACAAAGTCGCCGAGCTCACCGGTATCGACCAGGCGGTGAGCCGCAGGCTCGCCGGCCGGTTCGACGTCGGTGAATTCCGCCGCGAGTTCGATCGCAAGAACGGCAAGGTGACGGGACGCTACGACGGCTCCGTGCGCGGCTTCGATCCCTATCCGGATTCCGGCAGCTCGCGCTTTGGCGACCCCTCGGGCGATGCACTGCAGGCGCCGCTCACGAGTGCCGCGGTTGATGTCCTCACGCGCAAGCTCAACTGGCGGCCGGACGGCTCCTACGAAGTCCTGAACGGCAGCGTCGAGGGGCACTGGGATTTCGGCCGCGGCCTCAACCCGCCGCAATCGGTGTCGGAGCTGCGCCAGATTCTCGCCACCGATGCGAAGCTGAACGTGTTGGTCGCGCATGGCCTGTTTGATCTCGCCACGCCCTATTTCGGATCGAAGCGGGTGCTCGACCAGTTGCCGGCCTTCGTCACGCAACGCGTGAAATTCGTCGTCTATCCCGGCGGCCACATGTTCTATTCGCGCGACGGCTCGCGGCAGGCGTTGCGGAGTGAGGTCGAGACGTTGATCAGGGAATAGAGCATGATCCGGAAAAGTGCGTAGCGGTTTTCCGATAGGATCATGCTCCGGCTAAATAGGCCGGCGTTTGCGCGGCTGATATCGACGGCCGATCTCGCTGGCGACGACTTTTTCCGGCTTGACGTTGGCACCGGCGATCCAGATGTCGCTGATCCTCCCGCGCTTGTCGCGGACACGGCGGACAGGCTCGCCATGGCTGGAGTAACCGGCGGCCCAAGCGAGCTTGCCGGTGTCGCGGCCGGTGATCTCGATCTCGGCGGCATCCATGAATGGGTTATTGAACTGCGGATTGGCGACGAGCACGCGGTTGCCCGCGGGCACGAGATCAGTGGCTCCCCAGATCGTCCACCAGCGGCCGGTCCAGTCGCGCACGCGCCGGTCCGGCGCGCCGCGCGTCTTGAACACGCGCAGGATCTGCAGCGCGCCGTCCATCCAGAACGGCGCGGCGCCGTCGATGGAGTTGCTGAGGATGCTGATCGCGAGCTCGCAATCAGGAATGGAGCAGGTCCGGGAGATGTAGCCCTGGAAACCGCCACCATGGCCGAACCAGTCCCAGCCGTCGGTTTTGCCGGCGTTGACGCCGAGCCCGTAATAGCCCTCGAAGCTCTGCGGGATGCGCCAATGGTGTCGCGTCATCTCGCGGCGGCTCGCGACCGAGAGCACGCTCTTTTTCGCATTGGGTGTGAGCTGCGCGAAGAAGCGGGCCGTGTCGCCGGCAGTCGCGACGAAGCCTGCGGCGGAGGCCATCGCGTGCGCGGGATTGTCGCCGGGGATCACGCAGCGCTCGCCGAACGGCACTTTTCGCGTGTGGCCGCACGCGAATGGCTTGCCTTTGGCAAGGGGGGCATTCGGTTCGGTCTCACGTAAGCCGGCCGGCTCGACGATCTCGCGCTTGATCCAGGCGGGGTAAGGCTCCTTCGTCACGGCCTCGATGACGAGACCGAGCAGGCCAAAACCATGGTTGGAATATTTGAAGCGCGTGCCGGGTTCGACCGCGGTCGGCAGCTTCAATTCCGCGAGCAGCTCGTTCGCGTTGAGATAGGGGCGGGTGTCGATGAACTGGCCGGAATCGGCGCCGTCGCGCGTCAGCCCCGCGCTGTGCGAGAGCAGTTGCGCGATCGTCGTTTCGGCAACGCGCGGATGCAGGCCGCCGACATATTGGCCCACGGGATCGTCGAGCCGGAGCTTGCGCTGCTCGCGCAGCTTCATGATGCCGGCTGAGGTGAAGCTCTTCGAGTGCGAGGCAATGCGGAAGCGATGACGCGGGGTGAGCTTCTCGCCGGTGTCGAGATTGGCAAGGCCGAATGCGTGCTCGGCGACGACCTCGCCGCGATGGGCGAACGCGACGATGACGCCGGGCTGTTGGATCGTCCTCAGCTGGAATTCGATCCAGGAACTAATGTAGTCGATCGCGGATCGCAGCCACGGGTCCATTGCGCACCAATTTGCGAGGGAAAGATTTGGTGCGGGAAGCTAGCCGAGAAAGTAGAACGGGCACAACCCCAAGGTTGTGCCCGTTCTATTCATTCGAAGATGCGAGGTCTCAGTAGACTGATGGCTCAGTAGACCAGCGTCGCGCCGGTCGGCTTGTCGAGCGCGGCGGCAAGCGAGCGATATTCGGAGCTGTCGGTGCCGGCGAGCGAGGCGATCTTGTTGAGGTGATACTGCGCCTGTTCGCGGTTGCCCTGCTCGAGCTGCCAGAGGCCGTAATACTGCCAGGTGCGGACGTGGTTCGGATCGTCCTTCAGCGCCATCTCGTAATAGGCCTTCGACGACTGGTAATCGCCGAGCTTGCGATAGGAGTAGCCGATTAGGTTTGCGACATCGGCGACGTCGTCGCGCTTGAGCGATTTCAGCTGGTCGATCGCACCCGTGTAGTCGTGGCGGTCGTAGATCGCAGTATAAGCGGTGCGATAGGCCGCCAGGAATTTGGGATCGCTGACGGAGGAGCTCTTCTTCTTGCCCTTTTTGGACGAGCTGTCCGACTTCGGCGGCGAGGAGGGCTCGTCGCTGCCCGCGGCATAGGCGCTGGACAGCACCGGCGCAGCCGCCAGCGTCATGGCGACAAGTCCCGGCACAACAAGCATTGAGAGTTTGCGCATCTAAGTTCTCCGGTATGGAACGTGGCGATCCTACACGATTGCCCGAAGACCGGAACACCCATGGGGCGAAAACATTCCCGCTTCGCACGATCTATTCGTCCTGCCGCAGATGACAAACTTGTCATCGAGATGAACGGAAGCCTGCAGCGGCCTTCAGATCGGGTTCAGTGCGCAGCCCCTAGGCTCCCACCTACGATCGAAGAGGTGACGAGAGGGCGCCGCCTCAAGATCCTTCCAAGAGGAGACCACCATGTTGAAGACCATTTCCGCAGCCTTGCTCGCCGCTTCCGTGATCGCAGCCCCGGCCTTCGCCGCTGAGGCCGGCAAGACCACCACGACCTCGCCTGTGATCAAGGCGGACCAGAGTCAGACCAAGGCGGCGAACACTGCCGTCAAACCGGATGCGGGCGTCAAGGCCGACACGAAGGCTTCCGACGTCAAGGCGGACGCCAAGGTGGACACCAAGTCGAAGGCGATGAACGCCAACGCTGCCGTCACCCCCGCCGAGCACAAGTCCGTGCACAAGCATCGCCATCACCACAAGCAGGTCACGGCCAAGGAGTCGCTGAAGGCGCAGCCGAACGTGACCAAGCCGGCGGCATCGGACAAGCGCAACTGACGACTGATCTCCCGCGCGGCGGCATCCCTGGCATTGCCCCGCCGCCGCGTGCGGAATTCAGGCCCGGTCCGTTCGCCGTGCCTCGTGCGAAAGCTCGAGGTGTCGGCGGCGGGCCGGTGCGTCGTTGCGCCGCTGCAGGCGAACTCCCTTCATGCAGGGTTGGGATCGTGCGGGCTTGGGTTCGTAGAAGCTTGGGGCTAGAACATCTCCGAATCTGATCGAGCGGAGAGCGGGGCCTGTGGGGCGATTGGCGAGATGTGCGGTGATCCTGGCGTTGCCGTTGGCGCTTGCGGCATGTTTCGGCAGCGACGGTGACCGTCCAACGCTGTTGGGTGGGACCCAGGCCGGAGGGCCGCAGCCGTTTCCCGACAATTTCCGCGGCGACACGCTGGCCTTGATGCGCAGCTATCTGAACAATCCGGTCGGAGTGCGCGACGCCAGCATGGCTGATCCGGTGCAGCGCGAGGTTGGTGGGCGCCAATTCTATGTGAGCTGCCTGCACTTCACCCCGCGCGAGACTGATGGCAGCTACAAGGGCATGCGCGAGCGCGCCGTGATTTTCGTCAACGGGCGGAGCGACCGCGTCGTCGATCGGACGAGCGAGCTCTGTGTCGGTGCGGTTTACGCACCCTTTCCGGAACTGGAAAAGATGACGCGGTAGCGCAAAGCCCGCCTTCATCGCCTCGTGATAGGACAGACCGCGCCGGAGCCGCTGGATCACATTTTGGCGAGCTTTGAACGGGGCGGTTTCGTCTCGCGACAAATCCCCACGGCAGGCCCTGCGCAGGCGACGGGAGCAGCCGGCGCAAGGCGACGTGACGGAACAAAATCGCGCTGTTGCCACCCCGTCACAGTAACGAACGATCAACGTTCCGGCATCGTCGCGAAGCAACCAAATTCACGCCACGTTGTTTGCTGAGGGTCGAATTTGAAAGCACGGGGATGATCATGAAGAGGTTTTTGCTCGGAGCAGTCGCGCTGCTGGCGCTGGCCGCGCCGGCCGCTGCTGCCGATATGCAGCCGCGTACCTACACCAAGGCGCCGGCCTATACGCCGTCGCAGGTGATCTACAATTGGACCGGTTTCTACATCGGTGGCCATGTCGGCGGCGCCTTCGCCGGCGACAACAGCTTCCAGTCGAGCGACGCCCGCTTCCTCGGCGGCGTGCAGGGCGGCTTCGACTACCAGTTCGCGCCCAATTGGGTGGTTGGTATCGAGGCCCAGTATTCCTGGCTGCCGACCAACAACAACGGCGTCACGTTCCCGTTGGGCACGCAGGTGACGTCCAACACCGACCAGCTCGGGTCGGTGACCGGTCGCATTGGCTACACCTGGGGACCGACGCTGCTCTACGCCAAGGGCGGTTATGCCTGGCGCAATAACGGCCTTGGCGTGAACATCGCGGGGGTGCCGCAGACCTTCACCACCACCGGCAACAGCAAGGACGGCTACACCGTCGGCGCCGGCCTCGAATACATGTTCGCGCCGAGCTGGTCGGCCAAGGCCGAGTACCAGTATTACAACTTTGGCAGCACCACCTTCACCTCCGGCCCGGCCGACATCGTCGGCGTTCGTGGCCGGGAGGACGAGCATACCGTCAAGGTCGGTGTGAACTACCGGTTCGGCTGGGGCGGGCCGGCGGCCGCGCGCTACTGACCTACCGCCCACGACCAGGATCTGACAAAGGCCGGCTCCTGCCGGCCTTTCGTTTGTCAGGATCCTGATTGCCGGCCTTCCGTTTGCTTTGCGTGAACCATCTGGCGCGTCATTTGCTTGCAAACAGTGCGGGCGCGCCTTCTCACGCGCGTCATGGGGCCGGGGTAAAGCAAAAATAATTTTTGCGATTTACGGAACTCGCGCTCCTCAACGCGTTATATGAGAATTATCGGGCTGGTGGGACGACGGACATGCGTATCTTTGTGTCGGCAGTGGTGCTCTCGTGCTTCACCTGCCAGCCGTGTTCTGCACAGACAATCCTCAAATCCGAACCTCTGATGCTGGCGCCCTATGAGGTCGCCTTCGTCAAGGACGCTTCCTGTCCGTCGGGCAAAGTGCTGAAGGTCACCGGCGCGATCCGCGGGCTGCATCGCCGGAAGGCCTGCGTGGCCCTGGCAGGCGAGCAGGCGTCTCTCGCGACCGCGACCCCTTGACTCAAGATAACAGATCGAGCTCCATCCTCGACTGCTGGTCGGCCTCGGCCTTGTTCTTGGCGGAGTCCTCGCCCTGGGCTGCCTGGCAGGGCGCAATCTCGTAGTCGTTGTCGAGCACCCGGCGCGGTCCCCGCTGCTCGTCGTCCGCGATCACGTCGACCACGAGGCCACTTCGCTGCGCGAGCTTCCAGACGTCGGACTCGCTCGGATAGGCCTTGCTGATCTGGGCCTCGTTGCAGAACAGGGCGTAGGGCATTCTTCCCACTCCAGGAAAGCCCGTTAACGACTTTGCGGGTGAGGGGTTCCGGCCGGCGGTCCGATCACGGCGCCGTGATCAGAGCCGTCGGGCCCTGAGTCCTTAATGAGTCCTGAATCCCCAAAAAAAGAATCCCTGGGACTCTCCGGCCGGAATCAGCGGATGTTTTCGGCCATGACGAGCGACCTGAAAACCTCCTGCGGGCACATGCTCCTGCCCCTGACGCTGGCGCTGTTTGGCGCCTGCGCGGCCAATCTCTGGCTGGTGTGGTCCTGGCTGTAGGCTCCCGACAGGAGAGCCGGCCCTACTTTTCGGCCGGTGGACGGGCGGAGGGGTCGCGGATGGCGGCGCGCAATTTGGTCAGGGTGGCCGCGCAATATTCCTCGCGCTCGCGCTCGAACCGCTCCTGATGCTTGCGGAAATTGGCAATCCGGGCCTGCATCTCGCTGCGGAAATCGCCGCTTGCCCGCGCCGGCGGGAGCTTGACGGGCTGAGGCTGCGGAGGGGGCTGGGGTGGCTCGATCTCGGCCGTGACGGCCTCGACAGCGACGATCTCGACGGTCGCCGCCGGCGAATCCGACGGCGCGCCCGGCTGAAGGACGTCATCCTTCTTGCCGGTCACCGATTGGACGAAGGCCAGTGTCTGCGCGATCAGTGCGTCGCGTTCCCTGATCCACTTCATGATCCACCTCAGTCGCGCCCCATTCCAACAAAGCGGCCGCGCCGAATCAAGGGTCCGCTTGTAAAGGGGATTGCATATTTTTCCCGATCGCCCGACATTGGTCGGATGAATGCCGAAGACAAACAGATGGATGAAGCGGAGGGTTTGAGGCTCGTCCGCGCATTCCTGTCGCTGCCGCCCGACAAGCGGGCGGAGGTGATCGCGTTCGTCGAGGAATTGGCGCGTGCCCACGGCCGGCCCGAAAAGGGCAAGGAGATATCGCCGCAGTGATGGCTAGCGCTGGCGCGGATTGACGTTGGGCTCGAACGGCGCGCCGACCACTCGAACCGGTGTCTTCTGAGCGCTGACGTCGGTCGCCATCCGCTGGGCCACCTGCTTCGCAGGATCAGGTGACGACGCCGGTTCGAACAGCGCAACTGTGCCGGCCACGGCGCCACAGCACAGCGTCACCGTTGCCAGCAAAAACATGTTTCGGTTTTCTTCCCTGATCCGCATGGGTCGAGAACCAACGACGCACGGCTTTGGTTCCTGTCCGGCCCTATCGGACCGGCCATCTCCGAAACGATTGGATCGGATAGCACGCGGCGATGACGGGCGCGGCGGATCGCCTGTACACTGGGCTCGCGACTTGATTTGAGCCCAGTCCGATGATCTCCAATCGTCCTCCCGTGCTCGCCCACGAACGTTTCATCGCCGACCGCGAGAATTTCGCCGGCCTCGATCTCGCCGCCCGGTTCGAGCGGATCGAGCGGACCAACCTCTGGGGCGCGGCCACCTCGGTGTCGGGCCTCGGCTCGGAGGACCCCGCGACCGCCGCGATCCGGGAGACGCTTGCTCCACTGCTGCAACGGCTCGGCGCGCGCTCGCTGCTCGATGCGCCCTGCGGCGATGCCGGATGGATCGGCCGCCTGAAGCTCGATGTCGATTACACCGGCATCGACATCGTGCCGTCGCTGATCGAGGCCAACCGCCGGCGTGTGGCAGGCGGCGGGTCGCCGGGCCGGTTTCTCGTTGCCGACATCACGCGCGATGCACTGCCGCGTGCGGATGTCATTCTCTGCCGGGACTGTCTGGTGCATCTGAGCTTTGCGAATATCGATCGTACCCTCGCGCGATTCCGGGAGAGCGGCGCGCGCTTCCTGCTGGCCACCACCTTTCCGGAATGGGATGCAAATCGCGATTGCGAGGACGGCGACTGGCGCGCGCTGAATATGGAGAAGCCGCCGTTCGCCTGGCCGGCGCCGCACGCGCTGATCAACGAGCGTTGCGACGAGGGCGGTGGCGGCTGGCGCGACAAGAGCCTCGGGCTCTGGCAGCTGGAGGATGTCCGATGATTGATGCCAGATGCAGTTGCGGTGCTGTTTCACTTTCGCTTCCGGGACCGACCAGGCTGGTCGCGGCCTGTCATTGCATCGACTGTCAGCGGCGAACCGGAGCGCCGTTCGGCGTCGGTGCGTTCTACCCTGTCGAAGACGTCACGATCTCCGGCGCGCCGAAGCAGTACGCTCGCGCCGCCACAAGCGGCGGCGAGGTCCGCTTCTATTTCTGCGCCGACTGCGGCTCGACGGTCTGCTGGAAAGCTGACAATCTGCCTGACATGATCGGCGTTGCCGTCGGCGCCATCGCGGATCCGGATTTTCCGGCGCCCGTCAGATCGGTGTTCGAGCAATCGAAACATGCTTGGGTCGAAATCGCCGGCGCCGGCGTCGCGCACTTCGAACAGGGCAGCGCGCGCAAGAGTTCAAGCTGAGGCACAGGCATCGAGTCCTGGTGCCGGCGCGGCCGGTGTTCGGTCAAGGACGCTGCTGATGACTTGCGTTGGACGGCGCTCCTGACGTCTGTATCGGTTCACCGGGAGCACGGTCCAGCGGCGGGTGAGGCCTGGCGAGTCCTACCGTTCCGGGAGGTGCGTCGTTGCTGGCGGTACGGGTATTGACGCGCTCTAACGTGACTGTCGATGCAACCACAATGGCGATGGCCAAGGCGACAGCGGATAGGGCTAAGGCTACCCGATCATTCGGGTCCATCGCTAGACCTCCGCGAGACGGCTCTATAGCTCAAGGATAACGGCAAACCGATGATTTAGTTCTTGCGGTGGTCGCCGATGAATAAGGAGCCGTGGCAATTGACAGGCTTCGATCCGCGGTCGCGGAGGAAGCTTTGCCGCCCGGGTCGATTGCAGGTTCGACATAGCACGTCAGGCCACGACGCGGTGTCAGCTAAACCAATGGTGCCGGCTGAGGGGATTGAACCCCCGACCTTCGGTTTACAAAACCGCTGCTCTACCGCTGAGCTAAGCCGGCGACGCCTGAGAAAGCGGGCAGGGCCGGCACATGCCGGGGCCGTCCACCCCGCCGTCCACCCTTGCGCGCCGCAATATCAGACTTGGTCGGAAAGTGCCAGAACCGCGATCGTCGTCGCAAGACATGAATCAGGCGGCCTTGCGGGCCGCCTGATGGGTCGCGTTCGATGTGAGCCGTTTACTGGCAGATGTGCCGGCGGCCGTCGTCGCCTTTGAACCAGGTGCCGGGCGTGCAGACGAAGCCGTTACGCTGGGCATAGGTGCGGGTGTCCCAGCCGCGATTGTCCCACGAACGATCGTAGGCGTAGGAATTGTCCCAGGCGCGGAACGGAGCTGTTGCGATCGCGCCCGCGGTGCCGATCGCGGCACCGGCTACGCCCGCCGCGACATCGGTCGGCCAGAAGCCGGTGCGGCTCCTGTTCCAATCGTTATTCCAGTCGCCGTTGTTGGTCTGCCGATAGGACATGCGGCGATGGCGATAACCCCTGTCGGTGTACGGATTTCCCGGTCCGAGGTTCTGGCAGTTGGCATTCGGGAACTGGGCCGAGCAGCGGGCAGGATTGTTGACCACCGCCTGTGCCATCGCGGGGCCCGCGAGGGTGGTGGTCGCGATCGCGACGGCGCCGAGGAGTTTGATATTCATGATTGTTGGCTCCCGTTGTGGTTGAACGGGGCTAAATGCCGAGCGCGCCGGACGTTCCGGTGAAACCGGTCGATTTTCGCAGCTGGACGGTCAAACGGATGTGAGCATACGGGTGGTTCCGGCCGGTGCGCTCGATGCCGTTAACGCTTCGCTAGTGCGCTTTGCAGCATTTGAGCAGCGCGCAATCCTTGCACATTAGGCTTACCGGAAATTGGTGAGCGGGCCTTAACCCTCTCTGCGTCGCTATCGGATAGGTTGTCGCCGGATAACCGGGGCCTCTCATGCGCGCTGCGCTCGCTGCCTTTTTGATCGGACTGCCTGCGACGGCGCTTGCCGACGGCGGCTTCGATATCGTCGTTCCCGGCCGTCCAGGCGTGCCGATCATCATCAACAATATCGACGCGTCCTACAGCGTCGTCGAGGGTGTCTGGGGCCTCGGCAAGAACCAGCAGGTGCAGCCGACGATCTATGGCGGGCGCTATATCGCCGAGCGGCAGCCCGACGACGTCGGCCATTATTATCCGACGCTGGGCCTGCGGCCCGGCTACGGCCGGCTCGAGGTCGAGCCGCCCGCGAACCGCAAATTGCCCAAGCCGGCCGAGAGCTACCACCAGAGCTGGGGCGCGTCGTCCGCGCCGCTGCCGCCGCAGATGGACGTGCCCGTCGATCCGCCGCCGGTGATCCTCGCGCCCGAGATCAACGACCATCCTCGGCGCCCTCGGCCACGGCCGCATACAGAGATCCCCGGCAAGCCGCCGGGTTAGCAAACGTGAAAAGCCAAAAAACGGAAATCAACAGGAGAGAGTAATGCGTCAAATGATTTCGGGACTGGTCGCGGCGGCTGCCGTGATGTTCGTCGCTACCGCGCCCGCCGCGGCCTGCGGCTTCACCACGTGCGCGCCAGTTGCGCCGGTCTATTCCGGCTGCAACACCGGCTGCGGCGGCTATGGTTATGGATACGGCTATGGCTATGGAGCCTATGAGCGCCTCGCCGAGCCGACCACGCAGTATTATTACGTCAACCAGGGGCCGACCTACACAGGCCCGGGCGCCTTCGCGCCGTATCCGACCTATCGTGAAGACGCGGTCGTCGCGCCCGCCAATTATGGCTATGGCTACGGCTATCGTGCCGCTTATCGCTATCACCGCCCGTACTATCGTCCGTATCGCTACGGCTATGGGCCGCGCTACGGCTATCTGCCGCGCGTGCACTACGGCTACGGTCCGCGCTACGGCTACGCTCATCGCCACGCGCCGTATTACGGCGGTCACCGCGTGCTGCGCCGCTATTACTGATCTCTGATCGGTTGAGCCGACGAGGCGCCCGTTCGCGTGATGCGGACGGGCGTTCTGCTTTTTTGGCGTGAGCGTAGTGGCGATCGGCGCTTTTGGCCGTCAGCCCGCCTGCCGGCTACGGCGTGGCAGCCTTCGCTCGCTTCGCATAATGATGTTCTAGGTTGGCTTGCCCAGCCGAAGCTCGCGAAGCGAGCGAAGGCTGGTGGGGGAGGCAGGACTCGAACCTGCGAAGCCATGAGGCGGCTGATTTACAGTCAGCTCCCTTTGCCACTCGGGACACTCCCCCGCTCGACGGCAGCACAATCGGGCCGGACCTTGCCGGCGGACCGAAGACGGCCATGGAACGTGAAGGCCGCGACAACCCGGATCGGGGCGCGACCGGGCGCGTTTATGGGCGAAGCAGTGGGGCAAAGTCAACCGAGGCGAACAGCTAAAATCGCCTCTGAAGGCACCGAAATTGCCATATTCCGGGACCCGTGACACAAGCGAGCCCATGAAGGATCGAAAATTCGGCCCCAAGGGGGCTCGCGGCGGGGCTAAGCCCTTCAATAGGCCCGGGAAATCGGCCGGCCGGCCGGAATGGCGCGACCGCGATTCGCACCCCGACGGGCCTGTCATCCTCTATGGTTGGCACACCGTCACGATGGCGCTCGCCAACCCCCGGCGGCGGATCCGCAAGCTGACGTTGACCGAGAACGCCGCAAGGCGGCTCGCGGACGAAAACATCGCAACCCGCATCGCCCCCGAGATCGTCCGGCCCCAGGAGATCGACCGTCTGCTGTCGCCAGACGCCGTGCATCAGGGCCTGCTTGCGGAAGCCGATCCGCTGCCTTCGCCTGACATCGAGACCTTGAAGCAGGAAGGCATGGTGCTGGTGCTCGACCAGATCACCGATCCCCACAATGTCGGCGCCATCTTGCGCTCCGCCGCGGCCTTTGCGGTGAAGGCGATCGTCACCACCGCGCGTCACAGTCCGGAAGCCACCGGCGTGCTCGCGAAGGCAGCCTCCGGTGCGCTCGAGCTCGTGCCGCTCATCACCGTACAAAACCTCGCCCGCGCGCTCACCGCGCTGAACGAGCGCGGCTTTCAGACCGTCGGGCTCGACAGCGAGGGCAGTGAGGATCTCAGCGACGTCGCGCTGCGTGAGCCGCTGGCGCTGGTGTTAGGGGCCGAAGGCAAGGGCCTCAGGCAGCTGACCCGCGAGACCTGTAGCGTCGTGGCGCGGCTCGACATGCCCGGCGAGATCAAGAGCCTCAACGTCTCCAACGCCGCCGTGCTCTCGCTCTATGTCGGCGCAAGCAGGCTCGGGCTGATGAAGCCGGGCGCGACGTCGTAGACCAAAGGCAGACTTACCCGATCATCTCCCGCACCATCGGCACCACCTTGCGCCCATAAAGCTCGATGCTGCGCATCAGCTTCTCGTGCGGCAATGGCCCCCCCGAATACTTCAGCTGGAAGCGCGAGATGCCAAGGGTCTTCGCCGTCTTGGCGATCTTGCGCGCAACGGTCTCGGGCGAGCCGACATAGAGCGAGCCGTGCTCGGCTTCGCTGACGAACTCGTCGCGGCCCATCGGCGGCCAGCCGCGTTCCTTGCCGATGCGATCGCGCATGGCCTTGTAATCGGGCCACAACTCTTCACGCGCCTGTTCGTCGGTCTCGGCGACATAGCCGGGGGAATGCACACCGATCGGCTGTGCCGGGCGGCCGAACTCCCTAGACGCGCGGTGATAGAGCTCGACGTAGGGTGCAAAGCGCGCTGGATCGCCGCCAATGATCGCGAGCATCAGGGGCAGGTCGTAATGCGCGGCGCGCACCACCGATTGCGGGCTGCCGCCGACGCCGATCCAGGTCTTGAGCGTGCCGTTTTCGACCGGCGGATAGACCAGCTGATCCCGCAGCGGCGGACGCAGCTTGCCCTCCCAGGTCACCGGCTGCTGCGACAAGAGCGCGGCGAACAGGTCGAGCTTCTCCTCGAACAGCTCTTCGTATTTGCGCAGGTCGAAGCCGAACAGCGGGAAGGATTCGGTGAACGAGCCGCGGCCGAGGATCACCTCGGCGCGCCCGTTCGAGAGCGCATCCACCGTCGCAAAGCGCTGGAACACGCGGATCGGATCGTCCGAGCTCAGCACCGTCACCGCCGAGCCGAGATGAATGCGCTTGGTGCGCGATGCGATGGCCGCGAGCACGGTCTCGGGGGAGGAGATCGCGAAGTCGGCGCGGTGATGTTCGCCGAGGCCGATGAAGTCGAGACCGAGCTCGTCGGCCAGCACGGCTTCGTCGAGGATGTTGCGGATCACCTGCGCATGCGAAAGCATCGCGCCGGAGGCGTCCTTGGTGACGTCGCCAAAGGTATCCAGTCCAAATTCGAGCGGTGCGGTCATCGATGAGGTCTCTGCGGGCGCAACAGGCGCCTGTCATTGAGGGAGGGATCGTTTGCGGTGGAGCTAGGCCGCTAATGCCAGCGCAACAATGCTGCTTCGAGAAACGCACCGTTTCCTTTTTGGAGGGTGTTAGGTGCGTGTTCAGTCGGCCTCGGCGAACATCCCGACCAGCGTCTCGCGCAGCCAGCGTTGCGCCGGCACGGTGTCGTTGCGCTGGTGCCAGAACAGGCTGACGATGCGCGGCGGCGCGCGAAGCGGAAGCGGCATGGCGTGCAGGAACGGTGCGTGCCGGGATTGCGAGCGCAGGTCGCTCGGCAGCACGGCAATCAGGTCGGACTGGCGAACGACCTCGTAGGCGGCGCTGTAGTGATTGACGGTTGCGACCAGGTTGCGCGATAGGCCACGCGAGGCCAGGAAGAGATCGTAGGACGGCAAGGTCTTGCCGGCGAGACTCACATCGACGTGCCCCGCGTTGAGGAAGGTCCGCGTGCTCAGCCGTTTCTGGGCCGCGAGCGGATGGCCGCGCCGCATGAAGCAGGCATAGTCGACGGTCCACAGTGAGCGCGAGCGGATGGCGGCCGGCTGCTGCGCTTCGTTGACATAGACGCTGAGCACGCAATCGACCCTGTTGTCCTCGAGCTGGTCGGCGATCTCGACGACAGTATTGGGCACGGTGTGGACGCGCGATTTCGGCGCAACCTTGCCGAGATGGCCGAGCAGGTTCGGCATCACCAGCGATGAGACGTAGTCCGACATCGACAGGCTGAATTCGGTCTGTGCACGTGCAGGATCGAACACCTGCTCGTCGAGCGCCCCGCGCACGCTTTCCAGGGCCTCGCCAATCGGCTCCCACAGTACCACGGCGCGCTGGGTCGGGCGGATACCGGTGCCGGCTCGCACGAACAGGGGATCGCCGAGCGCGTCGCGCAGCCTCGCGAGCGCGTTGCTGACCGCGGGCTGGGTCATCCGCAACGCATTTGCAGCGCGCGTGACGCTGCCCTCGGTCATCAGCGCCTCGAAGACTTTCAGGAGGTTGAGGTCGAGCGCGCGGAACGACACGAACATTCACCGCAGTGATATATCAAATCATAATTATAAATTATGACGATAATGTCACTTTGTCTATGGTCCCCTCCCGAGCGGCGCGCCGGGCCCGTGACAATCGAGGGGGACTTTCATGTCGATGATATCGGCGCGCATCGAGCGCCTTCCATTCGCGCGCTTCCACACGCATCTGCTGTTGATGGGCGGGCTCGGCTACATGTTCGATGCGATGGACGCGGCCGTGCTCGCGTTCATCCTGCCGGTGCTGCGCACCGCCTGGAATTTGTCGAGCGTCGAGATCGGCGTGCTCGGCAGCAGCACCTATATCGGCTTCCTGTTCGGCGCGTTGCTGGCGGGCACGCTGGGCGACCTGATAGGCCGCCGGGCGGTGATGATGTCGGCGCTGGCGCTCTATTGCGCGGCATCGATCGTGAGCGCGGCGGTCGACACATGGCCATCCTTCTTCGCCGCCCGCGTCGTCGCCGGCATGGGCACCGGTGCCGAGAGCGCGATCATCGCGCCCTATCTCGCCGAGTTCGTCGCGCGGCGCTTCCGCGGCAGCTTCACCGGCGCGCTGGCCGGCTTCTTCTCCTTCGGTTTCGTCGCGGCGGCCTTGCTCGGCTACTTCATCGTTCCCGCCTATGAGAACGGCTGGCGCATCGTGCTGGTGATCACCGCCGTGCCGGTCGTCATGCTGTTGTGGTGGCGCAGGGCGCTGCCGGAATCGCCACGCTGGCTGGAAAGCCGGGGCAGGAGCAAGGAAGCCGAAGCCGTGCTGGACAGGATCGAAGCCGGCTTCGCCCGTGAGGGTCACGCGCTGTCGCAGCCGGTTGTCGATGCGGTCAGTCCGCCCGTCGCCGGGGGAACGCTGCTGGCCAATTTCGCCGCGCTGCTCGCCGGCCGCCAGGCGCGCATCACCATCATGACCTGGATCATGTGGCTGGCGATCACCTTCAGCTATTATTCCTTCTTCGTCTGGATTCCCGGCCTTCTGGTCCAGAACGGCATGAGCATCACCAAGAGCTTCGCCTATTCGATCGCGATCTATTGCGCGCAGATACCCGGCTATTTCAGCGCCGCCTGGTTCAACGAGCGCGTTGGCCGGCAGGCGACGATCGCGTCCTACATGGTGCTCGGCGGCGCCAGCGCGCTCGGACTCGCGTTCGCGCACAGCGACCAGCAGATCATGCTCGCGGGCATCTGCCTGTCGTTCTTCATGAACGGCACCTATGCGGGCGTCTATGCCTATACGGCGGAAGTGTTTCCGACGCCGGTCAGGACCACCGGCGCCGGCCTCGCTTCCGCGATCGGCCGCATCGGCGCGATCGTCTCGCCGATCCTGGTCGGCTATCTCTATCCCAATTTCGGCTTTGCCGGCGTGTTCGGTATCACCACCAGCGTTCTGCTGATCGGCGCGCTGACCGTCGTCCTGATGGGCGTGCGGACGCGCGGCCGCTCACTGGAAGAGATTGCGGCGGGTGAAGTCGCATGAGGAAGGCGAGACGCCAGGCCGATCCGCTGCTCTGCAATGTAGCGGCCGCGCAGGGCAGGGTGGAGCAGCCGAATGCGCTGTTCTCGGCGCTGGACGCCGCGTTGAAATCGGCGATTGGGCACAAACTGTTCACGATCCTGACCTATGACGGCGACAGCGGCGAAGCAGCGCGGGTCTATTCCAATCTCCCCGGCCCGTATCCGACCGGTGAACGCAAGCGCCTGGCGCCGGGCCCGTGGACCGAGGCCGTTCTCGATCGCGGCGAGGCCTATATCGGCCGCACGCAGGATGATTTGCGTAACGTCTTTCCCGACCACGAGCTGATCGCCTCGCTCGGCTGCGAGAGCGTGCTCAATATGCCCGTGCGCTGGCGCGGACGCACGCTCGGCTCGCTCAACCTGCTCCACGAGTCAGGCTGGTATCGCGAGGACGACGTTGCGGCGTGTCTTCCCTTTGCCCAGCTCGCGCTGCCCGCGCTGCTCATACAGTCCTGACCAGACAGGAAACGACCATGCCCAGCACGCTTTTCACGAATGCCGCTCTGCTCGATCCACTCCGGCCGGACCTGCTGGGGGGACATCACGTGCTGGTCGAGGACAATCTGATCAAGGAGGTCTCCGACCGGCCGCTCCAGGTCTCGGCCGATCGGACGATCGATCTAAAGGGCAAGACGTTGATGCCCGGCCTGATCGACCTGCATGTTCATGCGGTGGCGGTCGAGCTCAATCTGGCGCAACAGGTGCACATGCCGAACGTGCTGGTGACGCTGCGCTCGACGCTACTGCTGCGGGGCATGCTCCGGCGGGGCTTCACCACCGTCCGCGATGCCGGCGGCGCCGGCCATGCGCTGAAACAGGCGATCGAGACCGGCCTGACCGACGGCCCGCGGCTGTTCGTCTCCGGCCGCGCGCTGAGCCAGACCGGCGGCCACGGCGACATGCGGGCGCGCTCGGACTACCTCGCCAGCGACGCGCCGTGTCCCTGCTGCGTACGTGTCGGCGCGCTGGCACGCGTCGCCGATGGCGTCGACGGCGTGCGCAAGGCGGCGCGCGAGGAGCTGCAGATGGGTGCCGACCAGATCAAGATCATGGCGTCCGGCGGCGTCGCCTCGCCGACCGATCCGGTCGGCGCCTTCGGCTACTCCGAGGACGAGATCCGCGCCATCGTCGAGGAGGCGCGCGGGCGCCAGACCTATGTGCTGGCCCATGCCTACACCGCTGCTGCCATCGCGCGCGCCGTTCGCTGCGGCGTGCGCACGATCGAGCACGGCAATCTGGTCGATGCTCCGACCGCGCGCCTGATGGCCGAGAAGGGCGCCTATGTGGTGCCGACGCTCGTCACCTATGAGGCGCTGGCGAACGAGGGCGCCCAATACGGTCTGCCGCCCGAGAGCGTGGCCAAGATCGCCGATGTCCGCGACGCCGGTCTGCGTTCACTCGCGATCTATCGCGACGCCGGCGTCAAGATGGGATTCGGCAGCGACCTGCTTGGACCGTCCCAGCGTCTCCAGAGCGACGAATTCCGCATCCGCGCCGAGATTCTCGGGCCGCGCGCCGTCATTGCCAGCGCGACATTGATCGGCGCCGAGGTGCTCGGCATGGAAGGCAAGCTCGGCCGGATCGTGCCGGAATCCATCGCGGACGTTCTGGTGGTCGACGGCAATCCGCTGCGCGACGTCTCCTGCCTGCTCGGCCAGGGCGAGCACATTCCGCTGGTGATGAAGGCGGGCAGGGTCCAGTTCGACAGGCTGAACGCGTAGTTGCCGCCGCATCACGGGCATCTTCGTCCGGTGTCCGTTTGTGCGTGCTATTTCGCGATGCGCACGACCATTTTGCCGAGCGCCCCGCGCGTCTGCATGGTCCTGAACGCGTCCCGGAAATCCTCAAGCGCGAAGACGCGACCGACCACGGGCTTCAGCTGGCCGTCGGCGAGCCAGCCCGTCAGTTGCGACATCAGGCGCTTCTGCACGTCGGGCTCGCGCACCGGAATCTGCGCGAGGTCGACACCGAGCAAAGCGCCGCCTTTCAGCAGCGGCAGATTGAACGGCAGTGCGGGGATGGCGCCGGCAGCAAACCCGACCACGAGATGGCGCCCGCGCCAGGCGATGGATCGAAAGGTCTGTACTGAGATCTCGCCCCCGACAGGATCGAAGATCACGTCGGCGCCATGTCCGCCCGTCAATTCCTTGAACGTGTCGCGCCAGCCGGCCTGCGTATAATCGATCGCTGCGTCGGCGCCGTGGGCTAGCGCGAATTCGCGCTTCTCCAATGTCGATGCCGCTGCGATGACGCGCGCGCCAAGCAGTTTGCCAACCTGGATTGCCGCGATTCCCGTGCCGCCGGCCGCACCCAGCACGAGCAGTTGCTCGCCTGCGCACAGCATGGCTCGCGCGCTCAGGGCGTAGAGCGCGGTCAGATAATTGGCGCGAAACGACGCTGCGACTTCGGGCGCGATGCCGTCCGGCAAGGGGTAGACCGCTTCGGGGTTGACGACGATCTCTTCGGCGAGCGCGCCCGACCGCGTCATTCCCATCACGCGCATGCCGGGCTGGTAGCCACCCGGCCTGCCAGGCGCTTCGCTCACGATCCCGGCGAACTCCGTCCCGGGAATGAAGGGCAAGGGATCTTTGGTCTGATAGCGCCCTTCGATCTTCAAGCCGTCGACAAAGCCAATTCCCGTCGCCTCCACCAGGATGCGCAACTGTCCCGGCTCCATGACGGGCGGATAAATCTCCTTCAGCTCGATCTGATCGATCGGGGCGTATTGCTCGACGACGACGGCTTTCATGTCGGACCTCTGTTGTTCGAGCTACTCTGCCAGGTCCCGAGGCTGGCCTCTTGTGTTTACCGCCACATCCCGCGCATCTTCGCGCCGATATCGATCTTCGGGCCCTGCGCCGCGGTGCGCGCCGCGCCGGCAGCGGCCTTCGGCCAGGCGGTGCGCTCGAACAGATAGACCAGCTGCTCCGGGATGAAGCGGGTGCGCGAGGCGTAGACGTGGCGGTCGCCCTTGGCGGCCTGGCCGTGGACGAAGAAGCGCTGGGGAACGACGAGGTGGAGATCGTCCTTGGCGCGCGTCATCGCGACATAGAGCAGGCGGCGCTCCTCCTCGAGCTCGGCGCTGGTGCCGGCGCCGAGGTCGGACGGCATGCAGCCGTCGACGACGTTGAGCACGAACACCGACTTCCACTCCTGGCCCTTGGCGGAATGGATGGTGGAGAGGATCAGGTAGTCCTCGTCGCGCAGGGACGGCCCGGATTTGTCGCTGGTCGCATCGGGTGGATCGAGCGTGAGCTCGGTCAGGAACTTTTCGCGCGAGGCATATCCGCTCGCGATCTGCTCGAGCTGCATCAAATCGGCGCGCCGCGTCTCGGCATCCTCGTGGATGCGGTCGAGATGCGGCTCGTACCACAGCCGCACGCGTTCGAGATCGACCGGCCATTCCGAGTAGCGCAAATTCTGGGTCGTGCGGACGAAGTCGGTCCAATCGGAGCCGGCGCGAGCTGGCACCGGAAGCTGGCCGAGCGCGGCGAGCGGATCGGTGCTCTCCGCCATCTGGTCCAGCACGCGCTGCGCGGTTGCGGGTCCGATGCCGGGCAACAGATGCAGGATGCGGAAGCCCGCGACGCGGTCGCGCGGGTTTTCGGCGAAGCGCAAGAGGGCCAGAACGTCCTTGACGTGCGCGGCATCGAGGAATTTCAGCCCGCCGAACTTGACGAAGGGGATGTTGCGGCGGGTCAGCTCGATCTCCAGCGGCCCGGAATGCGAGGAGGTCCGGAACAGCACCGACTGATGCTTGAGCAGCGCGCCTTGCTCGCGATTGACGAGCACCTGTTCGACGATGTAGCGGGCCTGGTCGGCCTCGTCGTGCACGGTGACGAGCTGCGGCTTGTGCGTCGAGGTGCGGTCGGTCCAGAGATTCTTGGTGAAGCGCTCGCGCGCAAGGCCGATGACGCCGTTGGCCGCCGCCAGCACCGCTTGGGTCGAGCGGTAGTTGCGGTCGAGCGTGATCATCTCGGCGCGGGGCGAGAAGCTCTGCGGAAACTCCAGGATGTTGCGCACGGTGGCCGCGCGGAACGAATAGATCGACTGTGCGTCGTCGCCGACCACGGTGAGCCCGCGTCCATCAGGTTTCAGCGCCAGCAGGATCGAGGACTGCAGGCGGTTGGTGTCCTGGTATTCGTCGACCAGCACGTGATCGAAGCGGCCGCCGATCTCTTCCGCGATCAGCGCATCGCTCATCATCTGCGACCAGTAGAGGAGAAGATCGTCGTAATCGAGCACATGCTGGGCCTGCTTGGCCTCGACATAGGCCGCGAACAGGCCTTTCAGCTCGGCGGCCCAGCCGGCGCACCAGGGATAATGCACCCCTAACACCTTCTCGATCTCCATCTCGGCGTTGACGCAGCGGGAGTAGATCGACAGGCATGTGCCCTTGGCGGGGAAGCGGCTCTCGGTCTTCGACAGGCCGCGCTCGTGCCGGACCAGGTTCATCAGGTCGGCGGAGTCCTCGCGGTCGTGGATGGTGAAGGCGGGATCGACGCCGATGCGCTCGGCATATTCGCGCAAGAGCCGCGCGCCGATGCCGTGGAAGGTGCCGGCCCAGGTGAGCGCATCGCGCATGATGGCGGCGTTGTTCTCGCCCAGCACTTTTCGGGCGATGCGTTCCACGCGGCCGGCCATCTCGGCCGCGGCGCGGCGGGAGAATGTCATCAACAGGATGCGGCGCGGATCGGCGCCGGCGACGATCAGATGCGCGACGCGGTGGGCGAGCGTGTTGGTCTTGCCGGAGCCGGCACCGGCAATGACGAGCAGGGGAGCGCCCACGGTCGCGCCTTCGGCCACGCCATGCTCGACGGCGCGGCGCTGCTCCGCATTGAGCGTGTCCAGATATGTCGCCACGAATCGCCCCGGTGAAAGGGGGAGAGTCGGCGATCCCGTCGCGAATCGCAATGCAGCTGGACGAAACCGGGTTTAGGATTTAGGGGGAAAGACGGCCCGAAGTTCCAGCCCGAGGAACGCGTCCCTGGCATGACCGAGCTCAAGCCCGACCAGTTCGAGATGCGGCGGCTGGAATCGCTCAGCAACACCATTTTTGGTGTCGCCATGACGCTGCTCGCCTACGACCTGCCCAAGGCCGCGGTGTTCACCAGCGCCCCCGGCTGGAGCGAGCTTGCCCATGTCTATTCCGGTAAGCTCGCCGGCTTTGCGCTCAGCTTCATCATCGCCGGCGTGTTCTGGATCAGCCATCACCGGCGCCTTGCGCGCCAGCCCATCGGCAGCCGCGGCGCGGTGATCCTCAATTTGTTCTTCCTGCTCTCGATCGTGCTGCTGCCGGTGACCAACGGCCTCTACACCAATTATGGCATGAGCAACGCGGTGGCGGTGCTCTACGGCCTGCACCTGACCGCGATCGCCGGCCTCAATGCCTGGCTGTGGTGGACCATCCTGGGCGGCTGGCGCCACGAGATCATGGCCTCGATGTTTCCGCTGCTCGTGTTCATTCCGGGCACGATCGTTGCCGCTTTCGCGCCGCATGTCGCGCCCTTCGTCTGGTTCATCGCCTTTGGCGGGCTCGTGATCCAGCGCTTCACCATCGCGCGGTGAGCTAGACCCGTAAGCGGCACCTCACGGGGATGTCGCGCCGAACCCGTCGGCCGGCACGTAAAGCTTGACCGGCCGGATTTCGTAGACCGCCGTCGGGTTGACCGCACGCAGCTTCCGCGCCGCCGCGATCGCCTCATCCTCGCTGGCGCATTCCATCAGGTGAAAGCCCAGAAGCTGCTCCTTGGTCTCGGCAAACGGGCCGTCCAGCACCATGCCCGCGCCGGGGCCCCGCAAGGTGCGGGCCTTTCGGGTCTCATCCAGACGGGCCGCCGGCCCAAACTGTCCGCTTGCCCTCAGGGGCGCCTGAACCTCGATGACTTTGGCGACGACCGCCGCGTCCTCCTCCGGCGTCCAGGACAAGACCTCATCTTCCACGTGATAGGCCAGGATGGCGTACAGCATCGTCACCTCTTTTTTCTGCGCAAGCCCCAAGGACGTAGCACGGCAGCCCGTGCCGACAATCCCGAAGCAAAATATTGCGCGGCGAGCAAGCGACGAAACCGTCCTGAAACCCGATTGCGGCCATGCCGTGTGAACGCCGCCGGAACTGATCGCGACTGATGACCACAAACAACAAGGTTTTTGCTGGAGGCGGCTATGTCGGGTCACACCATCAAGATCATCTGCGACGCGCGTCGGGCGGGGCAATCGGAGCCGGCCGATCTGCACGACCAGGCCGGCCATCACCGCTATTACGGCAGCTCGGCCGAGAACGGCGGCGAGCGGATCGTGGAGAGCCGGCGCGGCAAACGCCCGCGTGCGCTCAACATCTGCGGCTTCTAAAGCCGTCGATGAGACCGTGGTTCAACATGGACGTCCTGCATATATCGATCGCGGCGATGCCGTTCCTGCTCTCGCTCGCGAGCCGGACCGGCAAGGCGATCGCGCCGTGCCTGCTTGCGAGCATCTTCACTGTGCTCCTCTCCGGAGAGCCCCACCGCGCCGTCATGGCTTGGTGCGTCGGCATGCTGATTGCCTCCGTGGCATTCCGTGAGCGGCTTCGCGCGAGCTGAGCCGGCGGGCGGTCTCGACCCTCCCAATCAAGGCAAAGCTGAAAAGAAAAGGCGCGGCGGGAGTGCCCGTCGCGCCCGATTTCTTGCTCGCTGGTCCAGGGCTGAGAGCGCCCCGATGCCAAGCTTTGTCTAGAGCTTAGCGGGCGATCCCAGCGAGGTGACAGCGCTTGAGATAAGACACTGGATCACCTCCTTTCGTTGGTTTCGGGAGATTCCAATATAGGTTGTAAGGCCGCAGCTGTTAAGGGCAGGCCGATCGGCCGGAACCGAGGCCTGTTCGTAAGGCCGGCAAGCTGCGAAAAGTCACCGTCGCGGCAGTTGAGACCGTCGTCCGGCCGTGTTAGGGAGCCCCTGTCGCGGGTGTAGCTCAATGGTAGAGCAGCAGCCTTCCAAGCTGAATACGAGGGTTCGATTCCCTTCACCCGCTCCAGTTGCACCATAAAAATCATCGACAATTCAATGTGTTGCATGAAGTTCCTACGGGTAGTCAATCGCCCTTCACAACCAAATTGTGGATACTTCGGGCGCAAGTCGGGCGCGAAAAACTCCAAAGCATATGATTCTCAGTCTCTTCCGACTCTGAGTTGTTAGATCATCAGAATATTCGGCTGATGATCTCGAACTGAATCGTACATCAACTTCGATTACGTGATGCGCGCTAGCGGCGCATTCCCTCCCGCGTGTTGTGAATTTTTTACACCTCGTCACGCGAAGCCGTTCATCAAATAAAATTCGTGACACGAACATCAAAGCGAACCAACGTGGCCCCTCTATATGGAATCCCCAAATCTTGGCGTTGTGATTTCTCTCTGTGACAAGACGGGACACATGGTCGAGCCTTGGATGGAGGGCGGATACAAGGCAGTGCTAGTCGACCCTCAGCATCCGCGAGGCGTCCGTACTGAGGGACGCATCACTCGCGTGGGGGCGACCATCCTCGATGCCATCGACCACATCGGTGCAATCGTGCGAGCGGCGGAGTTGTCGCCGTTTTTGGGTTTCCGCCGTGTACGGATGTCGCCGTCAGCGGCGCACGATGGTTCGAGGAAAAAGGAAGAAGGATCCACACTCTCAGGCGAAGGCGGCGCTTGTCGCTGAGCAATGCAGGATGATCGGCGCTATCGCCGGTGCGTCTTGGTTATTCGAGAATCCGGTCAGCCAGTTTTCCAGCATCTTCGGGAAACCACAGCACACGTTTCACCCGCACGAATTCACCGGGTACTGCGCCGACGACAAAGTATACAAAGAAGACATGCCTATGGATGGACGGGTGGCGGCTTCATCATGCCCGCGCCAAACAAGGATGCAAGTCTCGATGCGCCTGACAATCGCATCCACGCCTGCCCGCCCAGCGACGAACGCGCCAACATTCGCAGCGCAACTCCACGAGGCTTCGCCCGTGCCGTGTTTCAGGCTAATGCTCCTCATCTCCGGAAAGGGCATGACCGATCTCTTTGACTTTCAAGTTGCTGCCTGACCCTTGGCCGGTGAGAGAGCGTCGTGATTCCAGAATAGAAGATCCTATTCCTTAAAGCCACGTGCGCGTCCCGGGATGACACCGACAAAGAGCTGCTTCCGGACAAGCTGCGCCGGATACTCCAGTCGCACATCGATGAGGCGAAGACGGACGAGGAGCGGGAGCCGGCGCAGAGGGAGTTGCGAAAGTTCACTCGCGCCGAGTAGCCTCGGCCAGCGGTTAGAGCGCGCGCTCGTCTTGAAACGCGCGAAGGCGTAGAAGGTAGTAGAGGCCGCTGCGCTTCAGGGCCTCGCGCTGATCGCCCTTCGCGGTTATCTCCGTGAACATCTGTCCGGCGTAGGTCGTCAAGACCTTGGCTATGGCCGTCGCTGGATCCATCGCGAAGGCGCCAGCCGCAAGTTCTGGAATAACCCTCACGAAGTCGACTCCGCGTCTCCACCACGCACGCGCCGGCGCATTAATGGCGGCCTGTAGCTCGTCCAGCACCGGGACGATCTCCGTGTCGATGAAGAATTTGGTGTGCTTCTCGATCTCTTCCGGCTTGATGCCGGAAAGGCGCTTATTTAGGTCGTTGGCGTAGCGCAACATCGAGCGCCTGAAGGCGCGCAGCGTCGTGATGTTCTCGGCCCTGAACTCCATCAGATCCTCCGGGTGGAGCATCGGGAGTTCTGGGAGCACGAGCTTCGTGCATTCGATGGCGATGATCGCCGCGAGGGTTTTGGCGTCACCCGCAGGAACCGAACCGTCGAGCCCCGGAATGGGGAGACCTGGAAGATCGTTTAGGAGCGGGACGCTGTTCTGTGCAGAATAGCGGATGGCACCCGCGAGGTAGTGATAGCTGCCTGGGTAGGTGATCGCCTCGTCGCTGCCTGGCATCCCCTTATGGTGGTTCGTCGAGAAGTGCGGGAAGAAACCGGGTGGGGGTGGTCCATGGATAGCATCGTACAGCCCCTGTACCATCTCCCCAGAGATCTGCTGCGGATTGTCGAAGGGCTTCTCTGGATCGCCGGTAAAGACGCAGAAGCCTTGCAGCGTCTTGGCGTGCCTGATGAACTTCAGCATCGGCATGAGGATGTCATCCGGCCGGTGCGTGATATTCAACGCCTCAATGCGCGCGATCTCCTTATCTAGCTCCTTCTGTTCGAAATTATCCACGGGCATGACGACGCCCGGAAAGTGCACCTTGTCGAAGACGGCGCCTAGGATTGTGAGTACGGCCATATTCTGTGGAATCGGCGCCGAGTAGTAGGTCGCCTCAAGCGACAGCGCATTGTCCAGGCCGGTCTTGTGCTTCGGTTCATCTGTCATGGGCCTGAAAGAACTCTCCACTTCTACGCTAGAACTCGTAGTGACGGCGCCATTGCTGGCGATGGTGTGCTCGCACTTCACCGAGAAGCTCATGACACCTCTGCTCGGCTTTTCCTGAATGAGGGATGATGTCTTTCCATGCGATGAGCGACTGAATTTTGTCGTAGCATTGTGCATAGAACTGTTTTGCTTCTGCGGGCCAAGCGTCTCTGAAGCCGCATTCCACTTCTAGAAACTTTCTAACTAGAAAGATTACCAGATCACTTATCTGGATCATCGGGTGTCGCTTTGAATCGATCGCGTAGCTAAATTCGACAACCCATTTCAGAGCTGCAGATTGAGGAGCTTCATATCTCCTGTAATGGACGATCTGCTGGACGTTCTGATCAAACTCCTCCTTTGGGTCGACAATGATCATTCCGCGTGCAGACCTTCCCAAACGTTGTTTGCAAAAGCGCTCGATGTACGAGACAATATAATTGTAAGCGAGTAGATATGGCACCCTTGCGTCGAACGCCTTGTGTTCGTCGCCTGCTACATTGGCGTGCATCTTGGTCTTATCAAGAGCGATGAAGTGGGCGGCATGTTTGTGGTCGGACAGCAATTCGATCACGGAGAGTGCAAGCTTGTTTCGTTCTTCGCGGCCGATCCCGGCAAACGGGCCTTCTCCATTGGGTGATAAAAGCTCAGAGGCATGCAACTCGAAGCCGGGCGGCAGATTGCCGCCGAAGAACTGGGCGACCAGCTTTTGAAATTCGGAGTAGGTTTTCCGCCATCCCTTGTCGCGAACAGATATCCCTCCTAAGACGAAGATTGGCTGCTCTTGCACGTTATTGATGAGGTCGGTTCCGTTGCAGCCGCTTTCGTCCAAATAGAAAAAATGCATTGCGCGCTCCCTCAGCCCTAGGTTGAGTATGAGCGATTCGGGGCCATCCGAGGGGCCTATTTCTCGGGCGCTACTCGGACGCAAATTTCCCAGATCGGGCGTGTTTTTGAGTGAAGTTGAGCGAAGCCGGTTTGAGGTCTAAACTGTTGAAATCGTGAGCACAAGTGACGCACAGTGAAGTTAGCTGATAGTGCTAAATTTAGCCTTCCAAGCTGAATACGAGGGTTCGATTCCCTTCACCCGCTCCACGGTACGATTTTGCGCGCTAATCTACGATCTTGTGCGATCGTGTTCGCTCGACGGATGCGTCTGGAGCTTCATCGGCTGTACCCAATATCGTCGTAAGCGGGTCCGAGATGGAAGTTGGTGGCATACCCGGATAAATCGGGCCTCAAGGACCGCGTACGTGAGTTATTCTCATACTCGCGTTGGTCGATTGTGGATATGGTTGCCTACGACGCCCTTCCGTCGAGGCGGACACTGAGAACCGGTCGCCTCGCGCTGTGAGAGCTTGGCACGTTTCTCACGCATCCAGGCTTCCAGATCGGCGACAAGCAGCGCGCTCAGCTCTTAAGCGCTAAAGCCCCTTTTGCGGGGAGAGTGGCGCGCGGCCTTCTTCGCAGCAACGCCCGACAGCTCGGGCGGCGATGGGCGCTTGTTCGCGGCAAGTTCGCGCGGTAGCCAGGTGGCGACCGCCTCGATGAACGCGCGCACCTGCGGCGGCAAGAATTTGCGCTCAGGGTAGACGAGCGCGATCTGCAACTCGGCGCCGACGAGGCCGGCGAGCACCTGCACGAGCGCGCCCCTCTCCAAGTGCGGCGACACGAGCCCACGCGGGAGGAGCGCGATGCCAAGCCCGCTTATGGCGGCGTCGCACAACAGGGCGATGTCGTTCGAGAAGAACGCGCCGTCAACGTGGAGCTTGCCCCCGGAGGCAATTGGCCAGTGGGTCTCCGGCAGCTCGCCGCGCGCGAAGCCAAGGAGACAGCGGTGAGTGCGGAGATCGCGTTGCGTACGTGGCGTGCCGCGATCGGCCAGGTATGCGGGCGCCGCTACGGCGATCATCGGGTCGCGGAAGAGCGTGCGCGCGATGAGACCGGGCTGGATCTGGCTGCTGGCACGCAGCGCGACGTCGTAGCCGCCGTGGAGGATGTCAACGAGCTGATTCGACGTGTGGACATGGACGCGCAGCTCGGGGTAGCGCCTCGCGAACTCGCAGAGCATCGCATGGAAGCTAACGCTCATCATCGGAGGCACCGAGACGCGTAAATCGCCTCGCACGACGTCGTCCGTCATCCGCACGCTCTGCTCGGCAAGGCGCACGGCCTCGAGCGCGATGCAGGCCTGCCGATAGAATACCTCACCAATATCAGTGAGGACGAGGGTTCGCGTGGTGCGGCGGAGGAGGCGCGCGCCGAGACGCTCCTCGAGGCGAGCGAGACGGCGGCTCACAGTCGCGCGCGGGACGCGCAGCTCGGCAGCGGCACGTGAGAGGGATTTGGCTTCGACCGTTTTGGTGAAGGCGACGAGTTCCGCGGTTTCCACGGGATCGCTCATATGGATCAAATCCTGGCGAATGATGTCAATTGTTGAAGCATTGTTACGAATTTCGATCCGGCGCAAGGTGTAGCTGGAGATGATCGAGAGGACCGGTCCCGCGGTTCGCGCGGGCGCCGCAACCTGAAAACGAAGAGCTACAGATGGTATCCAACGAAAAGAAAGTGATCGCCGTGTTCGGTGCGACGGGAAATCAAGGAACCGGCGTGGTGCGTGCTCTCAAGGCCGACGGCCAGTTCAATGTGCGCGCGCTCTCGCGCGACCCGGGCAAGTACAAGGGCGTCGCCGACGAAGTTGTCGCAGCGGATCTGGAACGGCCAGAGACGCTTGCAGAGGCCCTGAAAGCCGCGCACGGCGTCTTTCTCGTCACCAACTTCTGGCAAGAAGGCAACGACGAGATCAAGCAGGCGGCAGCGGCAATTCAGGCCGCGAAAGCTGCAGGCGTCAACCATCTGATCTGGTCGACCCTTCCAAACGTCGAGGCGATCAGCGGCGGCAAGTTTAACCTTCCGCAATTCACGGGTAAGGCGAAGGTTGACCGGATTGTGAAGGATGCCGGATTTCCGCGTTACACCTTTGTCGTGCCGCCTGCCTACTACCAGAACTTCTCGGGACCATTCGGTCCGCAAAAGCAGCAGGACGGAAGCTTTGGCTGGGTGCTGCCGATCGATTCCACAATACGCTGCTTTCACATGGGTGACATCAACGAGCTGGGTGACATCGTGGCCGGCGCGTTCGCGCACCCGGAAGAAACCCGCAACGGCGCATATCTGCCGTTGGTCGGCGACTTCCTGAGCTTCAACGACCTCCTCAGCGCGTTGAAGCAGTTGGGCCATAAACTCTCGTTCACCCGAGTGCCTCGGGAGGTGTACGCAGGCTTCTTCCCCGGCGCTGACGCGTTAGGGGAGACCCTGGCCTACTACGAGACATATACCTACCTGGGCCCGGGCTCACACGACGATGAGATCGCTCTAGCGAACAAAGTTGCAGGCAAGACGCCGACTACATTTGCATCATGGGCTCAGGACAATTTCCGGCTCAAGGCAGCTACCCCTGCATAAACCATCACGGCGCTTCAAGTCACACACGGCGTGCTCGCGCCAATGGTCCACCCGAACGTCGCGAGACACGCCAATCTGATGGCGCGCGGCGCTAGGGGCAGGTATGGAGTTGGTTCTCTAACTTAGGCCACTACTGGCCTATCTTGTGTTGACCGCGTTGGCGTTCGTTCCGGTGGCTTCTAAGGCGCACCGAGCGAGTGAGGCTATATGCCAGCGCGTGTCAGGAGGGGGATCGTCGCTTTCTCGGCGGCTTTGCCGGGGGAGGGAAAGTCGTGTCACGGACGATCAGCTCTGTTGGGATGAGAGTTGATTTGTATGGCCCATCCCTGTTGCTGATGCGCTGCAACAGCAATTGCGTGGCGACCTTGCCGACGTTGGCCCTTGGGATCGCGACGGTCGTCAAAGCCGGGCGCCATAGGGTCGCTTCTGCAATGTCGTCAAAGCCGACGACAGAAAAATCCTCGCCGGGCGTCAAATTGCGCGAGCGCAGACCGAGCATGGCGCCAAAGGCGACAATATCGTTGAAGCATACGACCGCGGTCGGCGGTTCAGGAAGATCCAGAAGCTCGAGCACTTGTGCCATCCCCACGTCGCGGGTCTCAGCGCCGGATAGCACTAGGCGCGGTTCGAGTGGAATGCCATGTTTGGCAAGAGCCTGACGATAGCCCGCGAAACGATCACGCCCCGTCGAGATATTCGAGTTCGAGCCGATCATGCCGATACGCGTGTGACCAAGTCCGATGAGATGGTCCATCGCCTTCATCATGCCGCCGCGATGGTCCGGAGAGACGAAATCGACTTTCGCGCCCGGCACTGTGCGCGAGACAAGCACGCAGGGTAGGTGCAGCGCATGCAACGAGTTGATGAAGGCCGCGTCGGTTCCGACTGCCGGGACCATCAGCAGCCCATCGACATTGTACTCTCGCACAGTATCGATAAAGGCGCTTTGCCGAGCCACCGATTCGCCCGAGTTGGACATAAGGACGATGCGGTTCTCAGCCGTGAGGGCATCCTCGATTGCCGCGACAATCTCAGCGAAATAGGGGTTGGTAAGATTATTGACCGCCAGTGCGATCATTCGCGTGTGGGGCAGGCGAAGGCTCGCGGCTCCACGATTATAGACGTAGCCGAGGCTTTTGGCCGCTTCCAGAACCTTTTCGCGAGTCCGCTCCGGAATGCTCGGGCTGTTCCGCAGGACGAGGGATACCGTTGCCTTGGACACGCCGCTGGCTTTGGCAATGTCCAGCAACGTCGGTCGAGGGCTACCGGATTTTACCTTCGCATCCACTGTGCCAGCATCCTTGATCTCGGCCCCTCATAGCCGTTAGCTCACCATCCACAGGAGACGGCAGTCGTCAAGCTTCTCCGTCACTCCATACCATGGAGGGCCAATATCCTCCGCATACGATCCGCTGCGCGGGCGGGATCCGCGAACAGCCCGATCGACGCTGCAAGCCGAAAGACACGAGAAAGGTGCAGGATGGAGCGTGCGCCTTGCTGGGCGCCGAGCATCGTGAAGTGATCCTGGTGTCCGTTCAGGTAGGCCAGAAAGACGATGCCTGTCTTGTAGTATTGGGTTGGGGCCCGGAACAGCTCGCGCGACAACGCAACTGTCGGATCGAGGATTTCGCGGAACGCCTTGGTGCCCGCGGCGCGGTTCTCGTTGCCCAGCGCCAATAGGGCGGCGGAAGCTGCCGGTGCGATGGCATCGAAAATTCCGAGCAATGCGTGACTGAAACCCTGTTCGTCACCAGCGATCAGTTCAGGATAGTTGAAGTCGTCGCCAGTGTACATCTTGACGGTGGAGGGTAACCGTCGGCGCATTGCGATCTCGTGCTTTTCGTCAAGAAGTGAAATCTTGATGCCGTCGATCTTCTTGGCATTGTCTGCAATCATGCCGAGACAGGTGTCCATGGCCGCGGCAACGTCGTGGTGGCCCCAGTACCCGGCAAGGGCCGGATCGAACATGTCGCCAAGCCAATGCAGGATCACGGGTTGGTCCGCTTCGGCCAGCACCCGTCTGTATACCTCGACGTAGTCGGCGGGACTCCGTGCTGCGCGTACCAGCGCTCGGCTGGCCATCAAGATCACGCGTCCGCCAATTCCTTGAACGAACGAAAGTTGCTCCGAATAGGCCTTCAGCACCGCATCAAGGCTCGCTCCAGCCGGATCGATGTGATCGGTACCGACGCCAGAGAACACGACGGCGCCAGGCCGCGCCTTGGCGCTCTCGACTGTGTTGCGGATCAGAATTTGTGCCGACGGCCAATCAAGTCCCATACCGCGTTGTGCCGTATCCATGGCTTCGGCGACGCCCAAGCCGAGATCCCAAAGATAGTCTCGGAAACGCTGGGTGGCTTCGAAGTCGATGGCGACATCGCGCATGGGCGAAATGTCGGCGCGCGGATTGGACACGACATGTCCAGCAGATAACGCGATGCGGGCCAGTGGCTGGTTCGGCTTTGCCGTTTGCCACGTCGCAGGCGCGGGCATGGCGAATTCGTCGAAGCGGCCGTCGTCACCGGGGAGTCGAAAGACAGTCATTTTGCGCTACCTTCCTCGTGAGATGTTCTGCGGCGGGCGAGCAAGGTCGTTTCTCCGTCCTGCACGACCGTTCCATCCTGTTTCAGGACTTCGAATGCGAGGGCGATGATGCCTTGCCCTTTGCTCGACAGTCGAATGCTTGCGACCCGCACGCTTGCTCCGATGCGATCTCCTGCGAAGATCGGCGCCCGAAATCGCCAGTTCCAGCCGAGTGATGCGATCGCCATGATCCGAACGGCAGACCGGTTCTTGAGGCCGTCCGTCAATGCCAAACCCAGAAGCCCGTGCGCGACCCGCGCAGGAAAGCCCAGGGACTTGGCGAACTCGTCGTCCATGTGGACGTCAAAGAAGTCGCCGGACAGTCCGGCGAAGGCAACGATATGGGCGTCTGTCACGACGAGATGCCCGGTTTCGTAATGATCGCCTGTGGCGAGATCCTCGAACCAGTATTCGCCGGCGGATAGGAAGCGTCCCGAACTGGCCATCACAAGCTCCTGAGCGCAAGGCCGCCGTCAACACGAACGACTTCGCCCGTCGAATAGCGAAGCTGACCGCTCGCCAACATGGCCGCGGCCCTTCCGATATCCTCGGGCTCGCCCCAGCGCTTGATCGGAGTCAGCCCCTCGCCGATGAGGCGGTCATACTTTTCTCGGGCAACAGCCGTCATCTGGGTCCGGATAATCCCAGGCCGGATCTCGTATGATCCGATGCCATGCTCGGCGAGTCTGATCGCGAAGAGCTGGGCCATCATGGAAAGCCCTGTCTTGGAGATGCAGTATTCGCCCCTGTCGATCGACGCGAACTCCGCATTGATCGAGGACACCGTGACGATGCTGCGGAATGACGACGAGTTTGCGCGGATCATGCGGCGCGCGACCTCCTGGGTCAGAAAGAAAGGTCCCCGCAGGTTGATCGCCATGACCCGGTCATAGCTCTCGCGGGTCATCTTCAAGAGATCGTCCCGCACCCCCACGGAGACTCCGGCATTGTTGACGAGGCATTCAAGGCCGCCGAAGGCATTCCATGCTTCCTCGGCGACTTGCTCGTGATCTCCCAGGTTCGAAACGTCGAAGGGGAGGGGCTTTGCGTCTCCGCCTTGCCTGCGGATAGCCGCGACGGTTTCGGCAAGATCCGTTGAATTCGGCAGGTCGTTCACCACCACCGCGAACCCAGCGCCCGACAGCGCGAGAGCGATAGCGCGCCCTATGCCGCGCCCCGCCCCGGTTACCAAAGCCCGCGGACGTCCCTGGTCGTTCATAGGCCTTCCCCAATCTGTTTCGTTGAGCCGGTCGCGATTGGCACTTGCCAAAACCGAAGAGTGCTGTTACTAAATCGGTCTAGTAGATCGATCTAGTAGATCGTTCTCGTAAAACAAGCAAGCAAAATCATCGCAACCAGGCAGGAGAGGGCCCAATGGATCGTCGCGTAGATCGCCGCACAGTCGTAGCTGGAATGGGTGCCTTTGGGCTGATGGCTGTGGGCGCGAAAGCTCAGGGACTCGGGCCGATGCCGTCGTCGCCCGTTGCGCTGAACGTGATCGATGTCGCCGGCAATCTCGCGCTGAGCCAGAAATCCATTGATGCTTATCGGCAGCAGAACGCTAAGCTCGTCTCGCGGATCGCCTACACAAAGGCGCCGGCGCCGGAGCTGGCGAGCAAGTTGAAGGCACAGCAGTCAGCCAATCGTGTCGATATCGACATTGTGCTCACTGGCACCGACGGGCTGTTTGCGGGCATCGAGCAGCAGCTATGGCAGGAGCTGTTGCCGCAATATGCGGGCGCGCTGCCCAAGCCCGAAGACATCTACGACGTAGGTGCCCTCAAGATGCAGGCTCTGGCGAAGGGGCAGGGCATGGAGATTGCGTATTCGCCCTCGGGCCCACTGTTCGAGTACATGCCGGGCCGAGTGAAGAAGGTGCCTAAAACCGCCGATGAGCTGCTTGCTTACGCGCGCGAGAACAAGAACCGGTTTCTTTACGCCAGGCCGGCGAACTCTGGACCCGGCCGCACCTTCCTGATGGGGCTTCCGTATCTCCTCGGGGATAAGGACCCCTCCGACCCCGTCAAGGGATGGGACAAGACCTGGGCCTATCTGAAGGCCCTGGGTGAAAACATCGAATACTACCCTTCCGGGACCGGGCAGACGATGAAGGAGCTCGGAGACGGAACACGGGACATGATCGTCTCCACGGTCGGCTGGTACATCAACCCGCGCGTGCTCGGTATTGTGCCCAAGGAGGCGGGGCTTTTCGCGTTGGATGGCTTCCACTGGGTCTCCGACGCCATGTTCTTCGCAGTGCCGAAGGGTGTCGCGCCAGAGAAATTGCCGGTCATCATCGATCTGCTCAAGCACATGCTCAAGCCTGAGCAGCAGGCCTTCGCTTACGACGAGGGTTACTTCTATCCAGGTCCCTCCGTGAAGGCTTCGACGCTCGCGATGGCTCCCAAGGAGAGCCAGGAGGTGATCAAGGAATTCGGCTGGCCCGACTACGATCGTCTGATCGGAGCCGCTCCTCTCGAGATCCAGCTTCAGGCCGATCAGCTCGTCGCGGCGTTCCGGCGCTGGGACGAGGAAATCGGCGGCGCGAAGCGCAAGTAGTCTCCCTCGACTGGGGGCTGCCCGACGAAACGGGCAGCTCCGCTCTTTCGATATTGGCCACCACACAAGCTGCGCCATCGGTTCAAGGGATCAGAATCCATGACCATCGCCCTTCAGAAATTCGACGAGCTCCGCCTCGAGCAGGTTCGCCGCGAGTTCGGAACATTGAACGCGCTTAAGGACGTGACGCTCAACGTCAGGCGCGGTGAATTCATCGCCTTGCTCGGGCCGTCCGGCTGCGGGAAGTCGACGACATTGAACTGTATTGCCGGGCTTCTGCCGGTCACTGGCGGATCCATTTGGCTCGACAAGCGCCGCATCGACACGTTGAGGCCGGAAGAGCGTGGCTTCGGAATGGTGTTTCAGAGCTATGCGTTGTTTCCGCACCTCACCGTGAAGCAGAATGTCGGATTCGGGTTGAAGATGCGCGGGGTGGCGAAGGCCGAAATATCGCGAAAAGTCGACGAGGCGTTGGCGCTCGTCCGCCTCACAGGACAAGCTCAGAAACTGCCTGGCCAGCTTTCGGGTGGTCAACAGCAACGTGTCGCGATCGCGCGGGCGATCGTCATCGAGCCGCCGCTGGTCCTTATGGACGAACCACTGTCGAACCTCGATGCCAAGCTCCGCCTTGAGATGCGCGCCGAAATCCGGCGGATCCACAACACGCTCGGCGCGACCACAATCTACGTGACGCACGATCAGGATGAAGCTCTGTCTCTGGCCGACCGTATCGTCGTGCTGAAGGACGGAGTCATTCGCCAAGTCGGCACGCCGAACGATCTCTATGAAAAGCCAGCCCATATCGACGTCGCAGACTTCATGGGCTTCCGAAATCGCATCAAGGGCAAGGTGATCCGCCAGTCCGGTGCCAAGGCGACGCTAGCCGTGGGCGACAGCGAAGTGACCGGCGTCATGCGAGCGTCGGTCCATGATGGATCGGAAGCTTATGCCGCGATCCGTGCGGACGATCTGATGACCGGTGAGGCCGGCGCGAATGCGTTCGCCGCTCAGGTCGAGACGATCGAGTACAGAGGTCGCGAGTTCGTAGGAACCGCCCGCACTCCGGACGGCATCGACCTCGTATTCAGGTCCGACCACGCTGTGGAGCTGGGCTCGAGCGTCCATCTGCGGGCTGCTCCAGAACGTGTCCTCGTCTTCAGCGAATAGATGGGAGGCGAACATGACGATGACGGCCATCGCCGAAAAACAAGAGGTCGAGTCCGGTCCGAACTTGCGTCAACGGCTTGCTGTCCGCGGCTTCGATGCAGTGACGCTGCTGGTGATCCCGGCTTTCGTTCTGCTGGCGCTCCTCTTTCTCTACCCGTTCGCGTACGGACTGGTTCTGTCGTTCGAGCCAAAGGCCGGTTCAGCCTGGTCGAACTACACGCGCTTCTTCACGGACCCGTACCTCTACAGCACGATCTGGAAGACGCTGCTTCTGTCGATCCCGGTCACCGTGGTCAATCTCCTGGTCTCACTGCCGGTCGCGTTTCGGGTACGCCTGATGTACCGGCAGCGGCTGCTGACGACAATTCTCGTCGTTCCGATCACCCTCGGAACGGTGCTGATCGCCGAGGGACTCCTGAACTATCTGGGGCCGCAGGGCTGGTTCAATCGCTCTCTTATGGCGATCGGATTGATCGACCATCCGTTGCGCCTCGTTCACAGTTATTGGGGCGTCTTCGCGTCACTGGTCATCAACGGCTTTCCGTTCACGTTTCTGCTCGTGCTGTCCTACGTGACCGGTATAGATCCCGCGCTCGAGCAGGCCGCTGCTACGCTCGGCGCCAACGCACGGCAGCGATTTACCCACGTGTATCTGCCGATCCTGATGCCCGGGCTCGCGATCACGTTCTGCCTCAGCTTCGTCCAAGCGTTCTCGGTGTTTCCATCGGCGATCCTGCTTGGCGAGCCGGCGGGAGAGACCCGGGTGATTTCGATCGCGGCCTATCAAGCCGCGTTCGAGGAGTACGATTATTCGATGGCGTCGGCGATCGCCATGATTATGGGCTTTGTTCAGCTCGCGATCGTCGTGGGCATGATGGCGACCCGCGGGCTGTTCTATCGCGGTCCTGCCACCGGTGCGAAGGGGTGAGATCATGATCCGAGACACGTCGCGTTCCTCAAAGCTTTGGATCACTGCAGTCTGGGCTTTTGTCGGGTTCTTCGTTCTCAACCTGCTTGCCATGATCGCATCCGTCGTCACGAGCTCGTTTGCCACTCGATGGCTCGGTACCTGGTTTCCTGCCGGCTGGACGACGCGCTGGTATTCGTCGGCCTGGAGCGAATTCCAGCTCCAGGACGTTCTGATCGTCACCTTCGAGGTGGTCGGCGCGGTTGTTGTCATATCGGGCTTGCTGGGCGTCACGGCGGCGTACGCGCTCGCGCGACGAGAGTTCGCTGGCAAGAAGATGGTCATGCTCGTCATCCTCTTGCCGCTGATCGTGCCGCCGATCACTTTCGGTATCCCGCTTGCCACCGTCCTCTATCAAACCGGACTTGCCGGAACATTCTGGGGCGTGGTGGCGGCCAATCTCGTTCCGACGGTGCCGTTTGTCATTCTGGTGATGATCCCGTTCATCGAACAGATCGATCCCAGGATCGAGGCCGCTGCCCGAGTCTTCGGCGCAAACACCTTCAAGCTGTTCGTCCATGTGCTAATGCCGTTACTGCTTCCCGGCATTCTGGCTGCCTTGCTGCTCGTGCTCGTTCGGACCATCGCCATGTTCGAGCTTACGTTCCTTGTCGCGGGGCCCACGAGCCAGACGCTGGTCGTCGCGCTCTATTACGCGGTCTTCGCGGCAGGCGTACGAGCGGTTCAGTCTATCGACGCGATGGCCGTCGTCTACATGGTGACGACGCTGATTTGGCTGGTCATTGCGCTCAGGTTAGTCAATCCCACTCAGATTGTCACTCGCGCCAAGCAGCAACCGGCCCACTGAAGCCAACCATTTGTGCCATCCAGGAGACGGAATGTGAAGAACAAGATCATCACGGCAACTGAAGCTGCGAACCTTGTCCGCGATAGCGATGTCGTCTGTGTCGGATCCTCTGCGGGATTGAATTGCCCCGATCGCGTGCTCGCCGCGATCGGCGAACGGTTCCGGGCCGAGGGCCGCCCCCGCAATCTCACGGTTCTCTCGCCAATTGCGGCGGGCGACATGTACGGCATCAAAGGGATCGATCATTTGGCCCAGAAGGGACTGCTATCTGCGATTCTCGCCGGGTCATACCCGAGCGGTCCCTCATCGCTCCCGTCGCCGGCGATCTGGGAGATGATCGGCCGCAACGAGATCGCCGCGTACAATATCCCCTCCGGCATCATGTACGACATGGCGAGGGATGCCGCGGCAAAGCGGGCAGGGGTGCTGACGAAGGTCGGCCTCGATACGTTCGTCGATCCCCGGCTCAACGGCTGCAGGATGAACGAGGCTGCGGCGACACGCGGCGAGATCGTGCACCTGGTCGAGTTCGGTGGCGACTCCTGGCTGCATTTCCCCAATCACGTCCCACATGTTGCGATCATTCGCGGCACCACGGCCGACGAGCGCGGCAACATCTCGATGGAGCACGAAGGCGCCGTCCTCGGCATGGTCGATCTCGCGCTCGCGGCGCGTAACTCAGGCGGGATCGTGATCTGCCAGGTCAAGCGGACAACGGCGGCGGGGTCGATACCAGCTCATCACGTCCATGTGCCTTCGACTCTCGTGGACTACATCGTCGTCGATCCGGAACAAGCGCAAGCAACCGAAATCTTGTACGATCCCGCTATAAGCGGCGAGACGCGGCGTCCACTGTCCTCGTTCCAGCCCGAGCCGTGGGGCGTTGACAAGGTCATTGCGCGCCGCGCCGCCCTGGAGCTGGCGGAAGAAAGCGCCGTCAATCTCGGCTTCGGCATCTCGGCGATGGTCCCGCAAATCCTGGTCGAGGAAGGGCAGGCGGAGGCCGTCACCTGGGCCATCGAGCAGGGCGCCGTGGGCGGCGTGCCGCTCACCGGTTTTGCATTCGGCTGTGCCGCGAATGCGCAGGCGATCTTCCCGACGCCGCAGCAGTTCACCTATTTCCAAGGAGGCGGGTTCGACTGCTCGCTGCTTTCCTTCCTCGAGGTCGATGCACACGGGAACGTCAACGTCTCTCGTTTGGCCGCGCGGCCTTACCTGACGGCGGGGTGTGGCGGCTTCGTCGATATCACGGCAAACGCCCGGAAGATCGTGTTCAGCGGCTACTTCACGGCAGGAGGTCTCAGGGTGACCGCCGGCGACGGCAAGCTGCGCATCGAGCAGGAGGGCAAGATCGCGAAGTTCATTCCCGAGGTGACCCATGTGACGTTCAGCGGCCGACGCGCTGTGAATCGAGGGTGCGATGTCACCTATGTGACCGAACGATGCGTGTTGAAGCTCAGGTCGAGCGGCTTGACCGTGGTGGAAATCGCCCCAGGCGTCGATCTCCAGCGCGATGTCATCGCCAAGGCCGGGATACCCCTCGCAATCGCCGATGACCTCAAACTCATGGATGAGAGATTGTTCCGTCCGGAGCCGATCGGGCTGACGCTGCGAGAACGCGGCGGCGCAGAGCCGGCGGCCAAGCAGCACGCAGCCTGAGGAGTTCCGAGATGTCGACCGCAATCGTGACGAACGCCGCTTTCGAAGCAAGCATACCGCATCCGGGCGTGCTGCTTGTCCGTATCGTTTCCAAGCCGATGGGGGCTTTCACGATCGAGGCGAGGCGGACGCTTAAAGCGTTTCTGGAGCGGGTCCATCTCGACCATTCGGCGCGATGCGTCGTTCTCATCGGAACGGGATCGGCTTTCTCGGTCGGATCCAACATCCGCGAATTCGAGGCAACGCCGGAGTGGATTGAGGCCGCCCGGCTCGCGGAAACTGGGCTGAACGAGGCGATCGAACTCGGTCCGGTGCCGGTCATCGCTGCTTGCAATGGTTACGCGCTCGGCGGCGGCGCCGTCATGGCGCTCGCGTGCGATATCCGAATCGCAGGGCGCAGCGCTACTTTCGGTGTGCCGGAGGCCAAGCTCGGTGCCATGCCCACCGCCACCGGGACCATGCGGCTGCCACTGCTCGTCGGCCGTGGCCAGGCACTTCGCTTGATGCTGACGGCGCAGCCGATCGACGCGGAGGAGGCTCATCGGATCGGAATCTTCGATCAGCTGGTCGACGATGACAAGCTGCTCGATCGTGCATTGGAGGTCGCTCGACAGATAGCAGCGGTCTCTCCGAAAGCCGTCGCCGCATCACGACGCTGCGTTTCTACCGCGCTGCGTCTGGGATATCACGCGGGACTCGCAATGGAGTCTGAGATCACGGTTCCCTTAGGCCTTTCGGACGACGCCATCGAAGGCAAGGCGGCCTTCATCGAGAAGCGCGCGCCCAGGTTCAAGTAAAGGCAAAGTCATCATGCGCGATACGCCTATTCGACCGCTGCCGCTTTCGCGGTGCTCGATCAACACGGCGACGCTTGGACATCGCTCTCCAATCCAAGAGGTGATCGAGCGTGTCGCCCGGCATGGTTTCGGTGGCATCTCGCCCTGGCGCCGGGATCTGGAGGGGCAGGACCATCGCCTGGTCGGAAGGCAACTCCGAGACGCCGGTCTGTCCTTGAGCGGATACTGCCGAGGAACGTACCTCCCCGGCGCCGACCGAGCTACCTTCGAGGCCAACGTTGAGGACAATCGTCGCGCCATCGACGAAGCCGCGGCGCTGGGCGCGCCTTGCTTCGTCCTGGTCGTTGGAAGCCTCCCGGACGGGACGAAGGATCTCTCTTCCGCACGGTCTCAGGTGGCCGAGGGTCTGAGTGCACTATTGCCCTACGCGCGGGAAGCCGGAGTGGGACTCGCTGTCGAGCCTCTTCATCCGATGTATGCGGGCGATCGCTCCTGCATCACCAGTCTGAGCGAAGCCTTGATGCTCTGCCAGAACCTGGATCCATCTCGTCGGGGTGGAATCGGAGTGGCTATCGACGTCTACCACGTCTGGTGGGATTGGCGTCTGCCCGACGATATCGCTGCCGCCGGCCGCGCGGGCCGTATCATGGCTTTTCATGTTTGCGACTGGCTGGTCCCGACTACCGATCTCCTTCTCGATCGGGGAATGACGGGAGACGGCGTGATCGACGTCAAGGGAATTCGAAGCCAGGTCGAGGGGACAGGCTACGGCGGCTTCGCGGAGGTCGAGGTTTTTTCGAAACGATGGTGGTCGACGCCGGAGGACGATGTGCTTGCCGCATGTGCCAAAGGTTTCGCGTCAATCTGAGTGCGCGGTGGGCATTTCGCGTTATAGGGCAGGGAGATGGAAACGACCGCCGACGATCGCCAAATTCTGGATGCCCTGTTCCAGGCAGCGCTGGACGCCGCTCGCCCGCTGGGAAAGTTCGCAGGGCGCCTCCCCAATCCGCCGTCAGGTCGGACGATCGTGGTGGGAGCCGGCAAAGCTGCGGCGAGCATGGCTCAGGCCTTCGAAGCCGAGTGGCCACACCCGGTTGAAGGGCTTGTGGTTACCCGCTACGGCCACTCCGCCAAGACCCGATCGATCGAGGTGGTTGAAGCCTCTCACCCCGTGCCGGATGCTGCGGGCGAGCAAGCGGCGCTGCGAATACTCGACCTCGTGAAGAGTGCTTCCCCCGACGATCTCGTCATCGCCTTGATCTCTGGAGGAGCTTCTGCGTTGCTCAGCCTACCTGCGCCTGGGCTAACATTGCAGGAAAAGCAGGCGTTGACATCGAAGCTGCTTCGTTCCGGTGCGCCAATCAGCGCCATGAACGAGGTCAGAAAGGCGCTCTCCGCAATCAAGGGAGGACGTCTCGCCGCTGCCAGCCGCGCGCCGGTGGTGACCTATGTGATTTCTGACGTCCCGGGAGACGACCCGGCCATCGTCGGCTCCGGGCCAACGATCGCGCGTGCTTCGCCTTCCGTCGACCCTTGCACGATCCTTGATCGCTACGGAATCGAGGTGCCGGCCCACATACGCAAGATCACGGCGGCCAAGGTCGCGCCCGAGAGAGCTGGCGATGCAGTTCATGTCATCGCGACGGCGAGGATGGCACTCGACGCGGCGGCGTTGGCAGCTCGTCGAATAGGCCTTGAGCCGCTCATTCTGGGAGATGCCATCGAAGGCGAAGCACGGGAAGTCGGTGTCGCCATGGCCGGCATTGCGCGCTCGGTTCTGAAATACGGTACTCCCGTGAAGCGTCCCTGCGTAATACTTTCGGGAGGCGAAACGACAGTCACGATAAAGGCTCGCGGTCGCGGCGGGCGCAACACCGAATTTCTCCTGTCGCTGGCACTAGCCCTCGATGGAACGGAGGACGTATCGGCGATGGCGGCAGACACGGACGGAATCGACGGATCTGAGAATAATGCGGGAGCGTGGTTTGATCCGTCATTTGTCTGTTCTGCGTCTAAGGCCGGTTTCGATCTTGCCGAACTCCTTGCAGCCAACGATGCATACGGTGCTTTTGTTGAAGCAAACCGACTTGTGGTAACGGGGCCCACGTTGACAAACGTCAACGACTTCCGCGCGATCCTTATTCGCTAGTCATCTGTGTGATTTCGTCTTGCCGTACCTCCGTTACTGCGCCATCAAAAGGAATGCAGTGTTCATAGGCCAGGTCTCAACCGATCGCTATTCTGTCTAGCTTGCGAAGTTTCCGGCTTACGGCGGAATTTGGTTTGCCTAGCGTAATAACAGGAGGGCTCGGCGCGTGCGGCTCTGTGCATGGTCGAGCAGGTGCTGTACTCCATCCATTAGCCCCGACGATGTCGGGCGAAACACTTACCTCGAACTGGAAGACTTCGGCGGTCAAATCGGTTGCGCTTGGCACGAGGCTGGCGTCGAAAGGTGCTGATTGCGCCAGCCCTGAGCAAAGCTATTCTTGCGATATCGCCGGTACCTGAGCCGCAGACGCAAAAAGCGTCTAATAAAACGTCCAACAAAACGTCCAACATGAAAATGGAGGAATCGATCTATATCATTGTGTTTGCTGAGATAATTGGATTGGAAATTTCGAAACAGAGCGCTTCACCCGCTCCACGGCACGATTTTCCGCGCTAGTCTACGATTTATTGCGATCGCGTTCGCTCGACGATTGGGCGGCCGGCTTATAGTGGAATTCAGCATCATCGTGAGTTGTGGGTTCGACTCCCACTCTCTCCGCCATTTGCACGATTTTGTACGCCAAACTACGATTTCGTGCGCTGGGCCGTTAGTTGGGCCGAATGCCGTCGTGTATACCCGCGTGGTGACGCGGCATAACGACCACATCGTTCTGCCATACGTAGTGTCAGACACCTTCTCCAATTGGCGGCCATTGGGATTTCGGCGCTGATGCAGACGGTGAAAAGTTGGCCGCCGCTTGCGCGGCGCCATTCATCCGTTGAAACGTCAGGGGGGTTGAATGAGTGAACGACTTGAAACGTTGAGGAAAGCCCGTGAGCGCATGATTGAGGACAGGGACGCGCATGCGAAGGTGTTGGGTGCTCCTTTTGATCGGGACAAGGCCGAGCGGGCACGTAACAAGTTCATCGAATTGCAGATGCTGGTGGATGCGCTGGATCGCGCCATCAGTGGAGAGGAGATTATTTCGCAAAGGGGCTGAGCCGCGGCGGCAGAGATTGTCTTTTGTGCTCAACGGACTTCCCGGTCCCAGGCCCTGGATATCACGGCAGGAGATGAATGCGGGCTCGGCGCCAAATCTTTCAGGCATTGCTCCCATCGCTATGGCGCCGCGGCGACCTCGGCCAAGTCTGAGGCGCTGGTACCGGCACGACTACTCGGCCGAGGAGCTTGCGAAATTGCCCCTGTGACCAGGAGCGCAAATGCACTCGACCCTCTGCTTGCACCGGGCCACAAGCCGCGGAAAAAGTCCGCACTTACTAGAGCGAATTGCGCGGCAGCTTGTAGTTTACGGTTAGCAACGTGTCGTTCGCGTAGTCGAAAATCAGATTGTCGAGTTCTGCCATTTCAGCCCGCATGGCATTACAGCAGAAGATCATCCATCGACTAGAGACCTGCCCCTTGCAGATGGCGTGATAGAGTTCTTTGGCATCGATGATCAGACTGCCGCTTCCCCCAGCTGCGGCTACGTCCAATCGAGACCGAATCTCCTGCCTGAAGCGATCAGTTGAAATCATCGCCTATCTTTCTGCGCAAAAGCCGGTGGTCAAATTGAACTACCTATCCTGACGGCGAGACCGGCGACAGCCGTGCAGCTCTGTTCTCATCGGTTAAACAGGTTCAGACATTCAGCAACCGCGACAGATATTCTTTAACTTGGCCGCGATACGAGCTTCTTCTGCTGCTAATGGATCTTTGTATGGAGGCCGCCCTGAGTCGTCTTCAACGATCGCGGGCTTCGCCAATTTCAAAGGATACGCCGCGTCGTAACAGGCCAGGCGGCCGGTCGCGCTTTCGATGGCGCGACAGTCGGGCTCTTTGGCAATGGCACTTTGCGCGCATGTAGATAGAACCAGCACAGCGATGATAGTTCGCAGTGAGCTTCGTTTACGTGCGCCGTAGCTTACCGCATTTTTGGGCCTCTTGGCATCTCGGTTACTTCTTTGCTCCGTTTTTGTTTGCTCCGTTTTTGCCACGCCCAACGCTCCTCAGGTTTGATGACGCCGTAACTTGGCGAAGCGTGCCTCGCCAACTTCTTATATAATTGCGATGCTCGACCAACGGCAGCGAAATGCGGGAGTCCATTCGGGAGAAGCGGTGCCACATGGATATCAAGGCATCGAATCGAACTCAGAAGGTACCCGTCCTGCTCGAAAGAACACTATCGGTTGGTCGTCGTAGTCACCTGTCTCGGCATCGGAGCTTGTAGAGAACGCAACGACGCCTGCCTTGCTCACGGCAAGCCTTTCGGCAGTCCGACGCGCACTTTCCTCGGTCCGGCACACAATTGGCGCACCGGCCTTCAACTGATCGCCCTTGGCGGCATCGAATGATTGAACGAGAAAGTGCGTCTGACGCGACATCAGGACTCGCTTTTCAGGATCGTGCGCCGGTCTGCGACCGGGATCGTCAGGTTTTCGTCGCCGGCTTTGCGAGCTCCGCCTCGATCCCAGTGGCACAAGCCTTCGCGAACGCGTAATCCATGTTCGTGGACGCGACACTTTTCACGAATTCGCTAACGACGTTTTCCCTGGAATAGGGACCGGCCGCCTTGAATTTCGCGAGAGCACCGTCCGCGGCTGTGAACTGAGCGACGCACAGCGGTACCAGAACGGACATCCGGCCACTGGTCTCCGCCGTGACGCGCATGATTCTAGCGGTCTCCCCGGTGACCCAACCGCCCCAGGCAAATCCAATCGCCATGGTCGCTACCGCGCCGAAAGCGATTCCTTGAAGGAAGCGGGTCCGCGCCTCACCTTGCAATATTGCAGGAAGCTTCATGAAGGTTGCCTTTCGTGAGCGCATCCAGACGCGCACCTGCGCTGCGGACGCACGTTGGTAAACCCAAATTTATGATTGCGCCTTCCGATGGCACGTGAGCTGCTGCTACGACGACGCGCGGCGACTTCGGAAGTCGCTGCTTCCTGGGCAGCTTCAAGGTCAGCATCTGCCAACCTTTAGCAAACACTATATCTTTAACTTGACCGTGTAAATGACGTTCCGTTCTGCGTTCGGCTGCACGTCCGAGTCCTGCGATGAGCAGCGGCTGCTTTGTCTAGTCACACGAGCCGCTTTGCCAGAGCGTGACGGCTGCGACGAGCTGAGTGTAATTGGCGTCTCTGAATTCCTCATCCCAACGCATCAGCTCGTGGGCGATCTTATGTGGCGTGTAGGCACGGAAGTTGAACCCGTCCACGAGATGCCGTGCGGCGGCAAGATCCATGGTTTCCTTGGTGATTTCCTTCATGCGACGCCTCTGTTGCAAACCCGCTGGGAGATGTGCGCTGAACAACTGATCGTGTTTGGCGTCGGTGGCAGTGTCGGGTGTGTTCAGGCTGTCAGTACTGGCAACGAATTTTGCGGGAGATGCATCCCTTTTGGAGCAGGCGGGACCAGAACACCTTCAGCCATCGTGGGCACCCTCGTTGCTGATGTGCCGCCGTTCATGGCCGGCCTCCTTGTCGGAGCCCCGCCGACGACGCTGCGCTCGCTGGCGGGAAATAGCCAGCGAAATTGCCGATCTCGACCAGCCAAATCGAAGGTACATGCGTTCGTTGCGAGCCCGAGAAAGTTGTGGCTATTGCAGCTCGGGAGGCGCATGCTGGCTCCCGGGCAGCAACGACGGCGCTCTTGTCGAAAGGTAGGCGCGCATGACCATCCGCTCACGTCGTGAGGTCGTCACCTTCAAGCGCCCGTTCCGCATCAAGAGCATCGATCGACTGTTGCCGGCCGGTGCTTACGAGATCATCACGGACGAGGAAACGATCGACGGGCTGTCGTTCGAGGCGTTCCGCCGCGTAGCCACCATGATGATCGTGCCGGCCGAGGGCTCGCTCAGGCTGGCTACAGAGATGATATCGATCGGCTCGGTTGAACTGTCGGACGCGCTGCTGATCGACGCAAGGACGCCCCAGGACTAGTGAGACTGTACGCTGCAGGACTGTTGCCAGAGGATAGCCGCCATCGCGCTCGTGTTCGCAGCCATATTCGAGGATATTGCGCGGCTCACCCACCAGGTTTGAAAGTGCGGGGATGTTCTCTGACCGAGACCGGCACGTCGCGCACAGGCCAAGGCACGCATCCACTGGAACCCTGAGCGCCTGGGTCGATTAGCTCAGGAGCGGACAGGAGCGGCCGGATGCGCCCACTTGGAGACGGCGCGTCGAAGAACCAACGTTCACTTTGGTCGAAAGGAGCCCGAGATGAGCTCACAATCGAGGAGACCATCTGCGGCTGAACGCAAAGCCCAACAAGCCTTCAGGCAACCCGAAACCAAGAAGGTCATATCGGAATATGAGTGCGCTCAGAACGCGTTGCACGCAAACTTCAGGCGACTCAGGTCTGAACGATTGAGCCGCGAATTCGCAGCGAAGGATTCAGCTAAGCAGAAGGGCAAATGACCTCCCGAGGGCAAAGCGCTTCGCATTTCATTGCCCAATCCTGCGCAGGCAAGCTCGGCTCGGACTCTCGATTCCGCGGCGCCGCCCATATCCAGGTCTAACAATGCATGCTGTCCAAAATGAGTAGGTCGAAAGCGGTTCCGCAGAAGTCCCCAGCGGCGACAGGTCGCGAGCAGGGCCGGGCGGTTCGACTGACGCGCGAGCTTCTCGAAAGCGTTGACGCATGGGCGCTGAGCCAGGAGCACAAGCCCAACCGATCAGAAGCCATACAGCGGCTGGTTCAGACGGCGCTGGAAAGCCTGCGCGATCGGCCCAGGCATGCAGCACCCAAGTCAAAGCGCGAGAGCTCTCGCAAACGCGCAAAGGAGCTGGCCTCTGATGCAATCGATCGGGTGGGTGACGCTGGAGCGACGTCCGAAGCCAGAGCGAACCGGAAAGGAAAGCTGATGAAGGGCCCCGAAGAGTTTCGCAACGTGCGGCGGGACAGGTCGGACAGTTGACGCCTATTCGACGTGGGTCTTGTCGCGCTTTCCACCCTCTTGGAGCCTGGCAAAGGTGTGCTGGACATGGCTCCGATGCCGATGGGGAGTTCGGATCAAAGCGAAGCTGATCGCGCGGAGCACAATGGCCCCCCTTTGTCCTCAGTGTCGGACTTCTTTCAGGCGAACGACGACGCCGGTCGGTTCGGGCTGATGCGTCGTCAATTTTCTAAAGTCCGAATCGCTCCAATCCGCGAGGCTTATGACCTCTCCTTCCTCAGCTTCCATCCCGGGGACCTCGAGCAGCTCCAGTACATACAGCCCCCTGGCGTCGAGAAAGAAGGTATGCTGCCCGAACAATTGGCGAAACTGCGCAACTGCTGGATGATCCTCAGCAAGCACTTGCGCTCGAAACTGAGATAGCGTTTTGGTTATCTGAGCTTCGTTTAATTTCATGGCCTGTTCCTAGATATTTGGCATCTGAGCCATTTCGTCTGCTCGCCACGCGTCCTGGACTAGCAACTGCACCGCGCGGCTATGTGGCTGCGACACCCAGAGCTTTGCCCGCGGCAGCGGACGACGATCCGCCTCGCTCGTTATGTCTTTCGTGCGCCGCTGGTCGTGGTGGGCAGCGTTTGCGCAGGCTTGGTAAGACTCTTTCCTTTTTGGGTGGTGCAGGGATAAGGCCCTCGCGGGTGGCCTGTTTCCGAGCAAGCTTACGGGCCCGGCGCACGGCCTCGGATTTCTCCTTGGTCTTTTTCTCCGAGGGCTTCTCGTAGGAGCGACGACGCTTCATTTCCCTGAAGACGCCCTCGCGCTGCATCTTCTTCTTGAGAACTCGAAGCGCTTGGTCGACGTTGTTATCGCGTACAATTACTTGCAACGGGTTGCTCCTTTACAGTTGCCGCGCCGGATCGGCTGAGCTCATGGCCGCCGAAACGGCAGCGACTCGTCGAAGGAAATCTGTCCGGTCCGGTCAAGATCGAAGGGACACATCGCCCCTCAAACGCCAAGGCCCACTCGACCCCGAGATCGAGCGGGCCGCGCAGTCATTCCAATACATCCGTGAAATGACGAAAGTTGCTTACGCCAGAGAGAGGTTCTCGGCGCTGGACTTGCCATGCTTCGGGTCGGTCCTGAGCTCGAAGTTCACCCGCTGACCTTCAGTAAGTCCTGGAAGCCCCGCCCGCTCGACCGCACTGATGTGAACGAACACATCGCTACTGCCGTCGTTGGGCTGAATGAATCCGAAGCCCTTTTGCCCGTTGAACCACTTCACTGTACCTGTAGCCACAATATTTCTCCAAAGCGCGGCGGCGCATCTCGCGTGGACTCACGCGATTCCAACACACTCAATCCGACGATGTCTCTGGAAAAGGGCCGCTTGGACCGCTCAACAAGGCGCAACGGCCAATCGAATGACGAGAGGGTATACACTTCCTGCGAGAATACAAGGCTCCTTTCGGCGAGCCTGAGAATTGCGAATCGCCAAGGTTCCTTTGGGTCGCAGCGGTTCACAGTTGCTACGCCTCGGCAGATGGATTTCGGGAAACGGCTGAACGCTAGACGATACCGTTCGCTGTGATCAACGCCCGCGTGCTGCCGAGAGAGTCTAGTTCACCAAGGCGCTACCTTTCGGGGCAGCTCGACCGAACGCATCTGGAGTGACTACAAGAACAGGCGATCAGTCGTCTTGTCGAGCCGCTTGTCCGAGCCGCTGGCATCGTTGAAATGGCCAATCAATTCTCCGGATGGCCGGTAGATGTTAGTCCCTTTGAGATCGTAGAGCTTTGCGCCATTCAGGTCGAAGATTTCCCGGCCCACGATAATGCCGACACGAACACCCTTGCTGTTGAAGATGTCACCTTTCACAAGAGCCTCCTGCTTGAAAGTCCGTGGATGCTGCGCTGTTTCGCGGGAAATAGCGAGACAAATCGCCAGTATCCGAGCTGTCCTTATCGAGGTGGCGTCACTTCGCTGCCGCACCAGCCAAGGGCTTCGGCGTTGATCGGATCCGAAGGAGCTTGCGCATCAAGGATTACTCCGCATCTCCGACATCTCAAGGTCCAATGCTCGAAGCCGGGTCTTCCCAGGACAACACACAGCACCTCCATGGTGGCCCGCACATGGGACAGTGGGGCTGCGCGGCTTCGTGAGGCGAGAGTTTATGAGTTGCGCGTCTGGCATTCGATGCTCCTGGTTCTAAGATGGGAGCCCAAGACTCTCAGTCATTCCACTGAGGAAGGACCGGCGATCATAAGATTACGCGCAATCGCGCTCGCGTATGCCCGAAAGAGCACACAGGATTGCAGTCCTGTTTCATTTAACCGGCCTGCGTGGAAGTGCGCCGGAAACAGCAGTAGTCTCGCAGTTTGTACCGCAAGCGGAACGGTGCCCTTCGTGGAGAATCTCCGAGGGCAAACAGGTTGAGCTGACGGGACCCATATTGAGGTCTCCGCAGGGACGGGCACTGATCTCCTGTGAGGGAGAGCGTTGCGGCTCCACGCGAATCATTCTCGACGCCCAGCGGCGCTCGAACCTTCGCTGAAAATGCAATGGATAGATGATACTCATGGGCTCCCTCCAGTCTGGACGGCGGGAGCGCGGTACGGTCTCTCAGTCACTGAAGCCATTTACGATCAGTGATACCCGATAGATGGTGCTTGCGCAGTCCGATTGATAGGTCTGTTCTCAGATGTTTTCGTGCCGCATGCCGGGGATAATGTTGATGAACTGCATCAAGCGCGCCGGCCAGCAGCTCGGCGCGTCGTCTATCGCCTTTTTTTGAAATCGATGCTGCGCAGGATGATGCCTCGGGGGCGTTCCCTCGAACTCGCTCGCCAGATATTTGCCGACGACACACGTTTCGATCCGATCGCGCAGGCGCGTGAACTGCGCTTCGCGCTGGTCCGGTTTCGCGTCCGCTTGATCTTCAAGCGCATCCATTGCGGAGGTCGAGAGGGCGCAGGGAACTTGCTTTTCACCATCAAGCATCGAGAACAGGATGACCGTCCTGTTGTATTCGTAGCTTATGAAGCGTCCGCGCATGAGCGTCATCTGAACTACTCCCGGTAATCGGCGCGGTGATCAGCCTCTTCTGCACTCTTGCCCCGGCACCAGGCGCTTTATCGCTCGCTATTCTCGGAACATCGGCGTAGGGTCGGCGATCACCGAGTTTTCCATGGCATCCGCCGGTGACTGAGGGCCGCGCGCTCCCGCCGCTGAGAGCAGGAGCATTGTCTTGCGGCAGTTTCGCCTGGCCGAGTGGATCGTGCCACCCGTCATCGTTCCGCTCGCTCTTTTGATCTTGGTGCTCGTGGTGGCTGCCTTCAGTGCCTAGGCGGATGCGCCTGAAATATCTGATTGGCAGCGGCCATGACGGTATCGGCCAAAATCTCGGCCGCGCCACGGCAGCGGCCGCGCTGAGGAAGGCCAGGCAGCTTCTGGAAGAAGGTTTCATGGATGTGAAGATCTGCACGCCGCGCGGGCAGGTCCTGTTGCCCGATGAATTCAATCAGCTCGAGAAGCAGAAGGAGACCGACATGGCTAACGGGGAGCGACGAGGCAATAGGGAAGCCAAGAAGCCAAAGAAGGAGAAAGTCAAAGTCATCGCCGCAGCGCCAAGCCAGAAAGCTGCGGCTTGGCAGCCGAGCTTGTCTCCAGGCAAGAGGAAATAAAGGCAACAGGCGAGTGCGCCCGGGCTGGGCAGCCGGCCCGGAATGTGAACCGGCCCGCTCTTGGCTAGGGAATAGCCAAACCGCTACGTGTAGCGGCCGCTGCACGTCTTGGTTGCCGCGTTTCCCGGCCAGAGGTCGGCTCTGACTAGGAGGAATAGAAACCAAAGCAGTCTTCAATGCATGTTAGCCATGGACGAAAACCGCTTCCACGAAGTTCATCTCGTTCGCGTCACCACGGATGATCGCGAGTGGCGGCTTTGGTTGGCAGCAACGCCCCGCGAGGAGGCTGTAGAGCGGGTTCTCGATGTAATTCCAGAAGGATGGACTGCGGTCCTTTTGGATGAACTGGATCCCACGGACGCGGCCATCTTGTTCATGAAGCCCGGGGAGGTGAGAGAGGTGCCTCGCTAGTGCTCTCACTTGCTCACCTTGGCGATGACTTCCGCTCAAGCATAAGGTGGCACCTCCACGAGAGAACCGATCAACCGCAGCAGAGCTTTGTGTTCAGGTCCTTTCGGCTGAGTGCGCAAGAACTCGCCGAGCTCGATGTGCGACAAGTGACCGCCGGAAGGTGCATTAGGCTGGTGGATGATGAAGGCATCGCCGGTGGTCGGCTCGCGGCCAAGGAACCAAGCGTCACCATTCGGGCTGCGATAGAGTTCTCGTCTCTCGGGCATGGGATGCTCCCAACTGAGGGGATCGCCGGCCTCACGTTTTGAGCGGCACGTCTCGAAGGTGGCTGAGCCGCCACGATGAGGCCCTCTAATCGCGGACCTGGATCGTTGAGCGGCCGTCCGAATGACGTGTCACGAATCCTCCGAGCGCAAGCAAGATCCCTTTCTTAGCACCTCCGGAAGGAACCCTTTGCTCGGTTCCATCGTGAAGCAAGACCGTCACAACGCGGGAAACCGGAGTCCATTCCTAATTGTTCCTAACACCAAGGAAGGTATCCAGTGGTAGCATGTTAGCGTCGCGTACCGACTGGTTCACAGCATCGACGTCTTCGCCAATCCGCGGTGACTATCGCCCGATTGCTGTCCGATACTTTCGCTGGCATCGCGCCGCACGGGATCGCTGCCTTCGAGGCAGCCCTTGAGATCGCCCTGGCGCGCTGGCTCTGGAGCAAGCCGGCCTAGGCGGCCAGCGCTTGGGGGCAGGCAGCTTTGCACCGCGCTAGTCGATTGATGGCATTACCATCCTCAACATGAAGCCGGGAGGTGAGAGAGGCCCGTTGTTTGTGCTGAGTTGCTGCCGTCATATGCTCAGCTCGCGATGACCTCCACTTAAGCGGAAGGCGGCATCTCTACGAGAGAGCCGATGAGCCCCGGTGACGCGCGCTCGCTGATCATCTCCAGCGTGGTCTGGGGTCGTGTCCCCTGTGATGGTGTAGCTGGCGGTGGGGCACCGCGTTCGCCGCCAAGCGCCGGGCAGGCAGCTGGCGATTGCCGAAGATTGACGGTGTAGCACTCTGTGTGGCACCGCGAGCGCTCAAGTCGGCCATCACTCCGCGGCCGGCGGAAGAAGAATCCCTGGATTGCAGCCGCACGCCTCGATTACCTGCGAGGCCGCGGCTTTCGGAGTTACCGAGCGGGAAATTTTCGGCGCCGCGCCCGCAGAAGCTACCAAGCAGAAATGCGAGAATTGCACCTGATAGGGGTTAGGGCGTGCACTCACTAGCGCCATGAGTACGCGCCCTGGTTCGGAGCTAACCCGCCAAGCGGTCAGTAGTCCCAGAAGATCGGTACCCAGCGAAAGGTGTCGCCATCGACCGCCACCCGCCCGACGGACGGGAATGGCAGGTGAGTGGCCACCAACAACTCGCCGCTCCCCGCCAGCTCCCGCAAAAGACGGGTCCGAACGCGGGCTGCCTCTTCGGGGTCGTGTTCGAAACCATTATGCCAATCGGGATGATCGAACCCGACCGCGAACACGGCGTCACCGGCGAAGGTCAGTCGATCGCCGCCGGATGCCAGGCGGACCACGCTGTGCCCAGGGGTGTGGCCGCCGGTGCGACGGACCACCACCCCAGGCGCCACCTCATGCTCCTTATCGAACGGCCGCAGCTGGCTGCGGTACTCTTTTGCGAACCGGTTGGCGGCCGCCCGAAGAGCGTCCGGGAAACCATCCGGCATGGAGACGTGAGTGAAGTCGGGCGCCTCCCAAAACTTGACCTCGGCGGCCGCCACATGGATCCGCAGGTCCGGACGCAGCCGGTCTTTCACTCCGTCGACGAGGAGCCCGCCAATGTGGTCCATGTGCATGTGGGTCAGGACCACGTCGGTCACTGACGCAAGATCGATGCCGGCAGCCTCCAGCCGCTGGACCAACTGTCCGGCCCGCGGCAAGTTCAACGCCGGGTCCAGCCCCAGTCCAGCGTCGATGAGGATGGTCCGACCGCCGCTCCGCACCACGACCACGTTCAGCGGCCAGTCGAAAGCATCCGGCGGCAGGAACATGTCGTTCAGCCAGGCCCCCCGGACGGCAGGGTCGGTGTCGTGTGCCAGCATCGCAGTTGGGAGCGGCAGCACGCCATCGCTGATCACCATGACGTCGATCTCGCCGACCTTCAGCGCGTAACGCGACGGAACCAGTTCGTCGGGCCGCGATCTAACGGGGTGTGAGATGTTGTCCAGGCTCATGTTTGTCTTCTGCTGAGTGTTACGGGTCATCTGATTCATCGTTGAAAACTCCTGCGTTCGATCTTGGCGCTTGATCCTGATCGATCTGCGCTTCCCGCGTGGGAAGCTGGTGAGGTGTTCAGAGATCGGTGACACGCTCATTGCTGGTGCGTCACCGCAATGGTCTATCGAACTTGAGTTGCGACTGCCCCAGAGCGATTGCCGTCACTATCGAGCGATTGCTGCTAACGTATGCGCCTCCGCCAATCGCTCGGGGTTTCATCGGTCAGCGCAGCGAAACGAGCTGCGTCGACGGCCACGATGGCGGCCAGCACGACATTGCCTGTCACGTCGGCGGTGAAGACTTGACCTAGCGTGAAGAAGCGGCGAAGTCGACGATGACGCTGAGACAGCCGCCTTTCAGGCGTCACAACTTTTGCCAGGTCACCTGTCGAAATCGCCGACCTGTGGAATGTGATCGCCACCACCGGTACGCTCAATTGCGTTGAGCGGTCCAATAGCCCGCGCATAGGGAGCTCCCGGCGCGGCCGCTCCACCTGCCGCGACCCGTGGTGCCGGCGAGCTTGCCGGAGCCCGTGGCGTATTTGTCATGAACTGCGACTGACGCGTGCACCGCACCGGATCGTGCCACGTGTCCTCTGAATTTCAGGAGATTCGGATGCGAGACATTGCCGTCGGAAACATTGACGGTGAAGCTGTAGCTGGGTTCGCAGACGCCTCTTTGCGTCACGAAGATGAGGTCCCAGGATCCATCATAGGCCGATCGCGCCTGTGCGGCCGGTGTTAGCGCGATGAAGCAACCGGTTGCTATCATCCAGATCGAAGGCGTCTTCATGATACTTCTCCGTTTTTGTGAACAATGGCGCATTGGGGCAGGCTCCCGTGCAGTGAAGGATCTAGAGGAAGCCAGTCACATCAGTCACACGCTCCGGATCAGCCGAGGCCAACGCGGCAGCACGCTCGGCCTGCGGCGGATAGATCCAGACGGTGTTGATCTCCTGCTTGGTCTTCTTGGCGACGTCGCCGACCATCGCCACCTTGCGTTCCCAGCCGGTCGTGAAGAGTGCGCCGGCCTCGCCAAGGTCCAGGCAGGTGACGTAACCCTTCTGGTGGTAGGGTTTGGTCGGAACGCGCAGCAGTTCCGCTGCGGCATTGTTGCCGGCAAAGGCGCCCATCCGCGTGGCGTGCTGGCATGACATCAGCGCGTAATTGCCGTCATTGTCGCAGGCAGCGCGGGCGGCATCGCCGGTGGCGAACACGCCGGCCACTCCAGGCACGCGCAGATCGCGGTCGACCAGCAGCCGGCCGAAATTGTCGCGTTCGGCTGGGACCTGCTGGGTCAACGGCGCGGCACGAAAGCCGGCCGCCCAGATCACGGTCGCGGTTTCGATGTGTTCGCCGCTGGATAGCGTGACGCCGGATTCGTCGAGCGAGGTGACGCCGGCACCGAGACGGGTCTCCACACCGAGCTTGCGCAGGGCGTCCATGATGACGGGGCGGGGACCTTCGCCCATGTCAGGGGCGATCGCATTGTTGCGGTCGACGATGATGACGCGCGGCTTGGCATCATTGCCGAAGATTTTTCGCAGCCGCGCCGGCGTTTCGGTTGCCGCCTCGATACCGGTGAAGCCGCCACCGACGACCACGACCGTGTCGCGTCCGTTCACGGACGGCCGGTCGGCAAGACCGTGCAGATGCTTGTCGAGCGCAACCGCATCATCGAGCGAGTCGACGGAAAAGCCGTGCTCGGCGAGGCCCGGAATATTCGGACGGAACAGCCGGCTGCCGGTGGCCACGACCAGGCGGTCGTAGGACAGTGTCTTTCGCGTGCCTTTGGCCGTGGCGACCTGCACCATGCAAGACTTGGTATCGATCGTCTCGGCGCTGCCTTGCACGTAGACGACGTCGACAGCCTTGAGCACGTCCAGCAGCGGCGCCGTCAGGGTTTCGGGCTTCGGTTCGTAAAGCCGCGGACGCACCACGAGCGTCGGCTCTGGCGCAACCAGCGCGATCTCGAGTTCTTCGGGCAAAACGCCCTGGATGTCGCGCAGGCGTGCTGCTGAAAGGGCCGCGTACATGCCGGCGAAGCCGGCGCCGATGATGACTAGTCGCACGTCATTTGCTCCTTGGATTGGACTTCCCGAAAGTCGGGTTGGACATGGTGATGTCTAGCTGATCGGCAGCCGCTGCTGTCCCAGAGCGATTGCCGTACCTAGCGAGCTATTGCTGCTAACGGATGCGCTCGCGCCCATCGCTTGTGGCAGGATCGCATGTTAGCCAAGGCTGATGCTTGGCGCGCCATTTTGGGCCGGGGCCACGCATGTAGTGCTGCTCGGGCCGGTAGCAATCGCGTACATCCATAACCAGGTTGTGGACGACGCTGGCGAAGTCAGAGATTGTCTCAGCCGTCTTGCTGGCAAAACCAGACATCGCGAACCAGCGCGCGGAAGCCGGCACGATCGCATGGCGGCTGACGATGCTTTCCAAGATCATCTTCATTCTCCATCCGGTTGGATGTGGGCACCGTGATGATCTAGCGAATAAGAGTTGCGGCTGCGCCAGAGCGATTGCCGTACCTGTAGAGCGATTGCTGCCATCTTCGGGGCGATAGCCTGAGCGGCGCATCATTTCGTCTTCGAAGGTTTAGCTTTACCTAGACCAAGGGACTAGGAGTTGAGCCTTCCCGTGCGATACCTCCGATCTGCCATTGCAACGCATGGTCGCGCACCCGACCAACGGGATGGGAGGATGCAATGTTGCCGAGTCAGTTTAATGGAGCATTTGGGGGCTCCCTTGATATCCTCGTGAATGAGGGATCGCGATCCCGGCCCTCTGACGAGGCGGATCGTTTAGGCCAGGGTCATATTTTCAAGGAAACGACGAAGACCAATGCGCCGTCTCACCGCACGAGAGCGTCATGCTACTATAGCCAGAGCCAAGCATCCGATGATGATCTCATCAAATGCATTGCGGTACGCGATACCGCAGCAATGCATATTCTCTATGTGCGCCATCGCGCAAAGGTATTCAAATTCATTCGCGGGCTCGTCCGCGGGCGGGAAAATGCGGAAGATCTGGCAAGTCAGGTCTTTCTTGATGTCTGGCACTCAGCCGGCAGCTTTGAAGGTCGATCGCGAGTGTCGACCTGGCTGCTTTCGATCGCCCGTTTCAAGGCGCTGGGTTATCTGCGGAAACGCATGCACGATAGGATCGATGACGTCGAGTTGCCCGAAATCATCGACGAAGCCGAGTCGCCCGAGGCAACGATCGACCGAACAAAGACGAAGGTCGTGTTGCGTTCGTGCATTGGCAAGCTGTGTCCAGCGCACCGCATCATCATAGACCTGGTCTACTACCACGAGCGATCAGTCGCCGAAGTCAGCGAAATTCTCGGTATCCCCCGTGGAACCGTCAAGACACGGATGTTTTACGCCCGCAGACAGCTCGCAAGCTTACTTGACAGTGCCGGGGTCGACTCTGTGGCTGCCAACTTCGACCGCAATCGACCATCTCCGCCGATGCTCACTGCAAAGAGCGCCCTCTCAAGTCCGAGTGTCAACTTCATTTGCGCGGCTGGGTAACGCTGCTTGGCTGGAGGCATAGGCGGCCGCCGCCCTCGAAGCCGGCGAGTAGGTTCGAAAGACGTCGGCCAGCTCCGCGGCAGTATCTGTGAGCTCTTTCATGATGGCCGGGCCGTCGGCTGACCGACCTCCGGAGGAATGACGGACCTCGAACGAGATCCCGTTCGGCAGATCCACGTGTATCTTGTCCAGCCCGGCGACACCCGGCGCCTCGCCGTCTTCGGCATCAGAAATCGCACCTGCTCCATCCGCACCTGACGCCTGATGCCCGGAGGTCTCTTTGCTCGCCAGCCTCTGCACGAAGTCTTCAATGGTCTTGAGAGTGGCGCTATCGAAGCCCACGTTGCCGAAGCTGACGACTCCGATCGACATGCCGTTCGGCAGATCGACCTTGATCGCATCGTAAGGCGCATCGGCGCTCATGCCGGCTGCCAACTTCGAACCGTCGGCTTGTGCACCGACGGCCGAAGGAGATTTCGCCTGACGGGCGGAAGAAGGCCAGCTCACCGCGCTTCCGCTAGCTATACTGCTGATGCTCATGCACGAACTCCACTGTCAATTGCAAACGCTCGTCTCACCAGCAACAGACATGCCAATTCCGTTGGCCTTTGCCATCAACGGGTTGTCGAGAATTCCGACGAGCGCGTGTTTCACATCGGCAAATGCGACCCGGCAAAAGCTGCCACTCAGCACGCGCGCGTTTGCGGGCGACGATGGTGGGCTCGGAGCAGGATCCGACAATGCATGACAGCTTTAGGAAAGAGGTCCGACCCGTACGGCGCTTGGAACGAACTGAACGCTCACACCCAATGCCACGATGTCGCAGTTCTCAACCGATGCCGGCAGTCGAACTCACGAACCTGCGATGCGCTGAACTAGGGCTCGTACTCATAGCGTTGATGAGTTCACGCCCTAGCCATCGGCGGCCAAGTGGGCGATCGCCTCCGGTCCCAATTGCCAGCGATCCCAGTCCGGATCGGGGGTCGCGTCGACGCCCTTGTAGAAAGCCTGGGCTGGTGCGTTATCCTTCAGCACGAACCAGCAGAACTTTTCGTGCCCTGTATCCACGGCATGGCGGGCCACGCGCCCCATTAGTCGTCGGCCGATCCCGAGGCCGCGCATATCCGGGTCCACGAAAAGCCACTTCATCATGAGCAGCGGCCGCAGCGTGTGCATGAGGGGAATCTCGTAGTGCACGGCCATGCCTGCGAGCATGCTGTCGCCGCGGTCGGCGACGAAGGCGCCGAATTCAGGACGTTCGCCGAAGCCGCGGCGCAGCAGTTCGGCCTCAGTGAGTCGGAAGTCTGTGCCGCGCTCGAACTTGACGATGTCCTCCATCAGCCGCAGCAACTCGGGCATGTCTTGGCGCACCATGGACCTGATCCGCACATCATTTTCGACCATTCGCATCTTACACTCTCCGTCTCGGGATGGGTTCGAGCTCACCGGCGCTGATTTCCGTTGATGCAGCCGTGATGCATTGCTATAAATTCCTAAAATCTGCTAATCAGTTCGGTAGTCATGGAGGCACCCTCCAGTTTCGCCTTTGGGCCTTTCGCATTTCACGCTCTGAGCCGCCGCTTGGAAAAGCAAGGCGAATTGGTGCTGCTCAACTCCCGGGCAACGGAACTCCTGTTGCTCCTGCTAAAGCGGGCGGGCGAACTCGTCACCAAGGACGATCTGCTGCACGCAGGCTGGGGCGACCGGGTCGTCGCGGAGAATAACCTCACCGTACATATGGCGGCCCTTCGCCGCGTGCTCCGCGACGGGGGGGAGGCCGACAACTACATTCGAACCGAGCATGGTCGCGGTTATCGCTTCGTCATGCCCGTCGCGGCCGCGCAGGCCGAGGGGAGCACCGTGCCCAGCGGATCGACGGCTCACGTCGGCAGGCAGCCAGAGTCCCGCGGCATTTCCATTCTGATACCACCCGTCCAAAGCCTGCTCGACGACGAGCAGTCTCAATCGCTTGGAGTCGAGGTCAGGCGGCATCTCATGGTGCAGCTCTCGCGCGTGCCCGATGCGGCGGTCATCGGGGTGGGCGACGCCCGCTATGTCCTGCGGACGTCCATCCGGCCAGTGGAGGGCGGGGTCCAGGTCATTGCCATGATCGATGATGCCGCCACCGGAGCGACCATCTGGGCGGATCGGTTCCTGCACCGGCACATCGGCCTCAGCCCGATGGAGGGAGAGATTTCAGGCCGGCTGGCGCGCGCGGTGATCATGGAGCTCGTGGATCGGGAAGCCGCCCAGGGCTCATCCGAGGAGGCGGCGCACACTGCTGGCGCGCAGCACAGCGCCTTGCGCGGTTGGAGCGCCCTGAATCGCGAGCTGTGGGTCCCCCAGGATCTCGCCGAGGCACGGCAATGGTTCGACCGCGCGCTCCTCGCCGATCCATCGAACGCGTCGGCTCTGGCGGGGTCGGCCTACACGATTGTCGCAGAGAACATAAGGGCCACCGCGCAAAGTCGTGATCTTGCGGATCGTGACGAGCTGCGGCAGGCCGATGAACTGGCGACGCGGGCGGTCGCGCGAGCGCCGGACTGGCCTCGAGCCTGGTTTTGCCGTGGCTATGTGCGGGAGTGTCAGCGTCGCTTCGACGCGGCGCTGATCGCCTTCGGCCGGGCCTTGTCGCTCGATCCGTGTGACGCCGAGGCCCTGGCCTATACAGGCCATGTCCATTTCCTGATGGGCCGTCTCGAGGAAATGCGGGCACCAATCCAGCATGCGATTGCGCTTAGTCCGCGCGACCGCGGCGTCGGCCTGTGGTACCATTTCCTAGGCCAATACGACTTCTGGCATGGGCGCGACGAGCTCGCAATTCCGTATTTCATGCGAGCCACCGACCTTGCTCCCAGCTTGGTCTATTGTGCGACCTTTCTCGCTGCCTCGCTTGCCCTTGCGGGCCGGATCGAGGAGGGACGAAGGTCGCTCGACTCATGGTGCGAGGCAATGGGGGGCTACCGCCTCACGATCGATAGTCTGCGCGCGCGGGTTTTCTCCGACAATCCCACCTACCTCGCCGGGCACGAGCGCCACTACCACGGCCTGCGTCTGATCGGGGTCGCGGAGCGCTGATGCGACAGGCAGGTCGGGCGATTAGCAAGATTTAGGAAGCCCGCCAACGACCTTGGCGGGACTTCCCCGGTAGAACGTCGGGCACGTCCAGCGCTAAGGATCAATGCCGATGTCGATGCAGACAAATGCACTTACCGCTTCGTCCGCGTGGTCGACCGCGGCGGTGCCTCGCCAAGCAAAGGCCGATCTCGAAACCGATCTCCCGCTCGTTCTGATCGTGGACGATGACGAGGAGATCCGGTCCGCGCTTCGCGAACTTCTGCTGTCGGTCGGAATCGACGCTTGTTGCTTTGGATCGACTCAAGAGTTACTGAGCGCCGATCTTCCGGAACGGCCGGGATGCCTGATCCTCGATGTGCGCATGCCGCGAGCAAGCGGCCTGGATCTCCAGCAGCGCCTCGCCGCGACTGGCAATACGAGGCCGATCATTTTTCTCACTGGTCATGGCGACATCGCAATGTCTGTTCAGGCGATGAAAGCGGGAGCCGCAGATTTCCTGACAAAGCCCGTGAGAGATCAGACGCTTCTTGACGCGGTCGCGGCCGGGATCGAGAAGGATGTTGCGCACAGGGCTGCGGCCCGGCGCACCAAGCAACACGTCGACCGCTACGCCAAGCTGACGCCGCGCGAACGCGAAGTCCTGCGCGAAGTGGTCAAGGGTCGCCTCAACAAGCAGATCGCGTTCGATCTCGGCATCAGCGAGATCACCGTCAAGCTGCACCGCGGCAACGTGACGAAGAAGATGCAGGCGACGTCCGTTGGTCAGCTCATTCGCGTCTGGGAACTGTTGCCTGCGGGAATTCGAGAAGGATCACCCTAGACCAAAGGATGGTTACAATCCGGGCCAGCAAAGGGCCAGATGCGGCGGTGGCTATCCGGCCACGCTAGCGAAGGTCACCGGCTTGTCCAAGGCTCCCATAGTCGCGATCGTCGAGGACGACGAAGCTGTGCGAGAGGCTCTCTCCGACCTCTTTCTGGTGCTGGATCTATCGTGTGGCACTTTCGATCGAGCGGAGGCCTTCATGGCGGAGTACGTTGCGGGCAGTTTCGATTGCCTGATTACCGATGTGGGCATGCCGGGCCAGAGCGGGCTCGACCTGCTGCAGCACCTGCGGAGCATTGGTTCCGCGATGCCGGTGATCGTCATCACGGCCGACACCAATCCGGCGACCTGGTCGCGCGCCATGCGATATGGTGCCTATGCCTGTCTGACCAAGCCGATAGAAGCCGAAGCGCTGCTTCGGCATCTGCAGTCCGCCCTGAGGCTGAATTGGCTTTCCATCTGACGCCGAGTGAGAGAGGCTTTCCCATGGCGAGCCCCGTCCGGAAGGCGGTAACAGGCGGACGTGAAGCGCTGTCGGCGTCTCTGCCGGGAATGGAGCTGTCGGATTTCGCATCCGAGAGCGTAACTCGTTGGCTATACATCACAGTCGATAGGATCACGTTCGGATGACTTGCGCGCCACGGACACCAGTGTCGGGATGGACTGACATGCCCAACAGTGTGCAAGTACCCGCGGACATCATGCGGAAATGGCAGGAGATCGTAGATCTTCTGGCCGATATTCTAAATGTTCCCTCCGCCTTGATCATGAGGGCAGAGCCGCCAAACATCAAAGTCTTCGTTTCCAGCGAGTCTAATGAAAATCCTTACGAGCCGGGCGAAGTCGCATGTCTCAATACAGGGCTGTATTGTGAGACTGTAATGAGCACTCGCCGACCATTGATTGTCCCGGACGCTCTGCAAGATGAGGCGTGGAAATCGAACCCTGACGTCAAACTAGGCATGATCTCTTACCTCGGCGTGCCGATCAGTTGGCCCGATGGCGAGATATTTGGAACGATTTGTGTTCTCGACAAGAAAAGCAACGAATACAGCGAGCTCTATCTCAGACTGCTGTTGCAGTGGCGTGACGTGTTGCAGGCGGACTTGAGGTCCATTGCAAGCATGCAGCGAGAGATTGAACAACGTGAGGCGAAAATTCGCCGCCTCGTCGATGCCAACATCATCGGCATCGTCATCTGGAATATGGAGGGCCAGATTCTCGATGCCAATAATGAGTTTCTCCGCATAGTTGGATATGATCAGAACGATGTCCTGTGCGGTCGAGTGAGCTGGGCGGACATGACGCCCCCTGAATGGCGCGTCCGCAATGCACAGGCGTTATCCGAGCTGAAGAACAAGCGAGCCGCGCAACCCTTCGAAAAGGAGTACATCCGCAAGGATGGCAGCCGTGTTCCAGTGTTGGTCGGCATCGCGAGCCTTGAAGGGACAGAGGGCCAAGGTGTCGCGTTTGTGCTCGACTTAACCGAGCGCAAGCGGGCAGAAACAGAAGCGCGTGAGAGCGAGCGGCGATTCCGCAACATGCAGATGGAACTGGCCCATGCCAATCGGCTGGCAACATTGGGCCAACTTGCGGCGTCTATAACGCATGAAGTCAAGCAGCCGATCACGGCCGCGCTCCTCAATACCCAAACCGCTCAGCGCTTTCTCACCCGCCAGCAGCCAGATGTTGAGAGGGCGAAAAAGGCAATAGACCGAGCTGTACTGAACGGCATGCGCGTCAGTGAAGTTGTCGACCGGACGCACGCGTTGGTCAGGAAGGAGCCCGTGCAAAAGGACCGCTTGGAGATTAATGACGCCATTTCGGGCGTTATCGGATTGACGCGCGGGGAAGCTTCGAAAAACGACGTTCAAGTGCGGACTCAGCTGGCGGAGGACTTGCCTGTCATTCAAGGCAGTCGGGTCCAGATTCAACAGGTGATGCTGAACTTGATCGTCAATGCCGTCGAGGCGATGAGCCAAATGAGCGATGATCGTCGGGAACTACTAATCAGCACCCAGGCTGAAGCTGACTGCGTTCTCGTTTCGGTGCGAGACTCTGGCCCGGGCCTGTCAGAAGACGCTATCGAGCAAGTGTTCGAGGCGTTTTATACGACGAAGTCGAGCGGCCTGGGGATGGGACTATCCGTCTGCCGTTCGATCGTTGAGGATCACGGAGGACGATTGTGGGCCACCACAAACGTACCACGAGGTGCGGCGTTTCAGTTCACAGTTCCTATCAATGCGGACTGCCAGGACTGATCCTGGATTGATCCTCCAAACCTCGCGCAATCTTATTCACAGCTCCCGCTTCGCTCACGCGGTTGTACGTGATGACGCCCCCAGCCGGTACTATCCCAAGGTACAGGTCAATCTACCTGCCGAACCTGCCAGACCAGAACTGCTGCACGATTCCGTCAGCGGGCAATTGCCGTCATTGTTGAAGCACAGAGGCAGCAATGTCGCGCTTCATTGGTTCTGACGCCGGGCGACACAACGCGAGCACAAGTCGATGAGCAAGCAAGCCATGCACGATTGTTCGGAAGGTCAGCCCGCCGCATCTGAGGCGCGCCAGAGCAACGTGCCCGTTGCCGAGGGGCGTCCCGATGCGGAGATGGCACGCGTGCTCGGGACCACACCATTTCGCATGGTGTTGGACGCCTCCGGTGCCGGGATCGCCCACTGGAAACATGGACCATTGCACGACGTCGTCGAGCCCATGAGCCACCACGTCATCATGGCTTACAACGGCGTGGTACAGCGCATGGAGCGGCGGTCAGGAAGATCGGTTGAGGTCGGAACATGTCGTCATGGCGTTGTTGTCATCATTCCGGCAGGATTGAGCGCCCGATACGATATTCCGAGACCTGTTGATGTCGTTCAGCTCTATCTTCCCCCTGCAATGCTGCAGCGCGTTGCCGACGACGCCGAGACCCCCACACCGACCGATCTCCTGGTGCGAACGGCGCATCCCGACCCCATTACATCCCGATTGCTCTTGAGCGCGGCCGACGTTCTGGAGGGCAATGGCCCCCTGGATACACTGTTCAGGCAGCAGGTAACGGAACTCCTGGCCACACGCGTCCTGGCTGCGCACACCGGCTCGCCAATCGCGTTCCAGCCGACCATGGGTGGGCTGTCGCCGAAGGTCCTGCTCCGTGCCATCGGACGCTTGCGCTCCGACAGCGATGCCGACGTCTCCCTCGCGGCTCTCGCTTCGGATGCCGGCCTGTCGCGCTTCCACTTCTGTCGCGCCTTCAAGGAAAGCACCGGGCTTTCACCGCATGCCTGGCTGCGCCAGCACCGGCTCGAGCAGGCCATGAACATGTTGCGGGATACGCACGCGTCGGTCGTCTCGGTCGCAGCCGCGCTTGGTTATTCCTCCCAGACTGCCTTCGCTGCGGCGTTCAGGAAAATGACCGGCGAAACCCCGAGCGATTGGCGGAGACGCCTGCAGTAACCGCAATCGTTCTACCGGTAGGCGAAGCTTCTCCCCACAGCGAGGACACGTCCATGAGCTCCAAGCCAATCCTGCGCGATCCTTCGCAGGACCAGCCGGATACTTCCGAGGCGAACCCGCGCGACGTGCCGACGGGCGAGGCCCCTCGCGCCGATGCGGAAATGGCGCGCGTGCTCAAGATCGCGCCAGTTCACATGGCCTCTGATCCCTCGAGCGGCGTGATCGCGTATTGGAAACATGCCGCGCTGCACGACGTCGTCGCGCCGATGGCCGACCACGTCCTCATGACCTTCCCCTCGGGCTCGCTACGCTTCGAGCGGCGCACCGGGAAATCGGTCGTGATCGGAACGGCGCGTCCCGGCACTGTGACGGTCATCCCGGCCGGATCGACGTCGCGCTGGGACATTCCTGAATCCTTGAACGTGATCCACCTCTATCTTCCACAGACAACGCTCGAGCGCGTTGCGCTGGAAGCCGGCACCGCTTCCGCAGCCGATCTGATGGATCGATCGGCGCATCCCGATCCCATTACATCCCGCCTGCTCCTGAGCGCGGCAGATGTACTTGAAGGCAGTGCCGCGCTGGATGCGCTGTTCAGGCAGCAATTGACAGATCTGCTGGCGACACGCCTGCTGGCCGCGCATGCGGGTTCACCTGTCGCGACACAGCCTGTCATCGGCGGTTTGTCGCCAACAGCGCTGCGCCGCGCCATCGAGCGTCTGCATTCAGACAGCGATGCGGATGTCTCGCTCGCAGCGCTCGCTTCGGAAGCCGGTCTGTCGCGCTTCCACTTCTGCCGTGCCTTCAAGGAGAGCACTGGGCTTTCACCTCATGCCTGGCTGCGCCAACACCGGCTCGAGCAGGCCATGAACATGCTGCGTGACAGCAACGAATCGATCGTGTCGGTCGCAGCCGCGCTTGGCTATTCCTCGCAAACCGCTTTCGCCGCGGCGTTCAGGAAGCTGACCGGCGAGACCCCGAGTGATTGGCGGCGACGAATGCGGTAGCAGCAATCGCTCTGCAATCGTGTCAATCGCTCTGGGGCAGTTGCAAGCCTGGTTCGCTAGATCATCGCTGTGTCCACGACTACGATCCACGGAGACAACGATGGTTTCGAAGAACGGCGTCAGCCCCCTTGCAATTCCACCGCGACGGAGAGTCGTCACGACCGCAGACGTATACGGAACGTCGTTGACCGTTCGCTTCATCTCCGGAGCGGGCGACGGCTGGCTGCCGCGCGGCAGTGAAAGCGTCGTGCAAACGTCGTCAATGCTGAATTGTTCGTCTCAGCCATAGAGCGCTCGGCGCCTTTCGCCGATCGAGCGCAACCCTGAAATATACTTTATTCTGAGGCGTCGGGATGACTGAGTCTAGAAAGCTTGCTGTGATATTCGCAGCGGACGTCGTCGGGTTCAGTCGAATGACCGGAGCGGACGAGGATCGCACGTTGGCGAGGCTGCGCGCACTTCGAAGCGACCTGATCGATCCGACGATCGCCATCCACGGCGGACGCGTCGTGAAGCGGACCGGCGATGGAGCCCTTGTGGAATTTCGGAGTGTCGTCGAAGCGGTCCGTTGCGGCATCGAGATTCAGAACTCAATGACTGAGCGCAATGCCGGTCTGCCGCCGGAGCGGCGCATTGAATTTCGCATTGGAATTCATCTCGGCGATGTTGTCGAGGAAAGTGACGGTGACCTGATGGGTGACGGGGTCAACATCGCGGCGCGCCTGGAGGGTGTTGCTCAACCTGGAGCCATATGTCTTTCGGAAGATGCCTACCGGCAGGTGAAATCGCGGTTCGATCTTGCAATCAGCGATCTTGGTGAGACCAAGCTCAAGAACATCGCCGAGCCGATGCGTATTTACTCGCTTCTGTTCGGAGATGCCGCAAAGACAACTGTGTTGAGGGGAGCTGCGACACTGGTCGCGCCCGGATTGTCATTGCCCGACAAGCCATCGATTGCGGTCTTGCCGTTTCAAAATATGAGCGGTGATCCTGAGCAGGAGTACTTTGCCGATGGCATCGTCGAAGACATCATCACGGCGTTGTCGCGATTTCGTCAGCTTTTCGTGATCGCTCGCAATTCGTCATTCGTCTACAACGGCCGGGCTGTCGACGTGAAGCAAGTAAGCCGTGACTTGGGCGTGCGCTATGTCCTTGAAGGGAGCGTGCGCAAGGCGGCGAACCGTATTCGTATAACGGCACAACTCATCGATGCCCCGACGGGGGTGCATCTCTGGGCGGAGCGTTTTGACGGTGGCCTGGAAGACATCTTCGACTTGCAGGACCAGGTCACGGCGCGCGTCGTGGGCGAAATCGCACCGAAGCTGGAGCAGGCCGAGATCGAGCGGGCAAAACACAAGCCGACCGACAATCTCGACGCCTACGACTACTACCTGCGTGGACGGGCGAACTTGAATCGGGGAACCAGGGATGCAACCGACGAGGCGCTGAGCCAATTCTATCAGGCGCTACAGATCGATCCGGATTTCGCGTCAGCCTACGCGATGGCGGCGTGGTGCCATTTCTGGCGCAAAGTCAACGGCTGGATGACCGATCGATTGCAGGAGATCACAGAGGGGGTCCGATTGGCCCGTCGGGCCGTCGAACTGGGTGAAGACGATGCCGTCGCACTTACGCGAAGCGGCCATGCGCTCGGCCATCTCGCTGGTGACCTCGTCGGCAGCATCGACCTGACCGACAAGGCGCTCGTTCTCAATCCGAACCTCGCGTCTGCTTGGTTCCTCGGCGGGTTCTTGAGAGTCTGGAACGGCGAACCGGATGGCGCCACGGAGTACTTCGAGCGCGCAATGCGTTTGAGCCCCCTCGACCCCGAAATGTATCGAATGCAGGCGGGAATGGCGATGGCGCATCTGTTCGCCGGACGTTTCGATACTGCGTCTTCATTGGCAGAGAAGGCATTCCGGCATTTGCCGAGCTTCCTGATGGTCGTCGGCATCGTCGCGGCGAGCCAAGCGCTTGCGGGCCATCAGGACGAGGCCCAGCGAGCAATGAATCAATTGCGCCAGCTTGATCCCACGTTGCGCCTCTCGAATCTTGCGGATTGGCTCCCCCATCCGCCGGCCGAAGGATCTCGCGACGTTCGCCGATGGCCTGAAAAAGGCTGGACTTCCCGAGTGAGCGGCAAAGCTGGATTTAAGCGATTGGCGACGACGCCGCAGTAGCCGCAATCGCTCTACAGGTCCAGCAATCGCTCTGGCGCAGTTGGAGCTCCGGTTCGCTAGATCATGAGCGCGCCCACGCCCCAACGGACGGAGACCAACATGATCTGGAAGAACTTCGTCAACCGGCTTCTAATCACGTCACGACGGAAAGGCCCCGCGACCGCACTCGTTTACGGACTTTCGCTGGGTATTCGCTTCACTTCAGCGACGAGGGAGGAGGTGGAAATTCCGGCGCAGTCCATGCAAGGGACCAATCCCGTAATTTCCATCATGGCCACGGCTGGTGCCCAGCTCCCCCAGCACGACTGGAGCCCGAGCCCAGCTCAGCTCGTTACCTTTCGCCGCGACTGGCGGCTGCCTTCCACGGGCTGCCGCGCGGCGTGTGAAGGCCCCGTGCCGACGTCGTCAATGCCGAACTGCCTTCCGTAAGCGTCCGACGGTCTTCGTCTCACACATTCGCGCCGTCGTCGACCGCAAGAAAGTTTCCGCGAATCAGAAGCGGCGGCGATGACGTGCGTATTACCCCCAAACCATAGGAGCAATCACATGCGAATAGTTATCATAGGCGCTGGCTTCGCCGGCATGTATGCCGCACTTTCTGCTGCCCGCCTGCGCGACATCCAGGGCGTTTCGCCCGAGGAGCTCGAGATCGCGCTGGTTGCGCCAGAGCCGACGCTGGTCATTCGCCCGCGGCTCTACGAACCGAAGCCTGAGACCCTGACCGCACCTCTTCTGGATGTCCTCAAAGCCATCGACGTTGTCTACGTACAAGGCAGCGCCGAGATGATCGACGCCAAAGCCCGCACCGTGGATATCGTTGCCGCCAAGGGTGCGCGAAAGACGCTCTCTTACGATCGGCTGGTCGTCGCTACCGGTAGCCGGTTATTCCGGCCGAACATTCCCGGCCTCGCCGAGCACGGGTTCAGCGTCGACAATCTCGACGACGCGATTGCCCTCGACCGGCACATTCACAGTCTGGCCGATCGGCCGGCAAGGAATGGGCGCGACACGGTCGTCGTTACCGGCGGCGGGTTCACCGGCATCGAGGTGGCGACGGAGATGCCCGCGCGGCTTCGTGCGATCCTTGGCAAGGATGCCAAGCCGCGCGTCGTTATCGTCGATCGAAACAGTGCGATCGCGCCCGATATGGGCGAAGGTCCCCGGCCCGTCATTGAGAACGCACTGCGCGAGCTCGGCGTGGAGACCCGGCTCGGTGCCGGCGTCGCAGCACTGGACAAATCCGGCATCACGCTTTCCGACGGCGAACGGATCGAAGCCGAGACCGTGATCTGGGCAGCAGGCTTTCGCGCCGCCCCGCTGACCCAGCAGATCCCCGCCGAGCGCGACAATTTCGGCCGGCTGCTTGTCGACCGCGATTTGCGCGTGCCTTCGGTACCAGGCGTCTTTGCCACCGGCGATGCCGCTCGCGCGGCATGCGACGATATCGGCAATTATGCGCTGATGTCGTGCCAGCACGCCACGCGGATGGGAGCCTTTGCCGGAAACAATGCCGCCGCCGAGCTCCTCGGTGTCGCGACCAAGCCGTATCACCAGAAGGCCTACGTCACCTGTCTCGATCTCGGAGAAGCCGGCGCGCTGTTCACGCGCGGCTGGGAGCGGAAGGTCGAGATGGTCGGCGACGTCGCGAAGAAGACCAAGCAGGAGATCAACACTGTGTGGATCTATCCACCGCGGGCCGAGCGTGCTGCTGCGCTGGCGTCGGCCAATCCAGAGCATGTCACTGACGTGCAGTGACTCTCGCAGATGAGCCGCGCTTCTCATCCGGCAGCGCGGCTCGCTCACCATCGACCAACCTGGAGCTCACCACGATGAAACAAGAGACCTTGCGCGCGACTGCGTTCGCCATGCCGTTGACCAACCCGGCGTTTCCACCCGGCCCCTACCGCTTCATCAACCGCGAGTACTTCATCATCCAGTATCGGACGGATCCCGAGGCGCTGCGGCGGATTGTGCCGGCACCGCTCGAGCTTACCGATCCAGTGGTGAACTACGAGTTCATCCGGATGCCCGATTCAACCGGCTTCGGCGACTACACCGAAAGCGGTCAGGTCATTCCGGTGTCCTACCAGGGCGAGGCCGGCAGCTTCACCCACCAGATGTTCCTCAACGATCATCCGCCCATTGCAGGCGGGCGTGAAATCTGGGGCTTTCCCAAGAAGCTGGCGCAGCCGAAGCTCGCCGTCGAGATCGACACCCTGGTCGGTACCTTGAACTACGGCTCGGTTCGCGTTGCCACCGGTACCATGGGCTACAAGCACCGCACGCTCGAGGCGGCCGTCGAAGCCAGGAAGCTTGCGGCGCCCAACTTCCTGCTCAAGATCATCCCGCATGTCGACGGCACGGCGCGCATCTGCGAACTCGTGCGCTACCACCTCGAAGACATCACCGTGAAAGGCGCCTGGACCGGTCCGGCTGCGCTGGATCTGTGCTCGCATGCCCTGGCTCCCGTCGCCGAGCTGCCGGTGCTTCAGGTCCTGTCGGCCAAGCACATCGTCGCCGACCTCACCCTCGGACTTGGCACCGTGGTCCACGATTATCTGGCCCCGGGCGAGACGGTACGGCGCCACGGGTCGCGGTCCGGAATCCTGGCCGAGACGAATGCGGGTTGATCGAGATCATTCAAAATATCGGAGTTTCAAAAATGTTGAACGTGATGCGCGAGCAATCCAGTTCTGTTGCGCAGCAGACCAAGCCGCTGCCATACGATGTCGTCGCCCTGGTGTTGCAGGGGGGCGGAGCACTGGGGGCCTATCAGGCCGGCGTCTACGAGGGCCTGCACGAGGCCGGTATCCGGCCGAACTGGCTGGCCGGCATTTCGATCGGCGCACTCAACGCCGCCATCGTCGCCGGCTCGCCTGAAGCCGAACGCGTGGCACGGCTGCGCGAGTTCTGGGAGACCATCTGTGCCCGTTCGATCGAGTGGCCCGCCGGCGAAGGGTTGGCCAATGCCTTGCCCTTTGCGTTCGATATCAAATCGGTGCGCAACGCGATGGCGGCGACGAGGGCCCTGGTCCAGGGTCAGCCCGGTTTCTTCAAGCCGCGCTTCCCGTCGCCGCTCTGGTCGCCGTTCTCGGGCGATGCCGCGACCAGCTTCTACGACACGGCACCACTACACCAGACGCTAGAGCGGCTCGTCGACTTCGATCGGTTGAACTCGGGTGAGGTGCGCGTGAGCGTCGGCGCGGTCAACGTCCGCACCGGCAATTTGACCTATTTCGACACCGCCGAGCGCCGGCTGGGGCCGAAGCATTTTATGGCCTCCGGCGCGCTGCCGCCGGGATTCCCCGCCGTCGAAATTGAAGGCGAGCACTACTGGGATGGCGGCGTGGTGTCCAATACGCCTCTTTCCCGCGTGTTGTCTGGCGAGCCGTGTGACACGCTGACATTCCAGATCGATCTCTGGTCGGCCAGGGGCCGCGTTCCCTACGACATGATGGAAGTGTCGAGCCGGCAGAAGGACATCCAGTATTCGAGCCGCACACGCGCCGTCACGGACCAGGCGCTGCGGATGCAGAAGATGCGCCAGGCGTTGCAGCGGACAATTGCGAAGCTGCCGGAAAGCGCCAAGGACGATCCTGAGATCCGCGCGATCGCGGAGATGGCCCGCCATCGCTCCTACAACATCGTCCACCTGATCTATCAGACCAAGATCCACGAGGGTCATTCCAGGGACTACGAATTCGGACTGAGCGCGATGCGCGCACATTGGCAGAGCGGGCTCGATGATATCCGCCGCACATTGGCGGATCCAAGCCGTCTGGACCCGCCGTCACCGGAGCTCGGCATCATCACCCATGACGTTCATCGCCGCGATTGAGCTCCCGGCAGAGTTTCATCTCTCAAAGCATCGAAAGGAATTCTCATGTTGAAGGACAAGGTAGCGATCGTCACCGGATCGACCAGCGGCATTGGGCTGGGGATCGCCAGAGAACTGGCAAGGCTTGGCGCCGATCTGGTGTTGAACGGCTTCGGCGATGCCGGCGAGATCGAGGCGATTCGCAAGGGCATCGAACGCGACCACGGCGTGCGCGCCGTCTATGACGGCGCCGACATGTCGAAGGGAGACGCCGTACGCGGGTTGATCGCCGCGACGATCGAGAAATTCGGACGCCTCGACATCCTGGTGAACAATGCCGGCATCCAGTTCACGGCGCCGGTGGAAGAATTCCCCGCGGCCAAGTGGGACGCAATCCTCGGCATCAATCTGTCGGCCGCGTTTCACGGTATCGCGGCGGCGTTGCCGCGGATGAAAACGCAACGCTGGGGGCGGATCGTCAACATCGCCTCCGCGCACGGCCTTGTCGCTTCAATCCACAAGGCCGCCTATGTCGCGGCCAAGCACGGGCTGGTCGGCCTGACCAAGGTGGTTGGCCTCGAGACCGCCGGAAGCGGCGTGACCTGCAATGCGGTCTGTCCCGGCTGGGTGCGAACGCCGCTGGTCGAAAAGCAGATCAGCGACATCGCGGCGCAACGCGGCATCAGTCAAAAGGAAGCCGCCGAGGAGCTCCTGTCCGAAAAACAGCCGTCTCTGGATTTTGCCTCCCCGGAGCAGCTTGGCGGCACAGTCGCGTTCCTGTGCTCCGCCGCGGCGGACCAGATTACGGGCACCGCAATCTCTGTAGATGGCGGCTGGACCGCCCGGTGACCCCGAGTGAATGGGCGTAGGCGTCAATTGCAGGAGAGTGTCGTGGCGCATCTCAACAAGAAAAAGATGGTCGGCTTGGTGCTATGCCTCGGCGCCGTCGCCGTCGTGGCCGGGGGCTGGGTCTATGCCCGTTCAAACGAGACGTTCACCGATAACGCCTACATTCGCGGCGACATGACCTCGCTCGCGCCGAAGGTTGCGGGCTACGTCATGACCGTCGAGGTCGAGGACAACCAGACCGTCCGGGCGGGTGACATCCTGTTCCGGATCGACGATCGGGACTACCGCGCACGGCTTGCGCAAGCAGTGGCCAATGTCGAGGCTGCGCAAGCTCGCCTCACCAATGTCGACGCTGAGACCCGACTTCAGCATGCCCTGGTCCGGCAGGCCGAAGCCCAGAGGCGTTCGACAGTGGCCGAGATGAACCTGGCGATCAAGGCCTCCGATCGCCGCCGCGAACTCATCCGCACCAGCGCTGTCAGCCAGGCCCAGGTCGATGAAAGCGACGCGGCGCTATCGAGAGCCGAGGCGGGCGTATCGGCGGCGTCGGCAACGGTGGAGGCCCAGCAGCAACGCATCGCCGTCCTCGCCAGTCAGCGCGAAGCTGCCGTTGCCGCCGTGGCGCAGGCACAGGCCGCACGCGATCTCGCCCAAATCGATCTCGACCACACCGTCGTGCGCGCGCCGGTCAGCGGCGTTATCGGCAATCGTCAGGTCCGTATTGGCCGGCTTGTGGCGCCGGGCGCCTCCCTGCTTGACATCGTTCCGGTCAACGATGTCTGGGTCGTGGCGAATTTCAAGGAAACACAGATCGAACATATCCAGCCCGGTCAGCGTGTCCACATCACGATCGACGGCTACCCGAACCAGACGCTTGAAGGCGTGGTGGACAGCTTTGCGCCAGGCAGCGGGTCTGCCTTCAGCCTTCTTCCCACCGACAATGCGACAGGGAACTTCATTCGCGTGGTTCAGCGCGTCCCGGTGAAGATCCGGTTTGCCAGCAATCCATTGGCCGGCCGTCTCGTGCCCGGTCTGTCCGCGCGTGTCGAGATTAATCTGGGAAGTGGCTCATGACCACGACGATCGCCGCCACGCCGAGCCGCGACAGTGCTGCGACAGGAACCCTTCTCGTCGCAGGCATTGTGCTTGCCACGTTGACGGAGGCGATCGCCGGCACCGTCCTGTCGCTCGGGCGCAACGATATCATCGGGGACACCTATGCAACGCCTGATGAGTTCGCCTGGCTGGACGTCGGATACACCGCTCTGAAGCTAATCGGCTTCATGGTCGCCCCTTGGCTGATGACCCGAGTCAATCCGCGCAGCTTGATCATCGGTTCAACGCTGGTCATGGGTACGGCATGCGGCATCGCTGCCATCACAGCTCGGTTGGACCTGCTGGTCGCGCTCCGCATGATACAAGGTCTCTGCGGCGGCACCTTGCTTGTCGCGGGCCAAGCCACCATTTTCCTCACCTATCCGCGGTCCCACCAGCCGATTCTTCAAGCGCTATTTGCGATGGGGTCGGTCGTCGCTCCCGCGACGATCACCCCGGCTCTCCAGGGATGGCTGGTCGACAGCCAGTCCTGGACATGGATTTTCTTCAGCGTCGTTCCGGTGGCCCTAACCGCCGCCGGACTCCTGTTGATCGCGGACGGCCCGTGGCCTGGTACGGCCGTGCGCCGTCCGTTTGACTGGATCGGCCTCTTGCTGATCTCGGTCACGCTTTTCTGCTTCGCCTATGTCCTCAGCCAGGGCAGCCGGTGGCTCTGGCTCGAAGAGCCTCGCATCCTGTGGCTGACGTTAATCGGCGCAGCCACTCTGCTGGCATTTCTCGGGCAACAAGTGATGGCCAAAGGCAGAGGCCTTCTCGATTTCACCTTGTTCAAATCGGAGGATTTTTGCTTCGCGTTCATTGTCAGCTTTGTCGCCGGCGCCGCACTGTTCGGGAGCGCGTACCTTATTCCGTCGTTTGCCGTGACCGTTCTCGCGTTCAGGCCTACCGACGCCGGCCAACTCTTGCTGCCAAGCGGCGCGTTTTTCATCGGCACGCTCCTCTTGGCGGCCTTCCTCATGCAGGTCCGCCGCGTGCCGCCGGTCGCAACCGTGCCTTTCGGCATCCTGATGATCATGGTGGCGATGTGGATGCTGTCCGGCTCGACCAGCGAAAGCGGGGCGGACGACATGATGGCAGCCATCCTGTTGCGGGGCCTGGGCCTCGGCTTCCTGTTTCTGTCGATCACACTGATCGCTTTCAGCAACCTCAACAACCGCAACCGCGCGTCCGGCATAGGTCTTTTCAATACAGGTCGCCAGTTTGGTGGCCTCATGGGAGTCGCCGGATTGCAGACCCTGATCGACCATAACGTCACCGCCAATGTCGCAGTGCTCGGCGCCAGCGTCACCACTGGCGTTCCCGCGGTTATCGAGCGGCTGACGACGACGACAGCCATGCTCGCTGCAAGAGGAATGGACGGGGTTGCCGCCAGCCGGGCTGCCACGAGCCTGCTGGGCCGGGTCGTCACAGGACAATCCACCGTGATCGCCTTCGACACGGCGTTCAACGCGGTCGCCCTGCTTTTTGTAATCGCCGCACCTGTGCTGGTCACGATCAAGATCGGATTGGCTCGATACGCGACGAAACATCATAAGCTGAGAAGCCAAAACATGAGACATCCCATGCCGAACTCCGCTCGATCGAACAATGCTGAATTGAGGCCAAACACCCGCACCCGAGATCCTGCTGGCGATCAGGAAAGCGTCGCTGCATAGCGGGGTAATCGTCAAGGGAAGCACTGAAGGCGCTGTTGTTCCGAAACTACCACCGTCGCCGCCGGCGGCGGAGATGGCCTAGTCGGTCGCCGCGTCCAGGTCGAGGCAACAGGGCGCTGAGGCTTGGGCGCAGCGGGCTAGCCGAATTGCTGGTAGCCAGGACCGTAGGTTCGCACGTGCCGAAATGAAAAGCAGGTTGTACCTTCAATGGGGATTGACTGACACTCTCTCCCGCCAACCACGCATTGGCTCAACGAGTTCTGGTGGCAAACGAGCCATGATGAACGTCGAACGAAACGTCCAACAAAACGTCCAACATGGAAAGCGGGAAATTTGTTTAAGTCATTGATTATACAACTGTAATATGTTCGCAAATTTTGAAGCGGAGCGCTTCACCCGCTCCAATGTTCTCAGCAGCTTAGGCGTTTCATTCCGACACGTCGCGCTTTGCCGACGACCATCGGCATTTGTCCCTGTGCTTTCGCCATGACCCCACACACGTTGTCAAAACTATCGCAATGGTCTGAACAGGCCCCGCCGCTGCCGGCATGTTCGATGACGTGGACGTGGCTCAGGCTCTTCGGTGGTTGAGATATCGAAGAGCGAGCCTGATGAAATTGTGCACCACCATCGACGTCTCGTCCTCCCTGAACACCAGAAACACATCGGCCGCGGGCGGCGAGGGCCTGATCGGGCGGAATACGATGTCGGTGGTTGTGAACCGCGCAATCGACTGCGGCACGAGTGCCACGCCAAAACCTGCGGCAATCAGACTTGGGATCGACTGGGCGTCGACGACTTGCTGGGAAACCTTTGGAAGAAAGCCGGCGTCGACACAGCACTTCTGCACGTAGCGGGCGAAATCGGAGCTGTCCGGATCCAGGACGACGTGATCCTCGGAGGCGAGATCACCGAGGGCGATGCGCTTGCGTTGCGCCAGCCGATGGCTGCGGGGCACGGCCAGAACGACCTCTTCGCGCCACGCCAGCTTGCTGGTCAGGTCGCGTTCGGCGGGAATGCCGCGAATGAGACAGATGTTGGTGGTACGGCCAAGGAGCGCGGCGATCTGCAGCGCCGGCGCCTGCTCATGCACGGTCATCTTGACCAATGGTGCGACCTTCCGGTAGGCCGCGAGCAGCTCGGCGAGACGCCCGCGCAAGATCGAGCCGGTCGCCCCGACATCCAGCGTTCCGACCAAGCCGGCGCCTATCGACCGGACCTCGTCTTCGGTGGCTTTGACCTGCTGCAGGATCGCGCGCCCCCGCACCAGCATGGCTTCTCCGGCCTGCGTCAACTCAACCCTTCGGCTGGTCCTGTAGAGGAGCTGGGTCCCGAGTTCGGCCTCGAGCGCCTGGATATGTTGGCTGAGCGGCGGCTGCGAGAGGTTCAGCCGTCGGGCGGCGAGGGTAAAGCTCCGCTCTTCGGCAACCGCGATGAAGTACCGGAGCTGGCGCAGATCCATAGCGAAACCCTATCAATCGTGTCGTTCTATATATTGGACTTGGCAACGAGGCTGGTCAACGAATGACCGGCGGAGACCTCTCGCGTGCTGCCGCGACCGAATGGCTCCGTCCGCGGCGACTTCGCGTCGCCGCCAACGATAAGAGTGGCGAAGGCTAAAGGCCGACCAAGCCAGACAAATGGAAGCCCAGCGAGCGAGGAAAGCCATGCCCAAGATTTTCAAGTCACTCTTCTTCCAAGTGGTCGTTGCACTTCTGGCCGGTATCGCTCTCGGGATGGCCTATCCGGACACCGCATTGCAGATGAAGCCCCTGGGCGACGGCTTCATCAAGCTGATCAAGATGCTGGTGCCCGTCATCGTGTTCTGCGTGGTGGTGCAGGGAATATCGGCGGCCGGCGACCTTTCAAAGGTTGGAAGGGTCGGCATTCGCTCGCTGCTCTATTTCGAGATCGTCACCACCATCGCCCTGATGTTCGGCATTGCGCTTGCTTATTATTTCCAGCCCGGCGCCGGAATGAACATCGATCCGAGGACGCTGGACGCCAAGGCGCTCAGCGGATTCAGCCAGACCGCGGCTCAGGTCGCCGGCGGGGGCGTCTCCGAATTCCTGATGAAGCTCATCCCGTCGACCATCGTCGGCGCCTTCAGCTCCGGCGATGTTCTGCAGGTCCTGATCGTGTCGATCATGTTTGGCTGCGCCATGTCGTTGTGCGGCGAGCGCGCGAGGCCGGTGGTCGATTTCGTCGAGCGGGTGAACGAGATCATCTTCAAGATGATGAACTTCGTCGTCCGGCTCGCCCCGCTCGGAGTCTTCGGTGCGATCGCCTTCACTGTCGGCAAGTATGGCATCGGTTCGCTCAAGCAGCTCGGGGGACTGGTTGCCCTGTTCTATCTGGCGGTGTTCTTCTTCGTGGTCATCGTGCTCGGCGCGATCATGCGGCTCTCGGGCTTCAGCCTGTTCAAGTTGCTCGTCTATCTGCGTGAAGAGCTGATGATCGTTCTCGGCACGGCCGCAGGCGACAGCGTGCTTCCGCAGACCATGCGCAAGCTCGAACAGCTCGGGATCAAGCGGTCGACGGTCGGTTTGGTCATCCCAACGGGGTACTCATTCAATCTGGATGCCTTCTCGATCTACCTGACCCTGGCGGCGGTCTTCATTGCCCAGGCGACGAACACACCGCTCGCCACAGGCGATCTCCTGGCGATCCTCGGCGTCGCGTTGCTGACCTCCAAGGGGGCTCATGGCGTCCCGGGCTCGGCCATTGTCGTCCTCGCGGCGACGCTGGCTGCCATTCCGGCCATCCCGGCGATCGGACTGGTGCTGATCTTGTCGGTGGACTGGTTCATCGGCATCGCCCGCGCGCTCGGCAATTATGTCGGAAACTGCGTTGCTACGGTCGTCGTCGCCTCGTGGGAGGGAGACCTCGATCGCGCGAAGGCGCATCGCATCCTCGATGGTGAGGTCGTTCCTTCAAGCGAGAACGTGCAGATCGATACGGCCGACGCGAGCGCTCCCGTCGCGGGCCTGCAGACGCTTTGAACGCAGAGGCATTTGGTTGACGATGGTGACACTCTCGATTGAGCCGTTGACGAGGCAGGCGTTCGCTCCGTTCGGAGAGGTCGTCGAAACGGAAGGGTTGACGGCCCTGTCGATCAACCAGGGCTATGCCGAGCGCTACAACGAACTCGCCACTATCGATGTCGGCGCGGAAGGCGGACAAATCAACATCGGCTGGTTTGTCGCCTCTGCGCGCCCCGCGCCGATCGCCATTCGCCTGATGGAGCGTCATCCACTTGGAAGCCAGCTGTTCATGCCCTTGAACGGAGGGGACTGGCTGGTCGTCGTCTGCACCGACCCGCAAACACCCTCGAGCTATCGCGCGTTCGCTGCCAAGGGCAACCAAGGCGTGAATTATGCCCGAAACTGTTGGCACCACCCGCTTCTGGTTCTCAAGGACGCAAGCTCGTTCCTCGTCGTCGATCGAAAGGGTGATGGTGACAATCTCGAAGAATATTGGCTGGACGAGACGATGCAACTCGATCTCAGGACAGCCGCAAGCTGACCCCGGTAACATCCACGAGGCTTCATGATGTCATCGCAAACTTATCACATCCCCCAAGGGGGCCTTCCGCCCCAGACGGACCTTTTGAGTGGCCGGGCGGTCTTTACGAACGCCTACGCCGTCATCCCAAACGGCGTGCAGCGCGATATCGTCGTCAGCCATCTGCCGCACTGGGACGACACGCGCGTTTGGGTGCTGGCGCGACCGCTCTCCGGATTCGCCGAGACGTTCTCCCATTATCTCATGGAGATCGCGCCTGGTGGAGGAAGTGAGATTCCCGAGCCGGACAAAGACGCCGAGGGCGCGTTGTTCGTCGTGGGCGGCAGGTTGGTCCTTACACTGGCGGACAGGGAGCGTGAACTCAGGCCCGGCGGCTTCGCCTATCTGCCACCCGGCTGCGCCTGGAGCATTCGCAACCGGGACCAGAGCCCGGCACAGCTTCACTGGATCCGCAAGCTGTATCAGCGCGTGCCCGGATTGGCCGAGCCCGAGGTGATCGTGACCCATGCAGACTCGGTTGAACCGGTAGCGATGCCGGGCACCGAGGGAAGGTGGGCAACCACGCGCTTCATCGATCCGGCCGATATGCGGCATGACATGCACATCAATATCGTCACGTTCGAGCCGGGTGCGACGATCCCCTTTGCAGAGACGCACGTCATGGAGCACGGATTATATGTCCTCGAGGGCAAGGCCGTGTACCGTCTTAATCGGGACTGGGTCGAGGTCGAGGCCGGAGACTATATGTGGCTGCGCGCCTTCTGCCCGCAGGCCTGCTACGCAGGAGGCCCCGGTCGGTTTCGCTATCTGCTTTACAAGGACGTCAACCGGCACATGAATCTGCGGCAGGGAGCTCCGCTGATCTAACTTCGAATAACGTCAGTTTCGGGCAAGTCGGCTTCGGGTAGGGCCCCCGCTCCAATCGCCCCCAAAAGGGGAGCGGGTGATACGCTTCGGAATAATTTTTCCAGCATTTGCATAGCGCTTTTCCTGCCGGCTTCAGAATTGGAAGCTTAGTCGGGCATTAGTCCGGTTCTCGACGCTCCATTCGAGCGGCTTTTCGTCGGCCAGAAGGCGAACAATCAAGCGCTCCTGCTTTGCGCGTTGCGTTTGAGTTGCTGTTGCTTGTACTCGGCTTGCACGGCTGGGTCGTCGTTGCTTCCACGAATAGTGTCCGCATCCCCCGTGCTGCCGTCGAGGCCTTTTGCCGCTGCGATGTGCTCTTTCAGATTGGAGGCCGCCGACTGGATGTAAGATTTGAGATATTTGTCGAGGATGCCTTTGCCCGGATCATCCAATTCTTTTGTCAATGCTTGTAGGTAGGCGGGTTTATCCGTCGAGGCCCAATCGATACTGAAACCGGCGCGTTGAGCCAGCACGGAGTGAACCACCATGATCGTGCGACCATTGCCGTCCAGGAAAGGATGACCGTGAGCGAGATAGCCCATGACCTCTCCGGGTTTTTCGCGCATGGTATTGGAATCGTTGCCGAGCTTCAGAGCGTGTTCGATCGCGTTTTGAATATACCCGGGATGTGCGAACAGAATGCCGCCCCGGCTCACGGCGATATTCGGCGCCGTTTGAAGGCGATCCTGCCCAGCCCACGGATACATAGCTTCGAATAGGGTCTTGTGCGTGATCAGTACGTCCGCGTAGGTCAGGGTCTTCTTTTTCTGAAGAGCGGCGAACGCGTCGTCGATCCCAGTCGTGAAAGAGGCATGTTCGAGCCTCCGTACAATCGCAGGGTCTTTCTCTTCGGCAAGATTACGTAGGTATCCGCGCGCTTCGAAGTCGCCGAAAGGATCGAAAGTCACGATCGGGCTTCACGAAGATAGCGGGCCTGAAGAAGGATCATTTCGGAGCGTGTAATCCGCTCGGCGCGGACCAAACCAATGAGCAGCTGTTCGATCTCGTCCAGCTCGACCGTATCGCCAGCTAGGCGCGAGATATCATGAGCTAAGCGGTCGCTAGGACCCTCAGAGTAGGACACGTGGAACGTCCGCGCGAGGGTCCGAATGTGCTCTGCTGTCGAGGTGGCGGTTAGCTTGTCCATGTTCATAGTATAACACTTCTTAGCTGAGATTACACGGGTTGATGACCCGGGAAAGCTCTATCCCTGTCGGACACGGCTCGCCTGCGCTGTCCCAGGAACCATCACGGCAAGCACGAGTTTCCCGGTCGGGCAGGCGAAAGTCACACGAGGCCGACCGTGCAAGACGACATGCGCGTCCGTTCCACGGCGCAGATCGCGGGTCATCCGATTCACCCGATGCTGGTGCCGATCCCGATCGTGTGCTTCATCGGGGCGCTGTTCACCGACATCGCCTATGTCGCGAGCGCCGAGATCATGTGGGCGGATTTTTCCGCCTGGCTCCTGCTCGTCGGCGTCATCTTCGGCGTGCTCGCGGCCATCGCAGGCCTGACCGATTTCCTCGGCAACCGCCTGGTGCGGACGCAAGCGCCGGCCTGGCCGCATCTGATCGGCAACGCCGTGGCGCTGGTCCTTGCGATCTTCAACACGATGATTCACATGCGCGATGCCTGGACCTCGGTGTGGCCAACCGGGCTCGTGCTTTCGGCACTGACCGTCCTGATCCTGCCCGTCACCGGCTGGCTCGGGTGGGCCATGGTCTATCGCCACGGTGTGGGAGTTGCGCGATGAAGTTCTCCGTTGCCCGCGCGCTGTTGTGCTCTTCGTTGCTGTGTCTGGCCGGCTGCAATGACGGCAGCGGCGATCCGAAGGCGCAAATCGGCGCCAATCCGACGCTGCCGGAGATCCAGCAATATCTGCTGCCGCCGGTCCACATCGCCCGCATTGTCGGCTGGAAGAAGGACGAGACGCCGGCCGTTGCGCAGGGCTTGCAGGCCAAGGCGTTTGCGACCGGCTTGCAGCATCCGCGTTTCCTCTACGTGCTGCCCAACGGCGACGTGCTGGTGGTGGAATCCAAGGCGCCGAAGGGGGCCGCGATCAAGCGGCCCAAGGAGATCGTCATGGGATATATCGAGTCCTGGGCGACATCGGGCGGCGGCGACACCGGGCCGGGTAACCGCATCACGCTCCTGCGTGACAGCAACGGCGACGGCGTGCCTGACACGCAAAGCGTCTTCCTCGACCATCTCAACTCGCCGTTCGGCGTCGCGCTGGTCGGCAACGATCTCTATGTCGCCAACACCGATGCGATCGTGAAATATCCCTACACCGAGGGCGACACCAAGATCACCGCACCCGGTACGGTGCTGACGCCGCTGCCGGGCGGGCCGATCAATCATCATTGGACCAAGAGCCTGGTCGCGAGCCCCGACGGTTCGAAACTCTATGCCGGCGTCGGCTCCAACAGCAACATCACCGAAAACGGCATGGAGGCCGAGCACAATCGCGCCGCGATCCTCGAAGTCGACCGTGCCAGCGGCCGCTGGCGCGTCTTCGCAAGCGGCCTGCGCAATCCGAACGGCCTCAGCTTCGAGCCGCAGACCGGTGCGCTGTGGACGGTGGTGAACGAGCGCGACGAGATCGGTCCCGATCTCGTGCCCGACTACATGACGTCGGTGAAGGACGGCGGCTTCTACGGCTGGCCTTACAGCTATTGGGGCCAGCACGTCGATCCCCGCGTCAAGCCGGAGCAGCCGGACCTCGTCGCCAAGGCGATCGTGCCGGACTACGCGCTGAGCTCGCATGTCGCCCCACTCGGGATGGCTTTCTCCAGCGGCACGAGCCTGCCGGCCGCTTATCGTAGTGGCGCCTTCGTCGGTGAGCACGGCAGTTGGAACCGGCAGGTGCTGAACGGCTACAAGGTCGTGTTCGTGCCGTTTGCGGACGGCAAGCCGAGCGGGCCGGCGCAGGACGTCGTGACCGGCTTCCTCAACAGCGACAATCAGGCGCGCGGACGTCCCGTCGGCGTCGCCATCGACAAGACCGGCGCGCTGCTGGTGGCCGACGACAGTGGCAACACGGTGTGGCGGGTGACGGCGGTGCGTCCGCAGCTGACGCAACGTTAAACGTGCCGGCGCGTTATCGGGCAGACGGTCTCTGAACGCCAAGCCAGGAGTTGGACCATGGGCCTTGCTCAATATGCCATCGTGCCGGTGCAGGACGAATGGGGCGTGCTGCACGACGGCGACGTCAAGAGCAGATACGCCACCAAGGAAGCCGCATTCGAATCGGCGGTTGCCGCGGCATCCCTGGCCCTTCGCGAGGGACATGAAGTCCATGTCAGCGTCCCTGGCCGCGAAGCCGGCGAGACTGCACTCGGTGTCTAGAGCGCCGCCACGCGGACAGCATTCGAGAGGAGGAGGCCAAGATGACCAAGCCTCGCGAGCAGAACGGCGTCGAGCCGCCGCTGTCCGAAGACGATATCCAGCGCGATCAGCTCGGCCCGCGCGGCGTGCCCGACCCGGCCAGGATGACGCCGCAACGCGACAAGAAGACGCCGAAGCATATCGAGCCCGGCCACACCGCGTGACGCGGCTCTGCGGCGGCTCATGATCAGACGATCAACTACCCGCGCCGCGCGGCAATCCCAACCGCAACCTCGGCACAGGCGTTGAAATCGAGAGGGTCGGCTTCGATGCCATCGGGCGTGCCGGCCGCCAGTCCGCGCGCATAGCCGCTGCCCGGGCGTTCGCCCGGCATAACATCATGTTAGGTTTATCGCATAACTGGGTAATTGTGTTAGCCCGGCGAAAGCCTATTGTCACCCCCAATCAGACACCGACCGGCAGTGACAAGCGCCCGCGAAACTCCGCAGAGCGCCCGGCGATTGCTGCCCAATTTTCCAATGAAGCCCGCCAACGGGCCGTCAGCAAACCAGATTGGGAGGATTTTGAGATGGTCACGACGCGCGCGATCCATGACATGACTCAGTCCAGGAAGGCTGCCGCAAGCGGCTGGATCGGGTCGGCTCTCGAATATTATGACTTCTTCATCTACGCGACAGCTGCCTCGCTGATCTTCCCGCAGATCTTCTTCCCGTCGGATAATCCCACAGTCGCAATCGTCGCATCGCTTGCGACTTATGGCGTCGGATACGTGGCGCGGCCGATCGGTGCCTTCGTCCTCGGACATTGGGGCGACACGCATGGCCGCAAGACCGTTCTCATCCTTTGCATGTTCCTGATGGGCCTCTCGACGATGGCGGTAGGTATCCTGCCGACGTATCAGCAGGCCGGCATCATGGCGCCGATCCTGCTCGTCATCCTGCGACTTGTGCAGGGATTTGCCGTGGCCGGTGAAATCTCCGGCGCGAGCTCGATGATTCTGGAGCACGCGCCGTTCGGTCGGCGCGGCTTTTATGCAAGCTTCGCGCTCCAGGGCGTGCAGGCCGGACAAATTCTCGCGGCAGCCGTCTTCCTGCCGCTGGCGGCCTATATGCCGACCGACGCCTTCAACAGCTGGGGCTGGCGGATTCCGTTCCTGCTCAGCTTCTTCGTCATCATCGCCGGCTACATCATCCGCCGCGAAGTCGACGAAACGCCTGCTTTTGCCCGAGAGGACGAGCGCGGAGAAACGCCACGGGCTCCGATCGTCCAGGCCATCAAGCTGAGCTGGCCCGACATGCTGCGGGTCATCTGCATGGCGCTCATGAACGTCATTCCGGTCGTTGCGACCATCTTTGGGGCGGCCTACGCGGTCCAGCCGGCCTATGGCATCGGCTTTGCCAAGGACGTCTATCTGTGGATCCCGGTGCTCGGAAACATGCTGGCCGTATTCGTCATTCCCTTCGTCGGCCATCTCTCCGACAAGGTCGGCCGCAAGCCCCCGATCATCGTGGGCGCGCTGCTCTCCGGCCTGCTCGCCTTCGGCTATCTCTATGCCATCAGCATCAGAAACGTGCCGCTCGCGATCCTCCTGTCGCTCCTGATGTGGGGCGTGGTCTATCAGGGCTACAACGCGATCTTCCCGAGCTTTTACCCGGAGCTGTTTCCGACGCGCACCCGTGTGTCGGCGATGGCGATCTCGCAGAACATCGGCACGACCATCACGGCATTGCTTCCTGCCCTGTTTGCGACCGTGGCTCCTCCCGGCTCGACCAACATTCCCTTGACGGTGGGGGCGATCGCCTTCGGCATCACTGTCATCGCGGCACTGGCGGCCGTCACGGCGCGCGAAACCTATCGGATCAGCATCGACGATCTCGGTAATCCCCAGGCCGTTCCGATGGCGCAGGCCGATTATGAGCGGCAGCGTGCGGCAGCAGCGGGCGGTGCGACCGCAATTCCGACCTGATCCGGACAGAACAAGGCCATGCCGCTGCAAATGACGAAGGTTGCAGCGGCAGGGCTTCACGCATAGCGTGACTAACTACTCGAACTTTGTGCGCGCGAGCGCTGGAATCATGAGGTTGTTGGATGAACCCCGCTGTCGTTGCTGTCGCGATCACCGGCTCCGTTCCGCGCAAGAAGGACAATCCGGCGGTCCCCATCTTGCCGTCCGAGCAGATCGAATCGACGCAACAAGCCTTCGAGGCCGGCGCCACGCTTGCGCATATCCATGTTCGCAACGATGACGAGACGCCATCCTCCGACCCCGAGCGATTTGCCCTGGTGCAGGAGGGGATCAGGAAGCATTGTCCGGGGATGATCGTCCAGTTCTCGACCGGCGGGCGGGGCCGCGATCCCTCGGCGCGCGGCTCAGCGCTTTATCTCAAGCCCGACATGGCCTCGCTCTCCACCGGCTCAGTGAACTTTCCGACGATAGTTTACGAAAACAGCGCCGCGCTGGTCGAAACGCTCGCCACCAGCATGAAAGCGAATGGCATTCGGCCGGAAATCGAGATCTTCGATTTGTCGCATCTGCATGGCGCCCGCCGCCTGATCGAGGCGGGCCTGATCGACCAGCGTCCGCACGTGCAGTTCGTCATGGGCGTCAAGAACGCAATGCCGGCGGACGAACATGTCCTCGACATCCTGTTGGGAGAGCTCAGGCGGCTGATCCCGAAAGCAACCTGGACCGCAGCCGGAATCGGGCGCCATCAAGCCGAGGTCATGGGCTGGGCGCTCGCGCGGGGCGCCGACGCGGTTCGCACCGGGCTCGAGGACAATATCAGGATCGACAAGACGCGCCTGGCCGCCAGCAACGCAGAGCTGGTGGCCATCGCGGCCGAGGCTGTCGCACGGCACGGCCGGCGCGTCGCGACCGCGACTGAGGCGCGATCCTTGCTCGGGATCGCAGGGTAGGGCGACCGTCCACCGGTCGACATGCTCCCGGCTGCCTCCTGCCATTCGGCGGCCGGCGTTCCCGTGCGCCGAGTCTCCCGGTATGACGGGGGCACAGGCGCGATCTGCGCCTGGCGGGCAGGCGATATTTGGAATGCGGTTCTTGAAATCTGACAGCAGGCTCATCGGGGTCCTGCTGGTGCTCGCGACCACGCAGCTGGTCGGATGGGGCACGATCGGGCTTCCCGCCATCATCGGGCGCGACCTTGCGGCGGACCTCGGCATGAGCCTGCCGGCGGTGTTCGCGGGGACATCCGTTCTCTATGTCTCGATGGGACTGTGCGCTCCCTGGCTCGCCAAGTCGTTTGCGCGGCATGGCGCGCGGACGGTCATGATGATCGGCACGGTCGTCACCGTGCCGGGCTTCGTGCTGCTGTCCTTCGCGCGCGAGCCGATGCTCTATTTCGCCGCCTGGATCGTGCTCGGCATCGCCGGCAGCGCCACCTTGTCGACCGGCGCCTATATCATGCTGAACGAGGTTGCCGGGCGGCAAGCCAAGAGCGCGATCGGCGCGCTCATGCTGGTGACGGGATTGTCCAACAGCATCTTCTGGCCGGCCACGTCGTTCCTGAGCGGTCACCTCGGCTGGCGTGGAACATGCCTCGTCTATGCCGCCATGTTGATTCTCGTTTCGCTTCCGCTCTATGCGTTCGCGGCTCCGCGCCGGAGAGGCGCGGAAGGCGATGGCGGTGCGCCGGCCAAGCCTGAGGATGCGCCGCCACTTGCGCGGAGCACGTTCCGTCTCGTCGTTGCCGCGATCACCCTCAATGCCTTCGTCAATTTCGGCCTTTCCGCCATTCTCATCGAGCTGCTCCGGGCGGAGGGGTTGGCGCCGGCCCAGGCCATCGCCTTCGGCTCGATGCTCGGTGTGATCCAGGTCAGCGCGCGCGGGCTGGACTTCCTCGGGGGCGGGCGATGGGACGGCATCACGACCGGCCTCGTCGCAGGCACGGCCTTGCCGGTGGCGATGCTGCTGCTGATGATGAGCGAGGGCACGACCTGGGCAGTCGCGGTCTTCATCCTGCTCTATGGCGCCGGCAGCGGCGCAATGGCGGTGGCGCGGGCGACCATCCCGCTGGTGTTCTACGACCAGGCCGAGTTCGCCAAGGCCATGTCGATGATCGCGCTGCCGCTCAATCTCGCATCCGCAATCTCGCCGCCGCTCCTCGTCGGCTTGCTCACGGAGTTCGGCAGCCGCGGCGCCCTCGGTCTCACCTTCGTCTGCTCCTGTGCGACCGTGCTGATCCTGGTCCTGCTCGGCCGGCGCCGGCCGCGAATTGTCGCCGCAGCCCTGATCTAAGAAAAAATATTCGCCGTGCGGAATTCGACGTCCACACAGCCGATGCTGTCGCCGGGCAGGGGATGGCCGTATGCCGCCAGTGCAGTGCTCGGAGCCCGAAAATAGTGTATCGGCAAGGTGCGCGGCCAGAGCTTCGAGCCGCCGCGCCAAGATTCCAGTTCCCCGGAGGAAATCGACATGTCGGCCTTGCCGCTTTCAGGCATCAAGATCCTTGACCTCACCCGCGTGCTCGCCGGTCCCCTGTCGGCCCAGATGCTGGGGGACCTGGGTGCGGAGGTCATCAAGATCGAGCGGCCGGGCACCGGCGACGACGCGCGCGCCTTCGGCCCACCTTACCTCGCCGATCCCGAAGGCAAGGCGAACAACAACAACTCGTTCTACCTCTGCGCCAACCGTAACAAGAAGTCGGTCACGGTCAACATCGCCAAGCCGGAGGGGCAGGCGATCATCCGCGAGCTCGCCAAGGACGTCGACGTCTTCATGGAGAACTACAAGGTCGGCGATCTCAAGCGCTACGGCCTCGACTATGAATCAATCAAGGCGATCAATCCCGGCATCATCTATTGCTCGGTGACCGGCTTCGGCCAGACCGGCCCATACGCGCCGCGCGCCGGCTATGACGCCATCCTGCAGGCGATGGGCGGCCTGATGAGCGTCACCGGCCATATCGACGGCGAGCCGGGCGAGGGCCCGATGAAGGTCGGTCCCTCGATCGTCGACTACATGACCGGCATGAACTCATCGATCGGGATTCTCTCGGCGCTCTACCATCGCGACGCCAATGGCGGGGAGGGACAGCACATCGACGTCTGTCTGTTCGATACCGTGATCGCCTCGCTCAGCCACTGGCTCCAGATCTACCTCGTCAACGGCAAGACGCCGCCGCGCCGCGGCACCTGGGGCAATGGCGGCATGCCGGCCGGCGTGTTCCGCTGCACCGACGGCGAGCTGATGCTGGTGGTCGGCAATGACGGCCAGTTCCAGCGCACCTGCGCTGTGCTTGGCGAGCCCGAGCTCGCCAGCGACAGGCGCTTCATCAAGAACAACGACCGCGTCGTGCACGGCAAGGAGATCATGGCGATCTTCGCCGGTCTGTTCCTGAAGAAGCCGGTGGCCTATTGGCTGGAAAAGCTCGAGGAGGCCGGCGTGCCCTCAGGGCCGATCAACAATTTCGAGCAGGTGTTTTCCGATCCGCACGTCCAGTCGCGCGGCATGCGGGTGAAGGTCCACCATCCCTTCGAGCCCGATCTGTCGCTGGTCCGCAATGCGCTCACTTTGTCCGAGACCCCGATCAAGGACTACCGCGCGCCGCCGCTTCTGGGCGAGCACACCCAGGAGGTGCTTACCGGCAAGCTCGGCTATGATGCCGGCAAGATCGAGACGCTGAAGCAGCAGGGCATCATTTAGCGCGCGGGGGGCGGCGGTCGCGACCGCGGATGAGGCCCGTGCGATGCTCGGGCTTGCCTGAAGCTTGCCCGCAATCCCCAGATAATCCCGGTCCGTAGTCGCACAGGCTTTCGCCGCGCGCCCGATTCTGATCCGATCTCTCCACTTGAGCGGGAGGGAAGCGAATGTCCTACACGATCGGGTTCCAGGCCAAGAACCAGAAGGGAATTCTGGCGACCGAGGCGGCGACCGCAAATCAGGCCGTCGCCATCATTGCCGCGCTGCGGCAAAGTTCCGATGAGATCAAGTTCATCCGTTCACCCCAGGAAGGCGAGATGGGCATCGAGATGCTGCTGCTGCTCGCCAAGGAAGAGGCCGAGGAGATGCCGCAGCGGGTCTAGGGCCCGCCACACTTCGATCGAAAGCGAACCATGCCGGCTGCAATATGATGTAGCACGGCGCCGTCTCGCTCGAACCGAAGGTGGCCGCCATGAAACGCGAAGCGCTCCGCGTCGAACCGATCTCGACGTTTCTCGACCGTTGGAAGGCGCCGACTTCGCCGGTGACGCGTGCAGGCAACATGATCTTCGTCGCCGGCCTGCCGCCGTTCGATCCGGCGACGGGCGAGATCGCCCCAGTTCCGATCGAGCGGCAGAGCGAGCTCGTGATGGAGCAGATGAAGCTGTGCCTTCAGACGGCCGGCGCCTCGCTCGACAACGTCATGAAATGCAATGTCTACTGCACATCGACGAAGCATTTCGCCGCCTTCAACACCGTCTATGCGCGCTACTTCCCGCTCGATCCGCCGGCGCGGATCTTCGTCTGCACGCCGGAATGGTTCGGTCCCTTCGACGTCGAGATCGACTGCATCGCGATGATGTGAGGGGCGATCCTTTCGCTTCTCCCCGCAAGCGGTAGGGCTATCGCATATGGCGTGAATAATGCTTCGGCATCGGCAGTGGGCTCCTTCTCCCGCTTGCGGGGGAGGGCGGGGGTGGGGGTGCCTCCCGCGTCGGGATTGTCGAGAATTGCGGAGGCGATCCCAGTGCGGTGAGAGCCCTCACCCGCCGCGCTCGGGACGATGCTTCGCATCGCCCGGGACGCGTCGGCCTCTCCCGCAAGCGGGAGAGGCGGAGCAAACTCGCGGGTGGTCCCCGCGAAATGCATATGCGATAGCCCTACCGCAAACGGGGCGAGGGAGCGCAGCGTCGGTGTGGCTACCTTTTCGACTAACGCGCCGCCACCTTTGACGACACCTTCGTCTCGGTCCGTCCCGCCGTCAGCGCCATCGTCGCGACGCTGACGACGCGGGCGACCACGTCCTCGACGTCGTCGAGATCGCATTTGCCTTCCGACAGCTTCGTCAGCCGCTCGCTCTCGCGGATGGTGTGGTGCGCCATGGCGAGCGCGAAGTTCAGGCCCCAGTAGATCTCGACGTCGCTGCGCTCGGGCAGGGATCTCCGCATCGCGCCGGCGAATTTGCGCAAATGGTCGATCTCGCGGTTCTTGATGCGGCGGATCGGCGGCACGGATTCGATCGAGGCGCGGATCATGAAACGTGCCGCGGTGGAGCGCTGGTTCTCGGGGCCGAGGCAGCCGCGCAAGGTGGGGCCGACGAGCGCGCGCAAAATCACCTCGATCGGCGCGCGCCCGCCGCCTTGTTCCTCCGCCGCCTTCAGTTCGCGCAGGCGCTCGCGATTGGTCGCGATCGAGCGCGTGACGAACAATTCCGCGATCAATTCATCCTTCGAGCCGAAATGATAGTTCACCGCGGCCAGATTGACATTGGCCTCCGCGACGATGTCACGGAGCGTCACGTCGCCGAAGCCGCGATCGGCGTAGAGCCGTTCGGCGGCGGCGAGAATGGCAGACCTCGTATGATCGCTGGCCATGAGTGCCCTGGATGGGGGGAGTTGCAATTCAAACAGTTGTATGAAACTATCGTTTGAAGGCCGGAAATGTCAATCCGTAATCGGGACTCGTTCGCAACTTGCGATTCCGTTCCGAGGCGGCCGCAACGCACGCGCATTCGCGCTTGCGGGTCGCGCGCGGCAGCACGACAGTCCGGCGCAAGAGATTGTTCAAAGAGCAAGACGAGGAGCGTCCTATGGATTTCGATCTGTCGCCCAAGCAGAAGGAATGGCTCGACCGCGTGCAGTCCTTCATGGCCAAGCACGTGCGCCCGGCGGTGCCGATCTACGACCAGCAGGACAAGAGCGGCGACCGCTGGAAGGTGATCCCGGTCCTGGAAGACCTCAAGAAGAAGGCCAAGGCCGAGGGCCTCTGGAACATGTTCCTGCCGCCGTCGGAGCATGAGGATGACGAATTCCGCGGCGCGGGACTGACCAATCTCGAATATGCGCTGCTCTCGGAAGAGATGGGCCGCATCACCTGGGCCTCGGAGGTGTTCAACTGTTCCGCGCCCGACACCGGCAACATGGAAGTGTTCATCCGTTACGGCTCCAAGGAGCAGAAGCGCAAATGGCTGCGCCCGCTGATGGACGGCGAGATCCGTTCCGCCTTCCTGATGACGGAACCGGCGGTGGCCTCGTCGGACGCCACCAACATCGAGACCCGCATCGAGAAGGACGGCGACCACTACGTCATCAACGGTCGCAAATGGTGGTCGTCCGGCGTCGGCGATCCCCGCTGCAAGATCGCGATCCTGATGGGCAAGACCGATTTCAAGGCCGCCAAGCACCAGCAGCAGTCGCAGATCCTGGTTCCGCTCGACACCCCCGGCATCAAGGTCGAGAAGATGTTGCCCGTGTTCGGTTTTGACGACGCGCCGCACGGCCACGCCCAGGTGCTGCTCGAGAACGTGCGGGTGCCGAAGGAGAACATCCTGCTCGGCGAAGGCCGCGGTTTCGAGATCGCGCAGGGCCGTCTCGGCCCGGGCCGCATTCATCACTGCATGCGCACCATCGGCAAAGCCGAGGAGGCGCTGGAGAAGATGGTGAAGCGGCTCGCCTCGCGCACTGCCTTCGGCAAGAGGATCGTCGAGCACTCGGTGTGGGAGCAGCGCATTGGCGAGGCCCGTACCAACATCGAGATGACGCGTCTGCTGTGCCTCAAGGCGGCCGACATGATGGACAAGGTCGGCAACAAGACCGCGCAGGCCGAGATCGCGATGATCAAGGTCGCAGCCCCCAACATGGCGCTGAAGATCATCGACGAGGCGATCCAGGCCTTTGGCGGCGGCGGCGTCTCGGATGAAGCCGGCCTTGCCAAGGACTACGCCCACATCCGCACGCTGCGGCTCGCCGACGGTCCGGACGAGGTGCACAATCGCGCCATTGCCAGACTTGAACTTCGGAAGTATGCAAACTCTCCAAGTCACTAAACAAGTCATCGAGAGGGAGAGCCGGACGGCGCTTCCGACTTGAAGACACGACAGGGCATGATCCGCGTCGGATGACCGCTTGACGCAAGTGCGCCAGTGGTTACCGATTAGGATCATGCTCGACCTGAAAAGGTCAGGACTGAAGAGGGAGCGTCATCGTGGCTGACGGCGTCAGGAAAGACGAGGAGTTTTCGGGCACCAAGCCGGTCGAGGAGCGGCATCGTTTCGACGAGCTGCGGCTCGAGGCCTGGATGCGCGACAACGTCGAAGGCTATGAGGGGCCGCTGGTCGTCCTCCAGTTCAAGGGCGGCCAGTCCAACCCGACCTATCGGCTCGACACGCCGAACCGTTCCTATGTGATGCGCCGAAAGCCGTTCGGCAAATTGCTGCCTTCGGCGCACGCCGTCGATCGCGAATACCGCGTGATTGCAGCCCTTGGAAAACAAGGCTTTCCGGTCGCGCGCGCCTACGCGCTGTGCCAGGACGACAGCGTCATTGGCGCTGCCTTCTACATCATGTCGATGGAGGAGGGCCGGGTGTTCTGGGATCCGACGCTGCCGAGCCAGGATGCCGATGCGCGGCGCAAGATCTTCACCAGCAAGATCGAGACGCTGGCGCAACTCCACATGTTCGATCCCGTTGCGATCGGCCTTGGCGACTTCGGCAAGCCCGGCAATTATTTCGCGCGACAGATCGACCGCTGGACCAAGCAGTACCGCGCCTCCGAAACCCAGCACATTCCGGAGTTCGAGAAGGTCGCCGAATGGCTGCCGAAGACCGTGCCGGAGCAGGCGCGCGTCTCGATCGTCCACGGCGACTATCGCCTCGACAACATGATTTTCCACGCGACGGAACCGCGCGTGCAGGCGGTGCTGGACTGGGAGCTGTCGACGCTCGGCGATCCCATGGCCGATTTCACCTATCTGTTGATGCAGTGGATCATGCCGGGCTTGCACGGCGTCGATCTCAAGGCGCTCAACATCCCCAGCCTGGAAGAGGCCGCGCAGATCTACTGCAGCGTCACCAAGATGAACGTGCCGGACCTCAACTGGTACTTCTCCTACAATCTGTTCCGCCTCGCCGGCATCACGCAGGGTATCGCGGGGCGCATCCGCGACGGCACCGCCGCGAACGCCAAAGCGCTCGAATCCGCCAAGCGCACCGTGCCGCTGTCGCAAGCGTCGTGGGAATATGCGCAGAAGGCGGGGGCGGTTTAGGAAGAGCGAAGGCGCGGCCGGTGGCCGCGCCTTTTTCATTTGTGGTTGGCCGTCCCCACACCTCCGGTGTCATTGCCCGCGAAAGCGGGCAATCCAGTATTCCAGAGGCAGCAGTGCTTGAGCCGAGAAGCCGCAGCGTATTGGATGCCCCGCTTTCGCGGAGCATGACAGCCGTGATGAGGCGAGCTCGTGCCACTCGTCATTGCGAGCGAAGCGAAGCAATCCAGAGTATCTCCGCAGTAACAGTCTGGATTGCTTCGTCGCAAGAGCTCCTCGCAATGACGAGGAGGTGGGCATCGAGCCCCCTCACTTGCAGCTCCTGTAGGGTGGGCAAAAGCGCGTAGCGCTGTGCCCACCATCTTTCCCCAATCGTGGCGAAAGCGGTGGGCACGCTTCGCTTTGCCCACCCTGTTTCCACAAACTCGGTGTCATTGCCCGCGAAAGCGGGCAATCCAGTATTCCAGAAGCGGCAGTGCTTGAGCCGAGAGGCCGCAGCGTACTGGATGCCCCGCTTTCGCGGAGCATGACAGCCGCGATGAGGCGAGCTCTTACAGCTCGTCATTGCGAGCCACCGGGTCCGCGCGGAGCGCGGCCCGATGACAGGCTCCGCGATCCAGCATATCTCCGCAGTGACAGTCTGGATTGCTTCGTCGCAAGAGCTCCTCGCAATGACGAGGAGGTGGGCTACCCCCTCACACAATGCGCGATCAGCCTCTCGACAAACCCCGCGCATTTCTCCAACTCCGCCATCGCGACGAACTCGTCCGGCGTATGCGCCTGTGCGATCGATCCCGGGCCGATCACCACCGATGGGATATCGGCTATGCTGGCGAACAGGCTGGCCTCGGTGCCGAAGGCGACCTTGGCGTGGTCGTTGCGCCCCGCAAGGCTTTTGGCCAGCGTGACGATGGCGGCATCGGCAGCCGTATCGAGCGCGGGATAGTCGAGGATTTCCTCGAAATCGATGCCGCAATCGGCATTCTTTGCCTTCATCGCCGGCGCGAGCTCGGCCTTGGCCCAGGCGACGATCGCATCGGTGACCTCACGCGATTCCGTGATGCCGATGCCGCGACATTCGAACTCGACTGCACAATGGTCCGGCACGATGTTGAGCGCGGCGCCGCCATGCACGATGCTGGTGAGCAGCGTCGAGTGCGGAACATCGTAGAGGCTGTCCGTTGATCGCGCGGCCGCGAGCTTCACTGCGCGGCGCCGGATTTCGGTGATCAGCTCGGCTGCATATTCGATCGCGTTGACGCCGTCGGGTGCGATCGAGGAATGGCGGGCGAGGCCGCGAAACGTGGCGCGGACACCGTGCTTGCCCTTGTGGCCGATGATGACCTTCATCTCGGTCGGCTCGCCGATGAAGGCGCCGAGCGGCTTGACCTTCGTCTTGGCGATTTCGCGCAGCATCGGCCGCACGCCGACGCAGCCGATCTCCTCGTCATAGGAGATCGCGAGATGAATCGGCGTCTTGAGCTTCGCCTCCACCATCTCCGGCACCATCGCGAGGCACACCGCGACAAAGCCCTTCATGTCGGTGGTGCCGCGGCCGTAGAGCTTGCCGTCACGCTCGACGAGCTTGAACGGATCGTGGCTCCAGTCCTGGCCGACGACGGGCACGACGTCGGTGTGGCCCGACAGCACCAGGCCCGGGCGGTCCTCAGGTCCAATGGTGACCCACAGCGAGGCCTTCTTGCCGGTCTCATCGATGATGCGCTCGCCCTTGACGCCGAACGCGGCGAGATAGCTTTCGATATGGGCGATCAGGGGCAGGTTGGTGCGGTCGCTGACGGTGTCGAAAGCAACGAGGTCGGTGAGCAGCTTGCGGATACGGTCGGGTCTTGAGCTCTGCATTTTCAGGATCTTGGTAGGAGATTGCGGAAGCCGAGGCGGCTTGCATGAACCATACCAACGTGGTGGCCGGTCGCGCAAATCAACACAGATCCGTAGCCCGGATGGAGCGCAGAGAGTGGGCAAGAATTGTGTTTCGCCCCTGATTATATGGCGTAGCCGAGGGTCGGGCGTATTTTTGCTTGGAAGCGCGGTGCCGTGGCTTGTAGGCGGGTGACGGCGTTAAGCAGCCAGAACGCCCAATGTGGATGGCAATTGGCCAGATAGGCCATGAAGCTGTCGATTCCGAGGATGCTCAATACGCGGGAGAAGTTGTAGCAGAGCGCCATCAGGCTCCATTCGCCGCGCACCTTGTCGAAGCCGCGGACGAGGAAGTGGCGGTAGCCCGCCCGGCATTTGAGGGTGCCGAAGGGGTGTTCGGCGAGTTCGGCCCGG
>NZ_FNCU01000016.1:0-183615 GCF_900099855.1 Bradyrhizobium sp. Rc2d | reverse complement strand
GGCGGCATCAACCGCACCTCGTGGCCATACCGGCCGATCACGCGCGCCCAATGATGAGCGCTGCCGCAAGCCTCCATGCCCACCAGGCACGGCGGCAACTGTGCGAAAAACTTCTCGACCGAGGCTCGCTTGAGCTGGCGCCTCACCACCACAGCTCCCGACGCGTCAATCCCGTGGACTTGAAAAACGTTCTTCGCCAGATCAACCCCAATCGTGCTAATCTTCGTCATGGACGGCTCCCTTTGTCTGGTTCGACTCAACATCACCAGTCTGGCACACCGATGCCGTTCGGGGGCCGTCCATCCCATCATTGCGAGGAGCCCGCGACAAAATTGCGTAGCAATTTTGCGCTGATGCGACGAAGCAATCCAGTCTGTCTCCGCGGAAAGATCCTGGATTGCTTCGCTGCGCTCGCAATGACGGAATTCGTGGTGGGCGGCATCGCGACACGCGCGCCGCCACCCTGCGGAAAGCGGGGAGCGGCGCGTCTATTCGTCCTTGCCGCGCGTGATCGCGATGGACGCGTCCGACTTGGTGCGGGTGCATTCCATGTTGAGCCGCCGATAACGCATGTTGATCTTGTCGCCGCGCAGGAGGCCCATACGCTTCAGGCAACGTGTCGCGCCCGACGTGGTGTCGTCCTTCGTCACGGTGAAGACGATCGCGGCCATCGACCCCACCAGCGCATAGAACTCGGGCTTGGGCTTGCGATCGCCCTTGGCATAGAGCTCGATGGAATATTTGTCGCCGCGGCAGCCGACGGACAGCTCCTTGGCCGCCGGGTGTGTCAAATAGACGATGTTGGCGGCCCGGAAATTCACCTTGAGCCGCTCGATCTGGTTCGCCAGCTCCTTGGCGCTGTCGTCGCAGCGGTCGGCACGCGCGGGGGAGGTGAGGGCCGCAAGGCCGGTGATGGCGGCGGCGACCAGGATCGCGCCGCGGACGTTCGAGTTCAATGTCATAATGAAAAGCCCCTTAGGGCACGCATTCAAGCGTCGGCGGACGCGAAGCGCAAGGGTGGGAACGGGCCTTTCCACGTGCTGTGCCAATGCCTTCCCGAGCCCTAGCCACCCTCTCCCATGCGCACCGGTCCCTTTCTTTTCTGCCGGAAATGGGCTTAGAACGCTTCTACGCCGAGGGCCCGCGCGAGGCCCCAAAACCCCGAGATCGACCCCATGAACGCTCCCACCGCCTTCCCCGACCAGTCAAAGCCCGTTCCGCCCTACAAGCACACTCCGCTGTTCCCGCTGGGCAAGGACGAGACGCCCTACAAGAAGATTTCGTCCGAGGGCGTCAGGGTCGAGAAGGTCCTGGGCAAGGACATGCTGGTGGTGTCGCGCGAGGCGCTGCGGGCGCTATCGGAGGCGGCTTTCGGCGACATCAATCACTATCTGCGGCCTGGCCATCTGAAGCAGCTCCGCGCGATCCTCGAGGACGGCGAGGCGAGCCCGAACGACAAGTTCGTTGCGCTCGACTTTTTGAAGAACGCCAACATCGCCGCCGGTGGCGTGCTGCCGATGTGCCAGGACACCGGCACTGCGATCATCATGGGCAAGAAGGGCTGCAACGTCATCACCGATGGTGACGACGAGGCGGCGCTGTCGGAGGGCGCGCGCGATGCCTATCTGCGGCGCAATCTGCGCTACTCGCAGGTCGCGCCGCTCTCGATGTACGAGGAGAAGAATACCGCCAACAACATGCCGGCGCAGTGCGAGATCTACGCCGAGGGCGATGACGCCTACAAGTTCATGTTCATGGCGAAGGGCGGCGGCTCCGCCAACAAGAGCTTTCTGTTCCAGGCGACGCCTTCCGTCCTCACCAAGGACCGGCTGCTCGCGTTCCTGAAGGAAAAGATCCTCACCCTCGGCACCGCGGCGTGCCCGCCCTATCACCTCGCGATCGTGATCGGCGGCACCTCGGCCGAACTGTGCATGAAGACGGTGAAGCTTGCCTCCGCCCGCTATCTCGATGCGCTGCCGACCCACGGCTCGCCCGATGGCAACGCCTTCCGCGACGTCGAGATGGAGAAGGAAATCCACAAGATGACGCAGTCGCTCGGTGTCGGCGCGCAGTTCGGCGGAAAGTATTTCTGCCACGACGTGCGCGTGATCCGGATGCCGCGTCATGGCGCCTCGCTGCCGATCGGGCTCGGCGTGTCCTGCTCCGCCGACCGCCAGGTGCTCGGCAAGATCACGAGGGACGGCATTTATCTCGAGGAGCTCGAGCACAACCCGGCGCAATATCTGCCGCAGGTGGAGCAGTCGCTCGGCGGTGAGGTCGTCAAGATCGATCTCAACCAGCCGATGAAGGACATTCTGGTCACCTTCTCGAAATATCCGATCAAGACCCGGGTCTCGATGACCGGCACCATGATCGTCGCGCGCGATAGCGCCCATGCCAAGCTGCGCGAGCGGCTGGAGAGGGGCGAGCCGCTGCCGGATTACTTCAAGAACCATCCGGTGTATTACGCCGGTCCCGCCAAGACGCCCGACGGCTACGCCTCCGGCGCGTTCGGCCCGACCACGGCGGGTCGCATGGATTCCTTCGTCGACCAGTTCCAGGCTGCCGGCGGCTCGATGGTGATGGTCGCCAAGGGCAACCGGGCGCCTGCCGTGCGCGAGGCCTGCAAGAAGTATGGCGGCTTCTATCTCGGCTCGATCGGCGGCGCCGCGGCGAACCTTGCCGAGCACTGCATCAAGAAGGTCGAGGTGCTCGAATATCCCGAGCTCGGCATGGAAGCGATCTGGCGCATCGAAGTCGTCGACTTCCCCGCCTTCATCATCATCGACGACAAGGGCAATGATTTCTTCAAGGAATTGAATCTGGGCTAGCTGCTTCATCCGCACTTGCGTGCGGGTGATCGCACCTGTGCTTTACGAAAGATCGTCATGCCCGGGCTTGTCCCGGGCATCCACGTTCTTGGTACGGCGAACAAGACGTGGATGGCCGGGACGAGCCCGGCCATGACGATGCGGAAGCTTCAACTACAATTCGTGACTTGGTTGGAGCAGAGCGAACGCCACCAGCCGCGCACACCGTCGTGGCTCTCGACGAGGCCCCAATATCCGCTACAGGCGAGCAGGCGCTTCGGGCCGCCGTCACCGTCAATCGGGCCGCCGAGCTCGCGCCGCGCCGGCATCCATTTGGCGTCGACGAACGGCGCCTGGAACAGCCCGCCCGCGCGCGTGTAGCCGTTGGCGAAATTCGCGCCGACCTTGTTGGAGGCGACCCAGCCGCGTCCGGCATAGGGCTTTGGCGCATTGCGCGGATATTTTTTCTCGTCCTCGTAATCCTTGCCCGGCGGCTTCGCGCCTTCGATCAGAAACCAACCGTCCTTGAAACCGACGATGCGGAATTCGGTGAGCCAGCCGCCCTCGGGCGTGTTCTCGCTGCCGCCAAGCTTTAGTCGATACGGTGGCGGCAGGGTGCCGAGCACGCGCGCCTTCACTGATGGCTCGGCCCGCACGTTGAGACCGTTCGGATCCTTGTCGATGGACCAGGCGCCGAGATCGCAGGGCTCGGTGCCCTCGGGCAGGGTCGCGCGCTTGCCCGCCAGCTCGGCGTGGAGCTTTGCATAATCGCCGTCGTCATCGGCCGGATCAGCCTCGACGCGCGGCTTCAATTCGGCCGATAACGCGCGCTTCTCGTCCGGCGTCAGGGCGACCACGAGGGTCTGGCGCGCAGCGAACACGCTGGCCGGAATCTTCGGGTCGTTCGACGTCGCCGGATAGACGGCGAGGTAACCGGTCGAGGCTTCGGTGCGGTACGCCGTGCCGGCGACATAACCCGCCGGCACCAGGGCGAGCGCGCTTGCGCGCCACGCCGGTTCGGTGTCGTCCGCGCGCGCTGCTTGTGTCGCGACACACAGGATCGTCGCCGCGATGAGACGGAGCAGGCGCATGATTGCTGCCGCGGCCTTACGCCCGCGCACCCGTGAATGGGAAGCTGCCCATCAGGCCGATGCCCATCTCGCCGCTGATGCTGTCGCCGGAGACGGTGCCGGTGAATTCGAGCGTGAGCGGCATCGGGTTGGTGATCGAGACTTTCCAGGAGACGCTGTCGCCGCTGACGGTGCCGTCGAAAATCTCGGCGGTATTACCTTCCGCGCCTTGCGTGCCCGTGAGCGCGTCGCCCGCGGCCTTCAGGCTCAGCGTCGCCTGGCGCTCGCCCATCGGCGTCGTCATGGTCAGATTCCAGTTGCCGTCAACGGCCATTCCCATCTCCCGAACAAATCCCGGCGGGCCGCGACGATCCGCGGCCCGTCCTGGGCGAGCCTATAACCCAACTCGCAGCTCCTGCCTAACGCTGCATTGGAGGCATAGAAGCATGATCCGGAAAAGTGTGTAGCGGTTTTCCGAAAAGATCATGCTCAAACGACAACCTAAAGCGCGGTCACATCGCGCTTTAGGCGCGGGCAGCGGCGCGCCGGCGACTGGTGACGATGAGGCGCAGAACGACGTACTGCACGGCAAAAGCCAGGATCTTGGCGCCGCCTGCGACCACTGTGAGGTATAGCGCCCACAGCTTCAGATCGCCGGTCGATGCGACGGCGATCACGCCGACGCCGATCACGAACATCAGCACCGCCCAGGCATAGCCCGCAGCCGTCACATATTCCGGAACGGTCTCGACGACGATCGGCGGCATGTAGCGCAGCATCCAGCCGCGCTTGAGCATGATGAGTCCGATCGCGAAATGCGCGACCGCGGGCTTTGCCAGCATAAAGCGGGGATCATTGGTCAAGAGCGTGATCGCGCCCAGCACGACCACGAGCGCGAGGCTCGCATAGGTCATGTAGTTGAGCTCTCGTCCCTTGACGCGGGCATAGATCACCTGCGCGATTGCACCGGCAATCGCCACCGACGTCGCCAGGACGACGTTGTCGGTGATGAGGTAGATGACCAGGAAGACGATGGCGGAAAGGAAGTCGGAGGCGAGGCGGGCGAATACGCTCTTCATCGTCGATCCTGTTCAGCGAGCGTTGGGCAATGCGCGGGCGGGCGCACCGTACTTGATCTCGCGATACTCGGGATACCACTTTGTGAAGTACATTGCGCTGTTGCGGGCGGCGAAGGCAACCGCAAGGCTCGACCAGAGCGGCAGCCCGGGGACGTAGAGTAGCACGAGATTGGCGCCTGCCATCGACAGCGCGGCTGCGGTCCAGGCGCCGGTGATGACGTAATTGGCGCGGAGGAAGCCGGGCATCGCCGCGGTTTCGGCCGGGACCAATTCAAGCGCATATTGCAGCGTGAAGGGACGACGGACCAGCATCGAGCCGAGTGAGATCATGAAGATGCCGAGATCGACCGACAGCTTGACGCCGAGCGTGCCGAGCGCGGGATCGAGCAGCGCGAGATAGAGGCCGATTGCGGCGAACACGATCGCCGAGCCCGTGGCCAGGATCTTCACCGAGCGGCCGCGCACGACGTCGATTGCGACCGTGGCGAGGCAGATTGCAGCGGCCGCAAACACGCTGATCGTGGCGGAGGTCACCAGCATCAGCAACGCGAAGGCGCCGTAGGGCGCGAGGATCAGGAAAATCGCCATGAGCCGCCTCGGTCGGGTCAAATCTTTACAATGTCAAGATAAGTAAGCCGGGCGTGATCTCGGGTCAAGCGAAATCTTTACAATGTCAAAATGACGTAAGCGACCTCTAAAAGATGAAGTGCTGCAACGGCTTGGTCGGAGGCCTCATCGGCCAATTCCGCCCAGGGCAGGCGCGACAGGATCGGCAGCGCGGAGGCAATCAAAAGGCCGATGGTGAGCAAGATGCCGCCGTTGAAGAAGGTAAGGCTGCTTCGGCGCAGCCGGATGGTTTGGAATGCGAGTGCGGCGCAGGCCAGGGCTAGGACGGCGAGGCAGTCCGCGGTGATCGAGGGCATGCGCATGTGAAACTCCTCCCGCGGCCACGCGAACTACGCCGCCCCCACCCAATTGCCGTGAAAGCCGTCGGGCACGCGGTGGCCGAGCTGCACCAGTGCGACGGGACCGGCCTCGACATCGGTGGCGTTGAACACGGCGAGGTCGCTGCGGTTCTCCCGCGCGCGCCAGACCACCGCGAGCAGCCAACCGTCGCCCTCGGCGGCATCGTTCGACCTCTCGACGAACACCGGCTCGGAGATGGTGTCGCCGGCCGGCAGCAGATAATGGCCGAGCCGTTTGCCGTTGCCGTCGACGTGGACGACGCCTGAGAGCGCGCCGAACATCGGCAGCCTCGGATTGGCGCAGGCGTACCAGCCGTGACGGCTCTTTAGGCCGGCGCGACGATCGTCGATGCGGGGGAATTCGCCGGTGAGATCGTCGAGATAAGTCTGCTGGAAGCGATCGGTATTGCCCGAGAGATCGAACGTCCAGCGGCAGTGGCGGGCGCGTGACTTCTCCGGATCCGTCGGCCGGCCGTCGGGATGCGGAAACAGCGGCGCCTCCTCGAACTGCATGACGTCGGCGATGATGCGGTGATCGTCTTCCCACGCATTCATGACGTGGAAGACGTAGCAGGCCTCAGCTCGAAACCAGACGATGTCCTTTGCCGTGCCGTTGCGTTTCATCACGCCGACATAGGCGCCTTTGTCCGGCTCCCAGGCATAGGGCGGCCGTCCGCTCATCGCGCGCTCCATGCTGCCGGTGATGGGAAGGATCGGAAACAGCACATGGTTCGCGGTGACGATGAAGTCATGCACCATGCTGGCATAGGGCGCCTCGAAACGCTCGAAGCGCGTCACCTTTCCGGACGCATCGATCGATCCGTAAGAGAGGGCAGGCGTCAACGGTCCGGCGGCATTGTAGCCGAAGAACACCAGTTCGCCTGTGATGGGATCGATCTTCGGATGCGCGGTAAAGCTGCCGGCGACGCGGCCCTGGTAGTTGTGATAGCCGCGCGTTGCCAGCGTGCCAGGCTCGATCTCGGTCGGCAGATGCGCTTCTTCCAGCGCCAGCAGCTTGCCGGCATGGAAGATGATGTTGGTGTTGGCGACGCCGCCATCGGTGAGATCAGCCGGGGCATCGGGCAGCTTGCGGCCGAAGCCGCCGAACAAGGCGCGGCCGGCGTCGTGCTCGGCCAGCCATTTCGGCGTGCGGACCCAGCGATTGCGGTAGCTGGCGCGTCCGTTCTCGAGGTGGAAGGCGTGCAGCATGCCGTCGCCCACGAACCAGTGCGCACCGGGCGAAGAGAACTGCGGATTGGGACCGTTGCGATAGAGCGTGCCGTTCAGCTCGCGCGGCAGTTCGCCGATAATGTTGAGGAATGGCGCATCGGCCTCGAACGGGATCGGCGCGATGTTGTTGCGGCGCTCAGTGACGGCGTCCTGCTGCACGGCGTATCCTTCCTCATCTTTACATCGTAAAGATTGGATAACGCTAATTGCCGTTCCGGTCAAGCGAAATCTTTACACTGTCAATATTGCGCCCTATAGCTTGTCCATGGGCAAGAGCGAAACCAGGGCCGCGCACGGCGTGCGCCCCCCGAAGAAGACACCATCGGCCTCGCGTGCGGCCTCGCGTTCCCCGCGGCGCCCGGCGGTTGCGAAGACCGAGACACCCTATCATCACGGCGCCCTGCGCGAGGCGTTGCTCCAGGCTGCCGAACGGGTGCTGGAGCGCGACGGGCTTGCCGGCCTGACATTGCGGGCGGTGGCGCGCGAGGCGGGCGTCTCGCATGCTGCGCCGACCCATCATTTCGGCGACCTCACCGGGCTGCTTAGCGAGCTTGCGGCCGTGGGCTTCCGCCAGTTCAACGCCGCGATGGCCTCGTCCTGCGATACTGCCACCACGCCGCTCGAGCGCGCGCTGGCGCGGCCGAAGGCCTATGTCGCTTATGCGCAGGCCCATCCCGGCATGTACGGCATCATGTTCCGCACCGAACGGCTCGATTATTCGAGGCCCTCGCTGCACGAGGCGGCCGAGGCCTCCTTCGCCGGGCTTGCCAATGCGATCGGCATGATGCGGCAGGAGCAGATCAGCGAAGACGCGCTGACGTTGAACCAGGGCGCGGCGATCGCCCGCGCCTGGTCGATGGTGCACGGCTTCACCACGCTGCTGCTCGACGGGCGGCTCAAGGATATTTTGGAGCGGTTGCCCGAGGGCACGACGGCCGAACGGCTCCTCGAGGCGATGCTGACGGCGCCTGTGACCACGAAACTGCCCGTGTAGCGGGGCTGTTGAGCCGGAGAAGAGCCTAAAGCGCGATGAGATGAGGATGAATCGTCATCGCGGTGAGGATGGGATCATGATGGCGGCTCGATGCAGCTGGAACTTCGTAGCATCAGACGTCTTGATTGTGGGCAAGGCTCAAAAGCGCCATCAGGCACCTGACAGCGGCGCGGAATCGTTCTAGAAGAGCGGCTTCGCTTGGGTCATCCAGCCTCGTTCGCGTCCTTTTTCTCTTGATCATGCCAGCCATCTCTTCGAACAAACCTTATCGCGTCGGCCGCTCCAAGACCGGGCTCGGCCTTTTCGCCACCAAGCCGATCAAGAAGGGAACCCGGATCATCCGCTATTTCGGGCCGATCCTGGACTCGCGGATTCCGGCGCACGACGAGATCGAGAACAAATATCTGTTCGAGCTCAACGGCCGCTGGACCATCGACGGATCGGTGCGCAAGAACTTCGCCCGCTACATCAATCATTCCTGCCGGCCCAATGCCGAGTCCGACGTTCGCCCGCGCGAGCGCAAGGTCTTCATCCGCGCCATCAAGAACATCGAGCCGGGCGACGAGATCAACTACGACTACGGCACCGACTATTTCAAAGCCTATCTGAAGCCGATCGGCTGCAAGTGCGACTCCTGCGAGAGAAAGCGCAAGAAGCTGCGCGCCGAGGCGCGGGCCGAACGCGCCAAGGTGAAGGCGCGGGCCGAGCGCAAGGCCACGAAGGCGGGCGCCAAGAGTCCGAAAAACAAGGCAGCCAAAAAGAAGAAGCTCAACGGTCACGCCCTCGGCAAGGCGAACGGTCGCGCGCGGGCCTGAGCTTGGGCCTTTAACTCAGCTGTCATGCCCCGGCTTGCCGCCTTCGCTAAAGCTTCGGCGGCCGAGCACCCTTGTGGCCCCGGCGTAGCCTTGGCGGAGCCGGGACCGGGGCATCCAGTACGCCGCAGCGCCTCAGCTCAAGCACAACTGCCTCTGGAATACTGGGTCGCCCGGGCGAGCCGGGCGACGACTGCGTGTGGATATGGCCTCACGCCGCCACCGCACTCGCGCTCCTCCGCAACCCCATATACTGCAGCTCGGCGAACACGCCGGTGGCAATCGCCTGGGCCACGACCATCAACTCGCCCGCGAGATTCGGCGACACCGCGCCCGAAAGCAGCAGCGCGATGCTGCCGGCTGTCCAGGCCGCGTTACCGATTACGACCAGCAGCACCAGCGCCTTGGACACGGATGCACGCGCGGCGAGCCAGCCGACCAGCGCGCTGTAGGCGATCAGGAACAGGCCGGTCTCACGCAGCAGCGCTTCGGGCAGATTGAACAGCGAGGCGAACGCGCCTGCGCCGAAGGTGAAACCGAGCGCGGCGACGCCGCTGAAGAGGGCATCGGCCAGCAGTGCACGGCGCAGGAAAGTGGATGCTTCGATCATCGTGGTTCTCCTTGGTTGAGGTCGGGGGAAATCACCGCAATCCGCGCCACCAGGCGCGGACGATGCGGGCGAGGCGGAACGGGCAGAGGCTCCTGCCGACGCCGTGCTCGAAGGCGATGACCTGCGCGACGACATAGTCGCCGGTCGAATGCACCAGCGGCTCCGGCATGTTGAGGCTGCGCGCCAGCATCCGGGTTGCGAAGGCCATGGCCCAGGGCAAGACGTGGTCTGCGATGGTCCGGTAGAGCAGCAGCGCGATCATGGTCATCTCCTGTTGCGACCGAAGATGCGCGCGTCCGCGCCCCAATTCGATTACCTCGCGGGTAATGGAAGGGCCGAAATCGACGTGCTAGGTTTTCGATCATGAACGCACATGCATCCACGGCACGCGTCGAACGCAGCCAGCCGGTCCATATCGGCGACCATTTGCGCGAATGGCGGCAGCGCCGTCGCATGAGCCAGCTCGATCTCGCGGGAGAAGCCGAGATATCCGCGCGGCACTTGAGCTTCGTCGAGACCGGCCGCGCCGCGCCCTCGCGCGACATGGTGCTCAGGCTCGCCGAGCGTCTCGACGTGCCCTTGCGTGAACGCAACGTGCTGCTGGTCGCGGCCGGCTATGCGCCGGCCTTCCCGCAGCGCACCCTGGAGGATCCCGCCTTGAAATCAGCCCGCCAGGCGATCGACCTCGTCCTCAGGGCGCATGAGCCCAATCCGGCCTTGGCGGTGGACCGGCATTGGAACCTGGTCTCGGCCAATCGCATGGTGGCGCCGCTGCTCGACGGCATCCCGCAGCACCTGCTCGGCCAGCCCTTCAATGTGCTGCGGCTCGCGTTCCATCCGAAGGCGCTGGCGCCGCGCACGGTCAATCTCGCGGAATGGTGCGGGCATCTGCTCGAGCGGCTGCACCGGCAATGCGAGGCGACGGCCGACCCTGAATTGATCAAGCTCTATAACGACCTGAAGGGCTATCCTATCCCTGCGCGCGCGGCCCCGCTGTCGAGCGATAATGTCGCCATTCCCTTCAAGCTGCGTCATGACGGAGAGATACTAAGTTTCTTCTCTACCACCATGGTGTTCGGCACGCCCGTGGACATTACGTTGTCGGAGCTGGCGCTGGAGACGTTCTTCCCGGCCGATGAGCGTACCGCGGAGCTGCTGAAGCAGATGGCGGCAGCTATGACGTAGGGCCCTTGCCTCGGGGCGGCTTCGGCTTATGTTTGGGCCAACGTTTGTCGTCAAGGAGGCGCCGCCCATGAGCACGCTGAAACCGCTCCAGATCGACGTCGTCTCCGACGTGGTGTGCCCCTGGTGCTATATCGGCAAGCACCGGATCGAGAGCGCGTTGGCGCTCGTGCCCGATGTTCCGGTCAAACTCAATTTTCGCCCGTTCTTCCTCAATCCCTGGGTGCCGCGCGAGGGCATCAGCCGCGAGGATTATCTCACCAAGAAGTTCGGCTCGGTCGAGGCTTACAAGGGCATTGCCGGCCGGGTCGTCGCGGCTGCGAGCGAGGAGGGCCTCGTCTACCGGCCCGAGACGGTGGCGCGTCAGCCCAACACGACCGACTGCCATCGCCTGATCCTCTGGGCCGAGGCAATCGGCAAGGCGCCCGAGATGAAGCAGCGCCTGATGGAGCTCTATTTCCGCGACGGCGGCGATCTCACCGACGTGAACGTGCTGGTGCAGGCAGCCGCTGACATCGGCCTCGACGCCGACGATGTGCGCAAGCGCCTTGCCACCGACGAGGACGTCGCGCGCGTTTCGGCGGACGCGCAGGAGGCCGCCGAGAAAGGCATCTCCGGCGTGCCGACCTATGTGTTCGCACAGAAATACGCCGTCTCCGGCGCGCAGGATCCCAATCTGCTCGCCCGCGCCATCCGTCAGGTCTCGGCGGAGATCAACGCGCAGGCGGCGGAGTAGTCTTTCGCTTATTTGCGGAGCCGATGGACCACGCGTCGCGCGGCCTGATGCGCGACGTTGAGGCCGGTCAGCGCAGCATGAATAAGCGCGACGACCGGATCATTCCGCCGCAGCGGGATCAGCACGTCACCGATCGCGAAGCGTCCACGCCAGATCGGATTGATCATGGGGTGATCGGCGCACGCCATCGAATCCGCGCTGGCGATGGCGGGATCGGCGCAGAGGTGGCGGGTGAGGTCGAGCGTGAGCTGCACGCCTGGCGAATATTTCGCAAAGCGCTCGTCGATGCCGAGCTTGAAGAAGAAGGCGCGGTCCTGATGGCGCAGCACGATTCCGGCTGCGATCGGCGTCATGCCGGCACGAAGCGTGACGATCTCGCACTGCGCGGTTTCTGCCAGCGCCGGTACTGCGCGGCGAATAAAGGTCGTATCGCCTGCATGCTGGATCAGCGCGGTGCCGCGCTTGCCCTTCCAGCCGCTGGCCTCGAGCTGCAAGAACGTTTCGAGCGCGGGCCCGATCTCGTCGCGCCCTCGCGCGACCTCGAACACGACGGGCCCATGTTCCTCCAGGCGATGGCGCAGGCGGCGCAGCTCCTTGAGCTTTTTGGCGCCAAGTGCGTCGCGCAACAGCGTCTCGCCGTCTTGCGTCGCATCGAGGCTGGCGCGGATGTAGGAGCTGAGCAGGCGCGGCTTCAGGCCATCACGATTCAGAACCTGGTTGAGGGCAGTCATCGCAGCGCCGTCGAGCGCAACGTCGTTCAGCACGAGCGCATGGGCTCTGGCCTCGCGCGCCTGCTTCAACAGACGCGTGGCGGCCTCGATCGGGACGTCGCGGTCGATCAGCGGGCTGCACAGCGTGCCATAGGGATGCGCGCTCACCAGCGCGGGCAGGGGAATCTTCCAGGCGCGCCAGAGCGAGATCACCGGCATCAGCCCGATCAGGCGCGTCGAAGATGCTTCGAATGCGGCAAGCGCTGAGGCCTCGGTGCGGCCGCACGCGGTCGCGCTGACGGCAAGCTCCCAGCCGGGCAGGTAATAACCGTTCGGCTCGATCGTACGCTGCGCGAGCGCACGCCATTGACCGGGGTCGATGGAGGTGAGCGGAACGCGCGCGCGCGCGGCCGCGGCATCCCTTGCCGATGCCGCATTGACCGCTGTCTGCTGCGCGATGTCGACCACGTCCCGTCCCCGTTCACGCGGGCCAGGGCCGCGTTTCGGCCCATGCTTAGCGCAAAGATTGGAAAATACCGTTGGGACGCTGCCTCAATTCAAGCAGTAGTGTTAACGTCTCGTTGAACATCCCGAGAGGCGGCGAGCCGCCGGATGCGTCGCCGGAGGTTTGCTACTGGTCACCCGGGACGAAATGGTCGAGGGCGCTTGCCCGTCCGCCCCCGGCGGTGTCCGTGATCGTGATGTCGATGTCGCGGGACGTCTGCGGCAAATGTGCCGGGCCGACCTGCACGGATAAGCGCACCTCCCGGGTTTGATCCTGCCCGACCGCGACGACCGGCTTGCCGTCCGGCCCGGCCTCGATGCCGGCGACGCGAATGGTCGCGCCGGGCAGTCCCGAGGTCTCGAGCACAAACGATCGTTCTGCGCCCTTGTTGAGGATGCGCACGATATAGTCGTTGCGCACCCCGCCATCCGAGAGCTGGACGAAGAGGGGATTGCGCTCGTGCAGCACGTTGACGTCCATGGTCGCGCGCGTCGCGAGTGCGTAGAGCATGATGCTGCCGACGATTGCGATTGCTGCCGCGTAGATCAGCGTGCGCGGGCGGATGATGCGACAGATCGGCGGCTTGCCGTCGCGCCGGCGCTGCATGTTGATGTCGGTGTCGTAGCCGATCAGGACGGCGGGCCGACCGATCTCGCGCATGACGTTGTCACAGGCATCGATGCACAGGCCGCACTGGATGCAGCCGAGCTGGATTCCATGGCGGATATCCACGCCTGTCGGGCAGACATTGATGCACTGGTGGCAGTCGACACAGTCGCCCGCGACGTCGCCATGGGCGCGGGTGACTTCCGCCTTCTTCACCGACATGTGCGGCTCGCCGCGGTCGCGGCGATAGGTGACGTTGAGCGCCCATTCGTCGGTCAGCGCCGCCTGGATGCGGGGCCACGGGCACATGTAGATGCACATCTGCTCGCGGGCGTGGCCTGCGAAGAGATAGGTCGTGGCAGTCAGGATGCCGATCCAGAGATAGGCGATGAATGGCGCCTGGAACGTCGCGAGCTCCTTCACCAGCGTCGGCGCATCGGCGAAATAGAGCACCCAGGCGCCGCCGGTCCACCAGGCGATCATGATCCAGAGGAAGTGCTTCAGGGCAACTTTTCGGATGTGATCGAATGTCCAGCCGCGCTTGTCGCCCAGCATGCGCTCGCGCCGGTCGCCCTCTACCCAGCGCTCCACTGCGTAGAACAAGTCGGTCCACACCGTCTGCGGACACATGTAGCCGCACCACAGCCGGCCTGCGACCGCGTCCATCAGGAACAGCGTCATCGCCGCGATGATCAGCAGACCGGTGAAGTAGTACACCTCCTGCGGCCACAGCTCGATGAAGAAAAAATAGAAGCGGCGATGCGGGAAGTCGATCAGCACGGCCTGATCCGGCAGACCCGGGCCGCGATTCCAGCGTACGAACGGCAGCAGATAATAGGTGCCGAGCGTGACGCAGAGGATCGCCCATTTGATGCGGCGGAAGAGCCCGCGAACCGACTGCGGATAGACCTTCTTGCGCTTCTCGTAGAGAGGTCCCTCGATGAAAGTATCGTCGGTCATGCCGCGCTCCCGGCGTTATCGCCAGCGAAGGCCTATTCCGGTGCGCAGAAGAGGCGGTACAGAGTCTCCAGCACCGAGCGGACCTCCTGGCTCGCGATACTGTAGTATATCGTCTGACCGTCCCGTCTGGGTTTGACTAGGCTCAATGCACGCATCTTTCCGAGATGCTGGGATAGTGCCGCCGACGACAGGCCCGCGATGTCGGCGAGCTCGCCGACGGACTTTTCGCCATCCAGCATGTTGCAGAGAACCAGGAGCCGTTTTGGGTTGCCCATGGCGGCGAGGAGGCGGGAGGCCTCCTCGGCCTTCTCCTCCAGAGCGAGCAATTCTTGATTCCGGGGCTTGCGCCTCATGGATGCTATATATTAGTATATTCGAAAATAAGAAAGGACTAAATCGTTGGTGCGAGGGTTCCTGAAAGGTGCTCTCGATGCGGAGGGTCTGATGGTTTCGACATCATTTACGCCGATCGCCTCCCTCGTCGGCGGTGCACTGATCGGATTGTCCGCCGTTCTGCTGATGTGGGCGAACGGACGCATCGCCGGCGTCAGCGGCATCGCGGCGCGGCTGTTTCCGCCTTACGAGGACGGCGAGTTCGCCGGCCGGCTCGCCTTCGTCGCCGGTCTCGTCGCCGCACCCATGCTGGTCCTGTCCGTCACCGGAAATCTACCGGCGCAGACGATCCCGGCCGGGCCGGCCGTTTTGATCGCCGGCGGGTTGCTTACCGGTTTCGGTTCGGTGTGGGGCAGTGGCTGCACCTCCGGCCATGGCGTCTGCGGCCTGTCGCGGCTCTCGGCGCGCTCACTGGTTGCGACCATCACTTTCATGGCGACCGGCGTTGCGACGGTCTTCGTGATGCGGCACTGGAACTGACGCCGATGGCCATCCTGGTTCAATTCGTCGTCGGCCTGATCTTCGGTCTCGGCCTCATCGTGTCCGGCATGTCGAACCCGGCCAAGGTTCTGAACTTCCTCGACATCGGCGGCATTTCGGCGGGAACGTGGGATGCGAGCCTTGCCTTCGTGATGGCCGGTGCGGTCGCGGTGACCTTCATCGGCTTCAACCGCGTCCTGAGACGCGCCCGTCCGTTCTTCGCTGAACGGTTTTATCTTCCCACGCGAAGGGACATCGATCCCAGGATCATCGCAGGTCCCGCGATCTTCGGCATCGGCTGGGGACTGGCAGGCTTCTGTCCGGGACCGGCGCTGACCGCGCTCGGTTTTGGATCTGTGTCCGCCGTGATCTTCGTCGCGGCGATGAGTGCCGGCATGGTGCTGGCGCGCTTCATCGCCCGCTTGCCGTCGCTGACGCGTTTCGTCACGCCTGCCGATCCGCTCGAAACCTGAAGTAACCCGGAGAGTAAATCATGGACAAGAACTATCCCGAGATCATCCGGCAAATCTCGGCCAACATGCGCAAGCTCCGGAGCGACATTCCCGATACCATGAAGGGATTTGCCGCACTCGCTCAGGCGGCGACGCGCGACGGCGCGCTCGAAAAGAAGACGAAGGAGCTGATCGCGCTGGCGCTTGGCGTCGCTGCGCATTGCGACGGCTGCATCGGCTTTCACACCGAAGCACTCGTCAAGCTCGGCGCGACGCGCCAGGAGGTCGAGGAGACACTCGGCATGGCGGTCTATATGGGCGGCGGCCCGTCGCTGATGTACGCTGCGGACGCGATCGCGGCCTACGAGCAGTTTCAGCAGCAATCGGTTGTCGCCTAGTTGCGGTCATTCGATACGATCATGCGAACGGGACCGGGCGAGTTGGCTCGTCCGGTCCCGGCCATCAAGCCTTCGTCGATTACCAGCGGTCGTCGCCGACGCCCACGCCGACGCTGACGCCGGGTGCGCGAATGCCGACGCCGGCGCGCGGGCCGTCATCCCAATCGCGATGATAGGTCCGACGTTCATAATAGCGTTCGCGCGGCATGTAGTTATAGGAATCGCGCACGATCACACGCGAACCGCTGCGCGTGCGATAGCAGCGGCCGGCGTCGTCGCAGACAAGTCGTACCTGCTGGACGAGATCCGGATTGGTGTACTCGCTGCTCGTGTAGATGTCGGAAGCCTTCGCACTCGATGCGGCTGCCAAAGCACCGACGCCTGCCAACAGCGCAACAGTCAACGTCCTCATCATGTCCTCCTCGAAACTGCCCTCGGCGGTAACAAGAAAGGGAGGCGGTGTTCGTTCCCGTCGGCGATGCTGGTTTTTCCCCGGAACCGCAGCTTCGTTAGAGCGATTTGTTCCTAAATCGGCTGGTAAGTCTCGGTCCCGCAGATGTCGTCGGCTTCCGCACGTCGGCGGTCGACGACCCTTCCACCGGTGATGGTGACGATGTAGGTTTGGGCGCCCAGCGACGTACCAGTCGCGGAGGTGAGATGCGCGCGGACGCAGGCCGTCCAGCCCGGTCCTCGGACCTCGCGGTGGGGTGGGGCGACGTGCACCTCACGCGGATAGGACGTGTTCAGGAAGACCACGTCGATCTGCTCGCGCACCACGCGCTTGACATCGGGGGCCGGCTCGGGTGGCGGTTGCTCGGCTTCCTTCATGCGCATGAACTCGGGCACCGGCGCGCGGCTGTCGGCAAAGCCGCAGGCACCGAGTGCGAGCGCGCCGGCGAGAAGCGCCGCATGAGCAATGATCCGCAACATACTTGAAGGTCCCCCCTGCGGGCCAACACATAGGCACGAATGCGATCGGGCGAAGTCCCGCCCGATCAAGATTTGCTGAAGTCTTGGAACCCGCGGCATTTGCTATTACGGGATTGCAGGCTAGTTTGTACCCCAGGCGAGGGGGGTTGCATTCATGAGGATTCTGGTGATAGCGGCCGCGGTGCTGGCGCTGGCGGGAAGCGTGGCTCAGGCGCAGATGGGCGCCGGCAGCAAGCGCCATGGCAACGACGCCAAGGCGGACAACAAGCCCAAGGTCGACGAAAAGGCCTACAAGGCCGCGCTCGAGCGCATCCCCGAGCCCAAGGAAAAGTACGATCCGTGGGGTGGGGCCCGCCCCAGCGAACCTGCCAAGAAGTCGAAATAGAACGAGGCGGGCGTTGCGGATCCACCTGCGCGTTGCTGCCGCATTCGTTACGCTCCTGTCGTTTGCCGTGCCGCCGTGCTTCGCCTGGGAGAGCTGGGGCGGCGATCCCGGCGGTTCGCGCTTCTCGCCATTGCGGGAGATCTCGCCGGGCAATGTCGGCCAACTCGTTCGCGCCTTCGAATATCACACCGGCGATCTCACGGCACGCTCGCCCGAGCTGATGCGGCGAACCAAATTCCAGGCAACGCCGCTGTTCGTCGAAGATAGCCTGATCTTCTGCACGCCCTTCAACGAGGTCATCGCGCTCGATCCCGGCACGGGCGCGCAGAAATGGCGCTATGATCCGAAGATCGCGATCAACCAGCGTCCCGCCAACCGCTATGTCTGCCGCGGCGTCACCTATTGGGTCGACGATACGGCACCGCCGGATGCGGCCTGCCGCGCGCGCATCTTCATGGGAACGAACGACGTCCGCCTGATCGCGCTCGATGCGAAGACAGGCATTCCCTGTGCCGGTTTTGGCAATGGCGGTGAGATCAAGCTCGATATCGGAATGGCCCTGGAATGGCCGGGCGAATTCCAGATCACCTCGCCGCCAGCGGTCGGCCGCGGTGTCGTCGTGGTCGGATCTGCGATCGGCGACAACCGCCGTGTCGACGCGCCGAGCGGCGTGGTGCGAGCGTTCGATGCGCGCAGCGGCCAGCCACGCTGGACCTTCGAGCCGCTCAAGCGCGAAGGCATCGAAGCCGGTCACGCCAATGTCTGGGCGCCGATGTCGGTCGATGACGCGCGCGGACTCGTATTCCTGCCGACGTCGTCGCCCTCGCCGGATTTCTGGGGCGGCAAGCGGCCGGGCAACAACGAGCACGCCAATTCGGTGGTCGCGCTGCACATCGAGACCGGCGAACTCGTATGGGCCTTTCAGATCGTGCATCACGACGTCTGGGACTACGATCTGGCGGCGCAACCGACGCTGGCGCGCCTCGACACGGGTGAGGGCCAGCGCGATGTCGTGATCCAGCCGACCAAGCAGGGTTTTGTCTTCGTGCTCGATCGCGACACCGGCAAGCCGGTGTGGCCCGTCGAGGAGCGCGCCGTGCCGCAGGACGGCGCGGAAGGGGAAAGATTGTCGCCGACCCAGCCGTTCCCGACGCACGTGCCCGCGCTGACGTCGCAGACGATCTCGACCGATGATGCGCTCGCGCTATTGCCTGCGCTGCGTCGCTCGTCCTGCGAGCGACAGTTCGCCGAGGCGCACAATGAGGGCCTGTTCACGCCGCCTTCGAGGCAGGGTACGCTGTTGTTTCCATTCACCGGTGGCGGGGTGAACTGGGGCAGTGCGGCCTTCGATCCGGTCAGCCAGATCCTCTACGTCAACACCAGCCGCGCCGTGCATCGCGTGAAGCTGATCCCGCGGGCGGAAGCTGTCGGGTTCAATCCGCCGCCCGGTCATGATTTCGGCCAGCAGCGTGGTACGCCGTTCGCGATGACACGCGCAGTGGTCATGTCGCCGCTCGGCTTGCTCTGCAACAAGCCGCCCTGGGGCGAGATGGTCGCGGTCGATCTGAAGGCCGGAAAAATCCTGTGGCGTTCGACGGTCGGCACCACCGAGGATCTTGCACCGCTCGGCGTGCCGCTGCCGTGGGGCGCGCCGCTCGTCAACGGGCTCGCGGTCACCGCAGGGGGGCTCGTCTTCACCGGAGCGATGGACGCCTATTTGCGCGCCTTCGATGCGCGGAGCGGCAGGGAGCTGTGGCAGGGCCGGTTGCCGGTCCCGGGCGTCGCCAATCCCATGACCTATCTCTGGCAGGGCGAGCAATATGTCGCGATCGGCGCCGGCGGCCACTCCGAGGCAGGCACTTCGATCGGCGACAGCGTCGTTGCGTTTCGCCTGGCGCGGCCGGGCGAGGCACCATCGCTATGGTCGCGCACCATCGATCGTCCCGGCGGACGATTTCTTGCGGTGTCCTCAACGATCGCGCTCGCGGTCGTCGCGCTTATGATCGCAAGCCTGCGCTGGCGTCGCCGCCATCGTATGGCGCGATCATGATCGTGTTGTGGATGCGATGCGAACGATCGTTCACATCGCGCGCGCTATTGCACGAAAGCAAGGCCGACGCGTTTGTCGCTGCGCCACACGGGGCGGCAAGTCCGCACGAAATTGTCGCACGAAATCGATAACTTGAAGCTCTGCGGCAGCGTTGTGGGGCCGTCGAGATCGACGGCAGCGCCGCCGGTCGATATGTTTCTCACCGTGCATGCGATTCCGCTATTTTCAAAGGTGATCCTGCCCCCCTTGAAAACACGGTGACGCTGCGTTGCACGCCTCTCAATCATCTGCGTTCATCCACAATGACCATTGTGAAATAGCGCATAGAAATTACCTTGAACTCAACTCAATACTGGCGCTACTTGCACAGCGCTTCAGACTTCGTTTACCACGTTGACGCGGACAATCTCTCCGCCGACTTTCCTGACAAGCCCTTTATGGCGTTCGCGCCGATGGAGATACTGATGAAGACCATGCTTTCGATTCTGTTCGCTGCAGCGCTCTCGCTGTCGTCCATGCCCGCCCACGCCGTCAAATGGGACCTCTCGACCATGAGCTGCAAGCAATTCCTCGAGAGCGGCGAAGACAACATCCAAGTCGTACTGACCTGGATGGACGGCTGGTACAAGGGCGACGAGGACAACGCGATCATCGACACCGACGTGTTCATCGAGAACGCCAAGAAGTTCGGCGCCTATTGCGGAAAAAATCCGAACGTCAGCATCGTGACCGCAGCCGACGAGGTGCTCGGCAAGTAGCGTTTCCTGTCTCGACATGGGATTCGTCGAGAGCCGCGGCGCGCCTTGTGCTTCCGCGGCTCTCTTCTTTTCGGAGGACGATCACCCAGGCAGCATCGCGAACGCGCTCGACACCATCGCAATCGGCTTGTTGTCGGAGGCCGAGAGCAGCGTGACGCGGCCAAAGCTCATGGTACGCCCGAGCCGCACCACGCGGGCATCCGCCAGCACGTCCGAGGAGGAGGCTGCGCGCATGAAATGCGTGGTCTGGTCGACCGTGGTCATCGGACGATAGCCGCGGTTGGCGGCGAGGATCGCGATCACCATCGCGGTGTCGGCGAGCGCCATCAGCGCCTGGCCGCAGACCACGCCGCCGTTCCGGCACAATCGTTCTGAAAACGGCATGCGCAGCAGGGCACCCGGCTGCCAGTCCGGCGCATCCGCCGGCTGTGCGTGCTCGATGCGCTCGACCGAGAGGTCGAGATCCTGGACCCAGGGCGCAAAGACCTCGCCGAGGATGCGTTTGGCGTCAGTGATGCCGAACTCGGCGTCTGGCTGCGTTTGCATTGCTGTCGTTCCCTCCATGATGGCCGGATGTTTCGCCTCATTCTGCGCGCATCGGCGCGGCAAAGTCACCCGGTCTGGCGCCGGTCTCTTCGGCTTGAAAATGCCCGACTTCGCCCGATATGATGGCTCGCTTGGGTACGGGTGGATGATGTTGCGTCGATGTGTCCTGGTCTTTTGTCTGGCTGCGCTCGGCCTTGCGCTGAACGGGTGCACCAAATGCGGCCCGATCTGGGACGACTGGCTGCATGCGCCGAAATCGTGCAGATCGGACCGGCTCTAGCGGCCCTGAGGTCGCGGTCGGCCGCGACAAGGATGACAAGGCGCGGGCGATCCGTGCTTCATGAATGATCAAGGAGTGGATGATGAAGCTTTTCCGTTTGGCCGCGGTGCTGGCCGTGCTGGCGGGGCCGGCCTATGCGCAAATGCCCAATCTCAATTTGCTGCAGGAAGGCCCGGGCAAGACCCCCGAGGAGAAGGCCGCGGACGCCGAGCGTGAAAAGGCCTACAAGGAAACGCTGAAGAAGATTCCGGACTCCAAGGCGTCCAACGATCCCTGGGGCGGCATGCGCGCCGATCCGCCGAAGCAGTCGGCGGCGCCGAAGGCCTCGGCCGCGACCAGCGCGCCGAAGAAAAAATCCGGCACGGCCGCCAATTAACCTGCCGCCGCTCGGGGGTGGTTGACGCCTCCGGGTGGGACTCCTCTTTGCCCTGCCGGCCTCCTACATCTCGCAAGAGAGTAGAGTATTGCGTAGAGGAGGACGGGACATGGCCGATCGTCCGCGGGATCTCGCCGAACGGATGGCACGCCGGCGCAAGATGGGCGGCAAGCCGGGCCATCCGACCGGCGACGGCTATCTGCGCGAGACCTTCACGCTGCCGCGCGCAGCGGCACGGGCAAGGGCGGAGGCCTTCTTCGCCCGCTACCCCAAGGCCGGCTATATGAGCGCGGTCGAGACCTGGCGCGAATTGCCCGGCGGCGACATCGAATTCACCATGCGGCGGCTGCCCAGCGCGGATTAGAGCATGATCCGGAAAAGTGTGCAGCGGTTTTCCGGAAAGATCATGCTCAAACAAGAGCGTAAAGCGCGATGGCGATTCATCCTAATCGCATCGCGCTTTAGGGGCTCACCTTTTCGATCGTCTCTGCGACGATGCGGATCCGGAATACGGGCTCTTTCGCCTCGTCCAGCAGCTCCATGTGCCATTCGGAATTTTGCTGGAGCTTGCGGGCGATGCCGGCGGCCATGTCGGCGCAGACGCTGGTCATCTCCTTCCAGGCCGAATCGCGATCGGCAAATTCGCTCGCCTGGTCCGCGCAGCCGGAATAACGGCCGTTCCGGATTCGAAAGAAGTAGAGCGGCATGGCTGGCACCGATCAACGCGTGACGGCCCAACCCCAAGGCCACGGGCGCGCAGTGCAATCCCAAACCCCGGTCAGATCAATTCCGGGCGGCTACGGGATATACCCTGCGGGGCGCCGCGCCGGCCGCTGATCTCACCCAGACCGGCCGGTTCAGGCCGTCTTGCTCAGGCCGTCTTGCGCTCGATGGCCTTCAGTTCTCGGTCGATGCGCAACTGCACCCGCCGGATCGCCAAGAGGTCGATCTTCGTCTCGGTCCTGCCGGTCTTGATTTGGTCGCCGATTCGGAACTGCCACTGCCAGATTCCGGGAACTGCCGTCTTGGCGACGGTGAACTCGACGCCCCTGTGATTCATGGTCACCTCCCACGATTCACCTTCCATGCCCGTAACATGTTGGGCGTCATCATATGCCCGCGACAAGTGGAATCTGTCGATGAGTCGCGGACCGTTGACGGAAACCGCGAGGGCGCGCACTCCGAAGCAAACGAGGTCGGATTCGGCGCCGCTTGCGCGCCGCCCCGGAACTCTGTTCATGGTCGGAGAACCACGGAGCAATCCGCGCGCGACGGCATGGGCCTTGCTTGGCCCTCATGACGGCAAGCAACCATGGACGTCTCATGCTCGGCATTCCCCGCCGCTACTCTCATTTCGTCTTCGGCATCATCCAGTCCGGGCTGACCTCACTGATCGCGGCAGGCATCGCCAGCCTTCCCGCAGGCAGCGCGAGGGTCTTCCTCGGGCACTGGATGGTGTCGTGGCTGATCGCTTGGGCCGCGATGCTGCCGATCGTGCTGCTGGCTGCGCCCGCGATCCGCGCCGTCTCGCTGCGGCTGACGCGGGAGGAGCGGGAGCTGCGAACCAGCCAGCAGCCATGAAAAAACCCCGCCTGGGGAGAGCCAAGCGGGGCAAAGAGTTGTTGGAGGCTGAGGTGCTGGGCTGCAACACCATAGCCAAGAGACCCTAACTGGTTCGACTTACGTCAGCCTGACAGGCGGCCAAAGCGGAGCGGGGGCCGGCGTCATGTTCGTCGCGCCACTTTCGTCCATGCCCGCAAACAGAAAACCCCGCTCGCGGGGAGCGGGGTCGTCGGCTGGGTATGGAGACCCGGTGTTGGTCCACCGGGCACGTCGAGACTAGGCGATCAGGCTTACACGCGCCTGACGGTGTCAGTGGGGAAGCCGCGATCGCGCGGGCCGCAGACTGGCCTCGCGCCCGTCCCAATTTCGACATCCGTCCGCACAACTGGCGACACACGGGTCGGCAAGATTCCACACCGTCCGGCGCAGCCATGGGGGAAACGTGGCGCGGCGGCAACGGGGTGGCATCATGGATAACGTAGAGCGGTCTTTCGCCGCCGCGACGGCGGCTGGCTTCGTCGTGCTGGTGATCGGCCTCGTGCTGCTGGCGTTGCTGTAGCAAGGCGTCAGCGCAGGTATGGGGGAGGCGGCCGGGGTCCGCGCCGGCGCGCTTCGTCGATGGTGAATGGGCACCAATCTTTCAAAAAGGTGGAAAACAACCCCATGCACAGTAGGCTGTGGGGTGATTTCGTCTTTCCATCAATGGCTTACTGGAAGTATTTGGATACCATAACCACGCGGGATGCTCAGCCAAGCGCATCCCGGCGCGCGATGCTGGATTCCCGCGAAGTCAACGGCAGCCGCTCGCGGCGGTCAGGTTCTGCAACGTGTGCCCAGGCGCTGCCGCTCGCCGTCGTGGGCTTTAGTGAACCTTGATCTCGCCGAGAGGCAACCGTAGCTCGGCGGCGCGCTCGTCACGGTCCTTCTTGCGAAACTCGTTCTCCTTGCGCTCGAACTTGATCATCTCCTCCTGCGCGGCCTCCAGGAGGTGGTTGCGCCTGATGGCGCCGTGGTGTGTGTCTTCAGTCATGACAGGGGTCCCCAGAGTTGCGGTCCCATCCCGAAGAAGGCCACAGACCGCGAAAAGGTTCGGTGCCTCAGGATTAAGGATTTATGACGGCGCCAAGGCCCGCGCGTCTTTGATGCGCGTCAGTTTCGGACGAGGATCCCATTAGCGCAAAGTGTGCAGCGGTTTTTCCTCGCGACAAACGCCGAACGCGTTTGCGCGGAGATCATGCTCAAACAATAGACTAAAGCGCGATGACGATTCTTCGTCATCGCGCTTTAGTGGCAGGGCTTACCAAGCATCTGCGCGTGCCGGCTGTGGCAGCCGTCGTGCAATTGCGATTTCTTCGTAATTTTTGCACCGACTTTCGGAGCGCCCGATGAGATCGGAGTGTTCGATGTCTGCGCTTGCGTCGAGGCCGAGCCGACGAAGATGGCCAGCGCTATAACGATCTTGAGAACCGATTTCATCACGCCTCCTGGATTCAAGGGTACGAAAGGTAACGCTACATATATTAGCGTTACATAGCGTAGCGATCCAGCGAAACGCAAATTAGGACAGTGCTACGAACAGTAGTTGCCCGGAATCCACTTGGCATCTGGACACCGGTACGGTGCCTCCCGCCGGGGCTGGATTTCATCCCGAAACGAGATTGCAACCGGCAAAGGGGTCGCTGAAGGGCGGCCCCTTTTCGATTCAGGCACGGGCAGGGGATTGGGACAGCCGCAAAGAACATATTGCGAACCTAGAACAAATAGGGTACATTACTTTTATCGCCGGCCCGCCCTCTCAATCGTTTGTCCCCCTAGCGAATCCTCGCCATAAGGAGCACGACCCAATGTCCGCCACTGCCCTGCGTATCGTCGAAGGATCTTCCATGGACAAGAGTAAAGCCCTGGCTGCCGCGCTCTCTCAGATCGAGCGCCAGTTCGGCAAGGGATCGGTGATGAAGCTCGGCAAGAGCGACCGCTCCATGGACATCGAGGCGGTGTCCTCCGGCTCGCTCGGACTCGATATTGCGCTCGGCATCGGCGGCCTGCCCAAGGGACGCATTGTCGAGATCTACGGGCCGGAATCGTCGGGCAAGACCACGCTGGCGCTGCATACGGTGGCGGAAGCGCAGAAGAAGGGCGGCATCTGCGCCTTCATCGATGCCGAGCACGCGCTCGACCCGGTCTATGCCCGCAAGCTCGGCGTCAACATCGACGAGCTGCTGATCTCGCAGCCCGACACCGGCGAGCAGGCGCTGGAAATCTGCGACACCTTGGTGCGCTCCGGCGCGGTCGACGTGCTGGTGGTCGATTCGGTTGCGGCGCTGGTGCCGAAGGCCGAGCTCGAGGGCGAGATGGGCGATGCGCTGCCGGGTCTGCAAGCCCGTCTGATGAGCCAGGCGCTGCGCAAGCTTACGGCCTCCATCAACAAGTCCAACACCATGGTGATCTTCATCAACCAGATCCGCATGAAGATCGGTGTGATGTACGGTTCGCCCGAGACCACGACCGGCGGCAACGCGTTGAAATTCTACGCCTCCGTCCGCCTCGACATCCGCCGCATCGGCGCGATCAAGGAGCGCGACGAGGTCGTCGGCAACACCACGCGCGTGAAGGTGGTGAAGAACAAGCTGGCGCCGCCCTTCAAGCAGGTCGAGTTCGACATCATGTATGGCGAGGGCGTCTCCAAGATGGGCGAGATCCTTGATCTCGGCGTCAAGGCCGGCATCGTCGAGAAGTCCGGCGCCTGGTTCTCCTATGACAGCCAGCGCCTCGGCCAGGGCCGCGAGAACTCGAAAGCCTTCCTGAAGGCCAACCCCGACATCACCGCCAAGATCGAGACCTCGATCCGCCAGAACTCCGGCCTGATCGCCGAGCAGATTCTCGCCGGCACACCGGAGCGCGACGCCGACGGCGAGGAGCCGGCAGAGTAAGGCCTTAAAGCAGTAGAGTTTTCGCGAGGAGCGGGCGCTGAGGACGTTGAGTTGCCGACGTCTTCGGTGCCCGTTTCGTTTACGTGAGGGTGGGGCGCGCCGACGATGAAGCGTGTGATCTTGACCAGTTCGTCCGGCGTTGGTCTCACCTATGCCGGTCGTGCTGACATGGTCGTCCCCTTGATCTTTCGGTTCGTTTGGGGGCCACTGCCTACGTCGCATCACCTCGAGGATTACCTCACGGGCGGCTACGGAGGTGCGGTGGTCCGATCTTGTGGGCCGGTTGCCTCAGACCGGTCTCGCGCACAAGGAGACTGGCCTGGTTTGGTTTTGCGAGACCTATGGCGTCGATCTTATCGAGCTGTGGTTCGACCCTGAGCCTAACAGTCAATTGCAATTGATCTGGATCCTCGACCATTTGCGGTCCCATCCATCGATCACCGATCGTCTGAGATTGCGACGTGTCAATTTCGATCTTACGCGAAGCGGACGGCCCGCAGCTTCGCGATCGTACGGTGCGGGAATCGGGGGTCGCGGACGGCGACTTCGAGATAGCCAACATGGCCTGGGAGGCCTATCGGGCGCCGACGCCTGAACTTTGCTTCGGGCTACTGGGGAGGGATTTGCCTAGGCTGCCCTTCCTGAAGCCGGCTCTGGAAGCATTGCTGGCAGAACTGCCGGCGCCGACGACGGGGCTGGGAGCGACGGAAGCGCGGCTTCTCGAACGCATCGCGGCAGGACACAATCGGACCGATGAGGCGCTGGTGGGGCGGTACGCTTCTCACCAATGAACGATTGTGGCGCTGGGATACGCGGAGCCGCTTGTTGGTTGCGCCGGTGTAACGCGTGCGTGTTGCTCAAAATGTTGCTCAAAAGTGCCCCTGTATTACGTATCAATTTGAGAGGCGATCGTGTCACATCTGATCCTGGCCACGAACGATCTTGCGGCAAACACGCTTCGCCAATCGGGTGCGGCGAACATCGCGCTCGGATTCTGTCTACGCTTCGTCTCGGGGAAATTACCCTCCGAGGAGCAACTTTTGATGGGGCTGGAGCGGCGATCGGCAAAGCACTGTAATCCAGGCGATCATTGGCTCGACGACGTTTGTCGCGGCTCGCTGGAAGGTTTCGGCACGCGCGATATCGGTTTCTTCGAGCTGTGCGAGAAGTTCGACTCGATTGAAATATGGGTTGATCCTCGGCCCAATGATCAGCTTGTGCTCGTCTGGCTGCTCGACCTGCTTCGCCCCTACAAGGAGATCACGACGAAGCTGAGCTTGGTGCATACGGATGACATTGTTGCGAACTATGCTGCGCAATCGGTCGCAAAATGGAAGCTGCCGGCCTTCAAGGTGGTCGACAATCATTTGATGACGGCAAGCCGCGCCTGGCGGGCCTATCGGGCGTCGACGCCAGAACCCTGTTTCGATCTGCTGATGACGGATCTGATGATCCTGCCGAGACTTCGATCGGCGCTCATTGCGATGCTTGAAGAGCTTCCGGACAGGTTGACGGAACTCGGAGCCAGCGAAATGGACATGCTGGACTTTGTGAACGACGGGCACACCGAGCCAAAGCGCGTCTGTGAGGCGAGGTGGCTTCGTGATGTGCTCGAAGATGGCGAAGCGAGCGATGCTTTGATCGAACTGGCGCAACATTCGGCACCGCCCGTCCTGCTGGGCGATCCGGCGTTCGACAACGAGGCCCGCTACCGCGGCGAGAGCGAATGGAAGGTCACGCTGACTGAGCTCGGACGTTCACTTGTAGCGCGCGAAGACGACATGTGGCGTCACAACACGATCAAACGTTGGTGGGGCGGTACTGAACTGACCAATGAACGTCTCTGGCGTTGGGATCGCGAAAGCCGATTGTTGGTTGGGCCTTAGAGGCGCGTTCAGTGCCGTAGGGTGGGCAAAGGCGCGCAAGCGCCGTGCCCACCATATTTCAATAAAGGCAAGGTGGTGGGCACGCTTCGCTTTGCCCACCCTACGAGACCTCCGTCGCGTCTTACTCCGCAGCTTCCGCGTAATCGCTCACCGGCGGGCAGGAGCACACCAGGTTACGATCGCCATAGACATTGTCGACACGGCCGACCGGGCTCCAATATTTGTCGGTACGCGAGACGCCGTCGGGGAAGCAGCCCTCGGCGCGGGTGTAGGCACGATTCCACGCATCATCCGCGATGTCGTGCACGGTGTGCGGAGCGTGGCGCAAGGGCGAGGCCTCGATCTTGAAGCGGCCGGCTTCGACCTCGGCGATTTCTTTCCGGATCGCGATCATGGCGTCGCAGAACCGGTCCAGCTCGGCCTTCGATTCCGACTCGGTCGGTTCGATCATCAGAGTTCCCGGCACCGGGAAGCTCATGGTGGGCGCATGGAAGCCGTAGTCGATCAGGCGCTTGGCGATGTCATCAACGGTGACGCCGCTCGTCGTCTTCAGCGGACGGGGGTCGACGATGCATTCATGCGCAACGCGGCCCTTCGCATTCTTGTAGAGCACCGGGAAATGCGGGTCGAGACGGGCCGCAATGTAGTTCGCGTTGAGGATCGCGATTTCGGTCGCACGCTTCAATCCTTCACCGCCCATCATCAAGATGTAGATGTAGGAGATGGTGAGGATCGAGGCCGAGCCGAACGGCGCGGCCGACACGGGACCGACCGGGGCGTCCGCCTTTGTTGCGGGATGACCGGGCAGGAACGGCGCGAGATGCGCTCTGACGCCGATCGGGCCCATGCCGGGGCCGCCGCCGCCATGCGGGATGCAGAAGGTCTTGTGCAAATTGAGGTGGCTGACGTCGGCGCCGTAATCGCCGGGCCTGCTAAGGCCGACCTGTGCGTTGAGGTTGGCGCCGTCGAGGTACACTTGGCCGCCATGGCCGTGCACGATGTCGCAGATCTCGCTTATGTGCTCCTCGAACACGCCATGGGTCGAGGGATAGGTGATCATGACCGCGGCGAGATCGTTCGAATGCTTCTCCGCCTTGGCGCGGAGATCATTGACGTCGACGTCGCCGTTCTTCTCGCAAGCGACCACCACCACGTCCATCCCGACCATCGCGGCCGAAGCCGGGTTGGTGCCATGGGCGGAGGAGGGGATCAGGCAGATCTTGCGCTGGCTCTGTCCGCGCGACGCGTGATAGCCACGGATTGCGAGCAGGCCGGCATATTCGCCCTGCGCGCCCGAGTTCGGCTGCAGCGAGATGGCGTCATAGCCGGTGATGTCGCACAGCCACTTTTCAAGCCGCGCGAACAGCGCGTGATAGCCGGCGGCCTGCTCGCGCGGAGCGAACGGATGCAGCGTCGCAAACTCCGGCCAGGTCAGCGGCATCATCTCGGTGGTCGCGTTCAGCTTCATGGTGCAGGAGCCGAGCGGAATCATGGCGCGGTCGAGCGCGAGGTCGCGATCACTGAGCTTGCGCATGTAGCGCAGCATCTCGGTCTCCGAGCGATGCGCGTGGAACACCGGATGGGTGAGGAACGCGGTGGTGCGCTTCAACTCGTCCGGCAGCGCCTCGCGCGTCTCGGCGTCGATCTCGGCATAGGCGAGTGTGCCGCCGAAGGCGCGCCAGACCGCTTCCACCGTCGCGGGCGTCGTGGTCTCGTCGAGCGCGATGCGCAAGCCGCTATCGCCGATTCCAAGATTGATCTTCTCGGCAGCGGCGCGCGCGACGATCTCGACGCGCTTGGCGCCGGCATCGACGCTGAGCGTGTCGAAGAAGCTGTCCGACTGGAGCGCAAAGCCGAGCTTGCGCAGGCCCGCGGCGAGCACCGCGGCGCGGCGGTGCACGTTGCGCGCGATCTGCGTCAGGCCCTCGGGGCCGTGATAGACCGCATACATCGAGGCGATCACGGCGAGCAACACCTGCGCGGTGCAGATGTTGGAGGTCGCCTTCTCGCGGCGGATGTGCTGCTCGCGGGTCTGCAGCGCGAGGCGATAGGCCGGTGCACCGCGCGAATCCACGGAGAGGCCGACGATGCGGCCGGGCAGCGAGCGCTTCAGCGCATCGCGCACCGCCATATAGGCCGCGTGCGGTCCGCCATAGCCCATCGGCACGCCAAAGCGCTGCGCCGAGCCGATCGCGATGTCGGCCCCCAGCTCGCCGGGCGAGGCCAGCAGCGTCAGTGCCAGCAGGTCAGCGGCAACGATCGCCAGCGCGCCCTTGGCCTTCAGCGCCGCGATCGCGGGCCGCAAGTTCCGCACCGCGCCCGAAGAGCCCGGATATTGCAGCAGCGCACCAAGCACGTCACTCTTGTCGAGATCGGTGAGGGGGTCGCCGACGATCAGGCTCCAGCCCAGCGGCTCGGCGCGGGTGCGCATCACCGCGAGCGTCTGCGGATGCACGTCCTTGTCGACGAAGAATGCCTTTGCCTTCACCTGCGAGTGCCGCTCGGCGAGCGCCATGGCTTCGGCCGCCGCCGTCGCCTCATCCAGCAGCGAAGCGTTGGCGACGTCGAGACCGGTGAGATCGCAGATCATGGTCTGGAAGTTGAGCAGCGCTTCCAGGCGGCCCTGGCTGATCTCGGGCTGATAGGGCGTATACGCCGTGTACCAGGCCGGATTTTCGAGGATGTTGCGCTGGATCACAGCGGGCAGGATCGTGCCGGAATAGCCTTGGCCGATCAGCGAGGTGAAGACCTGGTTCTGCCGCGCCAGCTCGGCCATATGCGCAATCGCCTCGGTTTCACTCAGCGGCTTGCCGAGATCGAGCGGGGCGGCCTGCCGGATCGAGGCCGGCAGCGTCTCCGCCATCAGCGAGTCGACGCTTTTCGCGCTGACGGCCTCGAGCATCGCGGTGACGTCGCCTGCCGAGGGGCCGATGTGGCGGCGAACGAAGCTGGCGGCGGCCTCGCCATTGGATTTGCGGTGCGCGGTCATCATTGGGTCCTCGCTCTAAATCATCTGACGCCGTCATGCCCCGCGAAAGCGGGGCATCCAGTAAACGCGGCCGTTCGTGCTTGACCCGAGAAGCCGCGGTGTACTGGATCGTCCGCCTTCGCGGACGATGACATCGAGAATGAGGTTACAGTTCGCTTCATCTCACGCCGTATGGGCCTTGTACGCAGCTTCATCCATGAGGCCGCCGAGCTCGCTTTTGTCGGCGATCTTGATCTTGAAGAACCACGCCGCGCCTTGCGCATCCGAGTTCACCAGCGCCGGCTCGGCGGCGAGTGCGGGGTTGATCTCGAGCACTTCGCCCGAGACCGGGGCATAGACGTCGGAGGCGGCCTTGACGGATTCCACGACGGCGGCAGCTTCCGCCTTCTTCAGCACGCGGCCGAGCTTGGGCAGTTCGACGAACACGACGTCGCCGAGCTGCTGCTGCGCGTAGTCGGTAATGCCGACGGTCGCGACATCGCCCTCGATGGCGAGCCATTCATGGTCGGAGGTGTACAGCGTCGTGGTCATTGTCGAATCCTCAGCGTTTGTAGGTGTTTTTGACGAAGGGCATGGCGGCGACCTGCAAGGGCAGTCGCTGGCCGCGCACCTCGGCGAACAGCTTGGTGCCGAGCGCGCTCCGGCTCGTGGGCACGTAGCCCATCGCCACCGGCGCGTTCAGGCTCGGGCCGAAGCCGCCCGATGTGACCTTTCCGATCGGCCCGCCCGCTGTCGCCTCCGCAAACAGCAGCGCGCCTTCGCGCACCGGCGCGCGTCCCTCGGCACGCAGGCCGACGCGGCGGCGGCTGGCGCCTTTATCGAAATGAGCGAGGATCGCATCAGCGCCGGGGAAGCCACCGGCGCGCGCGCCGCCAGTGCGGCGGCTCTTCTGCACTGACCATTCCAGCGCGGCTTCAACTGGTGTGGTGGTGGTGTCGATGTCGTGGCCGTAGAGGCAGAGGCCGGCTTCGAGCCGCAGGCTGTCGCGGGCGCCAAGGCCGATCGGCATCAGGTCCGGATTTTCGAGCAGCGTCTTGGCAAGGCGCTCGGCATCGCCAGCGGGAACGGAAATCTCGAACCCGTCCTCGCCGGTATAGCCCGAGCGCGAGACGAAACAGGGGAGGCCGGCGACCTCGTGAGGACCGGCGTCCATGAATGTCATGGAGGGCGCCACTGCACACATTTTCGCCAGCGCCGATTCCGCCTTCGGGCCCTGGAGCGCGATCAGCGCGCGGTCGGCAAGCGAATCGATGACGCAGTCGCCGGAGAGATGCGCGCGCAGATGCGCCTCGTCCGCGTCTTTGCAGGCGGCATTGACGACCAGGAACAGGTGATCGCCGAAATTGGCGACCATCAGATCGTCGAGGATGCCGCCATCCGCATTGGTGAACTGGGCGTAGCGCTGCCGTCCTGGTGCAATCGCCACGACATCCTGTGGCACCAGCCGCTCCAGCGCGCGGGCGGCGTCCTCGACCCTGCCGGACTTCGGCCGAAGTGCGATCTGGCCCATGTGGGAGACGTCGAACAGGCCGGCAGAGGCGCGGGTATGGAGATGTTCCTTCAGGACGCCCGCGGGGTATTGCACGGGCATGTCATAGCCCGCGAACGGCACCATCTTGCCGCCAAGCGACACATGAAGGTCGTAAAGGGGCGTTCGTCTGAGGGGGGCGTGGTCGTCGGGTGGAAGCATCACAGGGGCCCTCGGCGGTTCCCCGGGGACGATTCCCCGGGAGCAACCAGTCGAAGCCCCATCTGTCGCTGTGCCTGAGAGTATTATCCCGTCGGCGGACGCTGGTCCGGGCCACCCCCTTTTAAAAGGTAATTGCCCGTCGGCGCCTCTTTCCAGATGTCGTCAAAGCCACGCGGTCCTTTTGCCTGAGAGTTTCCGGGGCGGTTGCTCCTTCGGCGCCGGCACCAGTGCCGGTCTCTCCCGACGTGGCCGTACGATATAGATAGGTAAAGACCACAGGGCGGCCAAGCCTGTCAACGCGGCGGCTTCGCCTTTTAACCGGGATTGCTACGGGATTGCGCGCCTGCGGCAACCCACTGATCTGCTTGCACAGTTTCTGGACAGCGAAGCTGGCCTTGTCTAAAAGCGCTTTGGCCCGCAGATATCAGCCTTAACGTCCGGTTTTTATGGCGAGAAGCGCGGGTCCAAGCACACTCGATTGGATGAACATGAGCGGCGTCAACGAGATCAGGTCGACCTTTCTGAACTTCTTTGCCGAGAACGGCCACGAGATCGTGCCGTCCTCGCCACTGGTGCCGCGCAACGACCCGACCCTGATGTTCACCAATGCCGGCATGGTGCAGTTCAAGAACGTCTTCACCGGCGTCGAGAAGCGGCCCTATCAGCGCGCCACCACGTCGCAGAAATGCGTGCGCGCCGGCGGCAAGCACAACGATCTCGACAATGTCGGCTACACTGCGCGCCATCTCACCTTCTTCGAGATGCTCGGCAACTTCTCGTTCGGCGACTATTTCAAGGAGCGCGCGATCGAGCTCGCCTGGAAGCTGATCACTGCCGAATTCGGGCTGAAGAAGGACAAGCTGCTCGTCACGGTCTATCACACCGACGACGAGGCGGCCGGCCTGTGGAAGAAGATCGCCGGCTTCTCCGACGACCGCATCATCCGGATTCCGACCTCGGACAATTTCTGGGCGATGGGCGACACCGGCCCGTGCGGCCCGTGCTCGGAGATCTTCATCGACCGCGGCGAGCACATCTGGGGCGGGCCTCCGGGCTCGCCGGAGGAGGACGGCGATCGCTTCCTCGAATTCTGGAATCTCGTGTTCATGCAGTACGAGCAGGTGACGAAGGAGGAGCGCGTTGGCTTGCCGCGTCCCTCGATCGACACCGGCATGGGCCTGGAGCGCATGGCCTGCATCCTCCAGGGCGTCGAGAGCGTGTTCGAGACCGACCTGTTCCGCAACCTGATCGACGCGACGGCCTCGGCGCTCGGCACCGGGCCGAGCGAGCAGACAGTGGCGTCGTTCCGCGTCATCGCCGACCATTTGCGCTCCTCGGCCTTCCTCGTCGCCGACGGCGTGCTGCCCTCGAACGAGGGTCGCGGCTATGTGCTGCGCCGGATCATGCGCCGCGCGATGCGACATGCGCAGCTGCTGGGCGCGAAAGAGCCGCTGATGCATCGGCTGGTCTGGGCGCTGGTGCGCGAGATGGGCCAGGCTTACCCCGAACTGATGCGCGCGGAGAATCTGATCGAGGAAACGCTGCGGCTGGAAGAGACCCGCTTCCGCAAGACTCTCGCGCGCGGCCTCGCCATCCTCGACGAAAAGAGCGCGTCCTTGAAGAAGGGCGACATGTTCGATGGCGACGTCGCCTTCACACTCTACGACACCTACGGCTTCCCGCTGGACCTGACGCAGGACGCGCTGAAGTCGCGCGGCATCGGCGTCGACCAAGCGGCCTTCTCCGATGCGATGGAGCGCCAAAAGGCCAAGGCGCGCGAGTCGTGGAAGGGCTCGGGCGAAGCGGCTTCCGAGGCGGTCTGGTTCCCGCTGCGCGAGAAGCTGGGTGCGACCGAATTCCTGGGCTACGAGACCGAAAGCGCCGAAGGCGTGGTTTCCGCACTGGTAAAGGACGGCAAGGAGGCGGACAGCCTCAAGGCCGGCGAGACCGGGGCGCTGGTGCTGAACCAGACGCCGTTCTACGCGGAATCCGGCGGCCAGGTCGGCGACACCGGCGTGCTGCTCGGGGAGGGCGGCATCAAGGTCCGCATCACCGACATGCAGAAGAAGCTCGGCGATCTCTTCGTCCACATCGGCACGGTCGAGAGCGGCGAAGTGAAGCTCGGCACCGCGCTCCAGCTCGAGGTGGATCACGGGCGTCGCTCCTCGATCCGCGCCCATCACTCGGCGACGCATCTCATTCACGAGGCGCTGCGTCAGGTGCTCGGCGATCACATCGCGCAGCGCGGCTCGCTGGTCGCGCCCGACCGCCTGCGCTTCGACTTCGTGCATCCGAAGCCGATCACGGCAGAGGAGCTGTCCCGCATCGAGGACATCGCCAACGATGTGGTGCTGGAGAACGATGAGGTCACCACGCGCATCATGGGCGTCGACGAAGCCCGTGAGGCCGGCGCGCGCGCCCTGTTCGGCGAGAAATATGGCGACGAGGTCCGCGTCGTTTCCATGGGCAGGACCGCGCGCGAGCGCGGCGCCAACGCGCTCGGCTGGTCGGTCGAGCTCTGCGGCGGCACCCATGTGAGGCGCACCGGCGACATCGGCCTGATCACGCTCACGAGCGAGAGCGCGGTCGCCTCCGGCGTGCGCCGCATCGAGGCGCTGACCGGCAATTATGCGCGCAAGCACGCCAATGACACCATGGCGCTGGCGAAGACCGCGGCCAACGAGCTGCGCACGTCCATCGACGACGTGCCGGCGCGCATCACGGCGCTGATGGAGGAGCGCAAGAAGCTCGAGCGCGAGCTCTCCGACGCGCGCAAGAAGCTGGCGATGGGCGGCGGTGCGTCGTCCAGCAACGGCGCGGCGGCAGGCGTGCGCGAAGCCGGCGGCGTCAAGCTGATGGCGCGCGCGGTCGAGGGCATCGAGATGAAGGATCTCAAGAGCCTTGCCGACGACGGCAAGAAGCAGATCGGCTCCGGCGTCGTCGCCATCGTCGGCGTCACCGAGGACGGCAAGGCCGGCGTCGTGGTCGGCGTCACGCAGGATCTCACCGCGCGCTTCAACGCCGTGAATTTGGTGCGCATCGCCTCCGAAGCGCTCGGCGGCAAGGGCGGCGGCGGCCGACCCGACATGGCCCAGGCCGGCGGCCCTGACGGCGCCAATGCGGCCGCGGCGCTCTCGGCGATCGAAAAAGCGATGGCAGGCGCTTAAAGCCCTATGTCCCCCGTTCCGCGAGGACGTGGGCTTCGCGATCCCGATTTGAGGGATCGCCTCTTCGAATTGCTGGAGCACGATCCGCTGGCCTATTCGGTCGGGTCGCGCTTCATCCAGGTGATCATCGGCGTCATCGTGATCAACGTGGCGGCGATGATCCTCGCCTCGGTGCCTGAGCTGGACGCGCAATTCGGCACGCTGTTCGCTGGCATCACCATCCTGTCCGTGATCGTGTTCGCGCTGGAATATGCGGCGCGGCTGTGGACCGTGGCCGGCCACACGCAGCGCAAGGCGTCCGCGCTGTCCGACCGGCTCGGCTACGCCTTCTCCGCGCTCGGCATCATCGACCTCATGGCGTTCCTCCCCGCAGCGATCGTGCTGGCCACGGGCCGGCATGCGACGCTGGCAGCTCTCGGCGTACTGCCGTTCTTCAAGCTGATCCGCTATTCGCCGGCGATGCGCTCGCTGCTTGCGGCCGTGCATGCCGAGCGGCGCGCGCTGATCGGCTGCATCGTCATCCTGGTCGGCGTGGTCTTGACCTTTGCTTCGCTGCTCTACGCCATCGAGCGCGACGTGCAGCCGGACAAGCTCGGCACCATCCCGCAGGCGATGTGGTGGGCGATCGTGACGCTCGGCACCGTCGGCTATGGCGATGTCGTGCCGGTGACGCCGCTCGGCAAGTTCATCTCCACCTTCGCCATCATCAGCGGCTTTGCCATGATCGCGCTGCCGGTCGCGATCATCTCCACCGCCTTTGCCGAAGAGGTGAAGCGGCGCGATTTCGTCGTCACCTGGGGCATGCTGGCGCGGGTGCCGCTATTCTCGCATTTGTCGGCCGCCGAGATCGCCGATATCATGCGGCTGCTCAGGGCACGCACCATCGAGCAGGGCGAGATCCTGGTGCGGCGGGGCGATGTCGCCTCCTCGATGTATTTCGTCACCGCCGGCGAGGTCGAGATCGCGCTGCCGAGCCAGCAGGTGCGGCTTGCGGACGGCACCTTCTTTGGCGAGATCGCGCTCTTGCACAAAACAAAACGCAGCGGCACGGTGACGGCGACGCGCAAGACCCGGCTGCTCGTGCTCGACGCCCAGGATTTCCACGCGCTGATCGCGCGCATGCCGACGCTGGCCGCCCACGTCCACAACACTGCGAAAGCGAGGCTCGCCGACACCGGCGATCTCGCTGCGGCGGAGCTGGCGCAGGCGGAGAAGGAAGATGGGGGCAAGGCGCGCTGACGAGGTCCGCCGCGGGTTAGCCCTTCTTCAGGAAAACATACTCGGCGGAGTAGGGCACGCTCCTGAACTCGCCAGCCCTGTCGCAAGCGCCGTCGAGCTTGCCGCCACGGGTGTTGATGCGCTGGACCGTGGTCACGGGCGTCAGCACGCCGCTGCCGCGGTGAGCGGTCACTTCCAGCTTCAGCCAGGGGATATCGCTCGCCGTTGCGCCCGGCGCATTGCCGATGGCCTTGCCGACCACCGCGCTGCCGTCGGCATGCTCCCAGTTCGGGCCGGCATAGTGGCGGCCGATGGTCTTGCCGTCCGAGAGAAGCGTCGCGATCGGCTCGCGGAAGGTCCAGGCGAGCTTGCCGTCGGTGCCGGCCTTGCACTCATAGACCTGTGCGCCCTCGGCGTGGACGCTGAGCACGACGCTCTCGCCCGGCGCGGCGATGGCTTCGGGAAGCGGATCGATGGCGAATGCGGGCGTGCTGGCCAGCGCGAAGGCCGCGAATGCAAGGCTCTTCGATGTCGGCATGGCGTTTCCTCGCGTGCATGTGTCGTCATTGCGAGGAGCTCGCGACAAAATTGCAGAGCAATTTTGCGCTGATGCGACGAAGCAATCCAGAGTGGTCCCGCGGAGGGCTTCTGGATTGCTTCGCTACGCTCGCAATGACGCGTGGAGTTGGCGGCTTACGCCGCCAGCGCCTTGGTCAGGTTCTCGGCGACCTTGTCGAGGAAGCCGGTGGTGGAGAGCCAGCGCTGGTCGGCGCCGACCAGGAGCGCAAGGTCCTTGGTCATGTAGCCGGCCTCGACGGTGTCGACGCAGACCTTCTCCAGCGTGTTTGCGAACTTGGCGAGCTCGGCATTGTTGTCGAGCTTGGCGCGATGCGACAGGCCACGGGTCCAGGCGAAGATCGACGCGATCGAGTTGGTCGAGGTCTCCTTGCCCTTCTGGTGCTCGCGGTAGTGGCGGGTCACCGTGCCGTGGGCAGCCTCGGCTTCCACCGTCTTGCCGTCCGGGGTGAGCAGCACCGAAGTCATCAGGCCGAGCGAGCCGTAGCCCTGCGCGACCGTATCGGACTGCACGTCGCCGTCGTAGTTCTTACAGGCCCAGACATAGCCGCCGGACCATTTCAGCGCCGAGGCCACCATGTCGTCGATCAGGCGGTGCTCGTAGGTCAGGCCCTTGGCGTCGAACTCCTTCTTGAACTCGCGGTCGAAGATGTCCTGGAAGATGTCCTTGAAGCGGCCGTCATAGACCTTCAGGATCGTGTTCTTGGTCGACAGATAGACCGGATAGCCGCGCAGCAGGCCGTAATTGAAGGAGGCGCGGGCGAAGTCGATGATGGAGTCGTCGAGATTGTACATTCCCATCGCGACGCCGGCATCGGGGGCCTTGAACACTTCCTTCTCGATCACGGTGCCGTCCTCGCCGACGAACTTCATCGACAGGGTGCCCTTGCCGGGGAACTTGAAATCGGTGGCGCGGTACTGGTCGCCATAGGCGTGGCGGCCGATGATGATCGGCTTGGTCCAGCCGGGAACGAGGCGCGGCACGTTCTTGCAGATGATCGGCTCGCGGAAGATGCAGCCGCCGAGGATGTTGCGGATGGTGCCGTTCGGCGACTTCCACATCTGCTTGAGGTTGAACTCCTTCACCCGGGCTTCATCCGGGGTGATGGTGGCGCACTTGACGCCGACGCCGACCTTCTTGATGGCCTCGGCGGCGTCGATGGTGACCTGATCGTTGGTGTGGTCGCGGTGCTCCATGCCCAGGTCGAAATAGAGCAGCTCGACATCCAGGAACGGAGTGATCAGCTTGTCCTTGATGTACTGCCAGATGATCCGGGTCATCTCGTCGCCATCGAGTTCGACGACGGGATTGGATACCTTGATTTTTGCCATGATCGGGGAAGCCTCTTGGGGAACGGCGCTTTGGGTGCGCCACGGGAATATCCGGCGCCTCTTAGCACCGCCGCGCGGCGGGCGAAAGCCAAGGGATTATGCACTTTTAGCTCATCCAGCTTCCGCAGACGGGCAGCGGCAGCCCGCCCTCGGCCGGACCCGGGTCATGTTCCAGGCGAGATTCAAAAGTCGAATCCAACCCGTTATTTCCCTTGAGAATTTTGTCAGGACAGGCAAACGACAGGCGGACGGGCGGCCCGCCCGGTGGGCCGGCTTGAATCAACTCCTGAAGTGGCCTCTGCAAGGCCTTGAGAGACAGCGTGAAAGCGAAGCGAGATGTCGGGGACTGACAAGAGCAAGGCGGGGCTTTCTCTCGATGGTCCCATCGTGATCCTGGTCGAGCCGCAGCTCGGGGAAAACATCGGCATGGCCGCGCGCGCCATGGGCAATTTTGCCCTGAGCCGGCTTCGCATCGTCAATCCCCGCGACGGCTGGCCCAACATCGCGGCCCAGCGCGCCGCCGCCGGCGCCGATCAGATTCTGGAAAAGGTCGAATTGTTCGAGACGGTCGAGCAGGCGGTCGCCGATCTCGACCTGTTGTTCGCCGCCACCGCCCGCGCGCACGACCAGGCCAAGCCGGTGGTCGGGCCGGAAGCCGCCGTCGCCGAGATCTCGGGGCACATCGCCACCGGGGGCAAGGCCGGTATCCTGTTCGGCCGCGAGCGCTGGGGCCTGACCAACGAGGAGGTCGGGCTCTCCAACCGTATCATCACCTTCCCGGTCAATCCGGGCTTTGCCTCGCTCAACCTCGCGCAGGCCGTGCTGCTGGTCGGCTATGAATGGTTCAAACGAGCCACATCCGGCGAGCTGCCGCACGCCATGCCGGAGCGGTCCGAGCGCGCTTCGCAGCACCAGATGCAGGCCTTCTTCGACAACCTCGTGCGCGAGCTCGACAAGGTCGAATTCCTGCGCCCCGCCGAGAAGCGCGACACCATGCTGGTCAACCTGCGCAACATCTTCAGCCGGATGGAGCCGACCAAGCAGGATATGCACACGCTCCACGGCGTGGTGATGGCGATCGCGGAAGGGCGCAAGGGCCCGGCCAAGGGCGGCGTGCTCGACGGCGAGCAGGCCACGCGCCTGCGCGCGCTCTTGGCTGAGCACGGGCAGGGCGGCGGCGTGCCCGACAGCGGCTCGACCGTGCGCGGCCTCGCCCGCCTGCTCCGCCGCAACCCGACCGATGCCGAGCGCCTGCTCTGGCATGCCCTGACCCGTGATCGTCGTTTCGCCGGCCAGTTCAAGCGCCAGACCCCGGTGGGGCGGCATATCCCGGATTTCGTCTCATTCCCGCACCGGATCGCGATCGAGCTGGTCAACCCGGGCGAGGGCGAGACCATCGCCGCCGACCGTGCGTCGCGGCGTGTGTGGCTCGAAGCGCGGGATTATCGTGTGCTGGAGATCCGGGCGGCGGACGTCGAGCGCGATCTGGAGGCGGAGCTGGTGCGGCTTGCCGGGATGATGGCGCAGAGCGCGTAGGTCTCGTCGCGCATCGGTCTTGTAGGGTGGCAAAGTGTAGCGTGCCCACCATGTCGATCGGCAATGTTGAGACAGAATTTGTGGGCACGGCGCTGCGCGCCTTTGCCCACCCTACGGCACTAGTCTGCTCCAAGCTTTCGGCCAGCTGGAGCTCCATTTGCCAACGACGCAACCGAGGGCTGTGCAAACTCGCAATCCGTTGCTATGACAGTCCTCGGGAATTGAGTTGGGGACTGTATGTTTGGAATGATCGGCCGCGCACTCATTTGTGCGGTAGCAAGCTTCAGTGTTTTGGCGCTGACGGCCTTGCTCGAAATATCAGGCGCTCGCGCGGAAATGCCCTTGACCTCCAAGTGCAACGCGGTCGGAAATTTCAGCGTTGATGACCGCATCGCGGGCTGCTCCGCCATCATTCAGGCGGCGACGGGCATGCAGCAAGGCGTGATCATGGCGTACTTCCGCCGCGCCATGTTCTACCGCCAGAAGGGCGAGATCGATCTTGCGATCGCGGACTACAACCAGATCATCGAGCGCGATCCGGCCAATCTGAACGCCCGTATCGCGAGAGCTTCTGCGTTTCTCCAAAAGCGAGAGCCCGAGGCCGCGCTGCCAGACTATGCCAAGGTGATCGAGCTTGATCCGAAGAATACCTACGCATATCTCGGACGTGCTCACGTCTATTCGGCGAGACGCGACTTCGTCCGCGCCATCACCGACTATGATCAGGCTCTCCTGATCCATCCGGACAATGTCATAGAGCATGTCGAACGGGGCCTCGCTTACGTCCGCAAGGGGGATCCGGATCGGGCCATGGCCGACTGTGATCGAGCGGTCGAGATCAGCCCCCAAACCGGCGGCGGTCAATTGTGCCGCGGCCGGGTTTACTTCGCCAAGGGTAACAGAGAGCGTGCATTGGCCGAACTCGATCAAACAATCCAAATCAAGCCGAGGAATGAGTATTTCTACTACTTCCGAGCCGAATCCTTTTCTCAGCTGGGCGAACTCGACCGCGCTATCGCCGACTATGACCGGATCATCGAGTTGAATCCACAAAGCCGATCTGCCTACGGCTGTCGGGGCGTCGCCTACGCTCGAAAAGGCGATTATGATCACGCGATTGCCGATTACAACCAGGCAATCCAGCTGGCACATCAGGATCAAGCAATCCCTGGCGATCGGCAGCCTCAGATTCAAGGTCAGGGCGCCGACCCCATTTCTGCATCCGTCGCTGGTGAGTCAATCGTACTCGCTGCGGGGGATGGACCTGCGCTCCGCGCTCGCGGAGTGGCCTACTACGCAAAAGGGGACCTTGACCGCGCTATCGCAGACTATGATGAGGCGATCCGCCTCAATCCCAAGGACAAGGACGCAATATCGTCTCGCGGCAATGCGTACAGAACCAAGGGGGACTTCGGCCGCGCGATTGCGGACTACGATCAACTCGTGCAGCTGGATGCCAAGGATTCACGCGCCTACTTTCATCGCGCGAGGATCTATTGGCAGAGTGCTTCATTCACCAAATCGTTGACCGACCTGGATCAGGCGATCCTGCTCAATCCAAAGGATGCCTATCCGGTCGTATGGCGCGAAATTCTTGCAAGGCGCAGTGACCAACCGAGCCAGCTGAGCGAGGCTGCAAAGCAGCTGGACGCGGCGAAATGGCCCGCGCCGATCGTCAATCTCTTTCTTGGCACAATGACGCCGGAGCAAGTGCTCAGCGCGGCGGACGATGCCGACCCCACGAAGAAGAAGGCGCAGGTCTGCGAGGCGAATTTCTATATTGCTGAGCGCGCACTGCAGGGCGGCTCCAAGGAAGAGGCGTTGAGGCTGTTCGACTTGGCGGCAGCTGATTGCCCGAAGACCTTCATAGAGAAACAGGCCGCCGACGTCGAGCTTGGCGCGTTGCGAGCGAGCCGCTGACTGTTGTTAGGCAAAGCGCAGCGTGCCCACCGATGTCGATCGGCAACGTTGCGACAGAATTCGTGGCCACGGCGCTGCGCGCCTTTGCCCACCCCCTGAATCTTCGTAGCCCGGATGAGCGGAGCGATATCCGGGACGGTGTTCCCGCATGTCGCTGCGCTCATGCGGGCTACGGATGAGACCGATCACACTGCCTCTAGCTGGTCCGCCGCGCGCTTCTTCTTCGTCTTCGACTGGCTGAGCAGGGGACCTGCCGCAAGCGCGGCGGTATCGGCAACGCCCGGATCGCGCGAGATCATCGCCGCGACGATGGCGCCGTCGATGATGAGGCCGAGCTGGTGCGCGAGCACGGTGGGCTCGCTGGAGCCGAACTCGCCGGCGAGTTTCTCGATGTGGCCGAGCACGATTTTCTTGTGCTTCAACGCGATGTTGCGGAACAGCTTCTGGTCCTTGTCGTGCTCGCCGACGGCGTTGATGAAGGGGCAGCCGTAGAAGCGTTCTTCGGCGAACCAGCTCTTCAGCGCGGGGAAGATGCGCGTCAGTTTCGCCTGCGCATCACCGCCGCCTTGCTCCATCGCGCCGATGAACCATTCGCGCCACTGCTTGCCTTCGCTCTCCAGCACCGCGTTGACGAGGTTGGTCTTGGAGCCGAACAATTTATAGAGCGTGGTCTTCGCGGTGCCGGCTTCCTCGATGATCGCATCGATGCCGGTGGCATTGATGCCGTTCTTGCAGAACAGATGGGTCGCGGCGCTCAGCAAACGCCCGCGCGCGGACTCGTCGTCGCCTGCGCCAGCACCGGCGTGCGGCGAATTCGATTTTTTCTTCGATGACGTCTTAGCCATGGACTCGAACTTACCCGCAGCTGCGCCGCATCAGCAAGCCGCATCTGTTCCGCGCCGAAAAGATTCGCATGCGCAAGCGCATCTGCTTCGCCTTTAAGCAAGCTGCGGCTGATCAATCCGCAGGCAGGGACACTTAAGCGGCTCCAATGCTTCGCGTTTTGTTTTCGGCTTGCTGTGGCACGCTCCATGCAAGGAAACAGACCGTTCGGTATCCTGCCGATTTCCACTTCTGCCAGGGAGAAGACTGATGACTGCCGTCGTTCAGAAGACAGTGCTGACGGGGTGCCTCGCGCCCATCGACAAGAATGGCCTCGAGCAACTGATCGCGAGCGGCAAGGCCAATCCGAAGGTCGTCAAGACCTTGAAGTGCAAGACGGTCGCGGAGGGAAAATTCCGCCACGCCAACTACATCCGCAATTTGCCGCCCTACATCGTCGACGAGCCCCCGGGGCTTCTGGGCGACGATACCGCGCCCAATCCGTCGGAAGCCTCGCTCGCCGCGCTCGGCTCCTGCCTCGCCGTCGGTCTGCACGCCAACGCCGTGCATCGCGGCTGGATCGTCAACAAGCTCGAGCTGGAGCTCGAGGGCGACCTCAACATCACTGCGGTCTGGGGCACCGGCGACACTTCCGACAAGCCGGTCGGCTTCACTGACGTCCGCGTCAAGGTCGACATGGAGTGCGAGGGCATCGCGCCGGACGAGATCAACGCGCTGGTCGCCCATGTGAAGAAATGGTCGCCGGTCGCCAACACCTTCACCCGCCCGGTCAATCTCGAGGTCGGCATCTAGCAGACAGCAATCAGCAACTGGGGTGCGGGAGACGATCATGGGTTCACTGGCTTTATCGCGGGTCGACGTTTTGGATCATCCCGCACCGTCCATTGCAGGAGAGGTGGCGCGGATCGCGCGGGAGCAGCTCGCGCCGCTCGCTGCCGGCATCGACGCCGGCACGGTCTATCCGGCCGAGGTTCTGCGCAAGTTCGGCGCGGTCGGCGCCTGGGGCAGTCACGTCCCGCACGAAGGCCCCGCGGATCTGCGCTGCGCCATCCAGGCGATGGCGGCGATTGGCGAGATTTGCGGCGCCACCGCCTTCATGGCCTGGTGCCAGAACACGCTCGTCTGGTACGCCGCGAACTCGACGAATCTGAAGCTGGCAAAACGCTTTGGCGATGCCTTCTCGACGGGGCGGGTGCTCGGCGGCACCGGGCTCTCCAATCCGATGAAGAGCTTCTTTGGCATCGAGAAGCTCAAGCTGAAGGGGCGCAAGGTCGAGGGCGGCTACATCGTGCGCGGCGCGCTGCCCTGGGTCTCCAATCTCGGTCCTGACCATTACTTCGGCACGATCTTCGAACGCGAGGACGATCAGGGCATCGCAAAAGGCGAGCCTGGCACGGTGATGTTTCTGGCCGACTGCTCCGATCCCGCGATCACGCTGACGCCGTGCAAGCCGTTCCTCGCCATGGACGGCACCGGCACTTATGGCGTCCAGTTCCGCGACGTCTTCGTGCCGGACGAACTGATCCTGGCCGATCCCGCGGGTCCCTTCGTGAAGAAGATCCGCGCCGGCTTCATCCTGCTCCAGGCCGGCATGGCGCTCGGCGTGATCAGGGACTGCATCAACATCATGGACGAAGTCGACAGCCCCCTTGGCCATATCAACCGCTATCTGCCGCAGCAGCCGGTGCATTTTCGCGATCTCGCCGCCGAGCTCGAGATCGAAACGATGGCGCTGGCGCGTGATCCCTACAACGAGGAGGAGACCTACTGGCGCAAGGTGATCGCACTCAGGCTTCGTGCCGGCGAAGCCAGCGTCGCGGCGGCGCATGCGGCGATGCTGCATTGTGGTGCACGCGGTTATCTCAAAAGCCATCGCGCTCAGCGGCGACTGCGCGAGGCCTATTTCGTCGCGATCGTCACGCCTGCCACCAAGCAATTACGCAAGATGCTCGCCGATTCCTGATCTTCACGAGTCCACCCGAAGACGCCTGCCAAGACGACTGTTAAGACCACCTTCAACCTCAACGGAGAGGCTGCCAATGACGGACGTTCTGATCTCTGCCAGCGAACTTGCCGATCTCTTGAAGACCGAGCCCTGTGTCGTCATCGACACCCGCAATCCCGACGCCTACGGCGCCGGGCACCTCCCCAATGCCGTGAACGTGCACGACATCTTCACCTATCTTGCGACCTCGACGCCCGACGGCATCAACGAGCTCAAGACCAAATTTGCCGACGCCTTTGGTGCCGCCGGTTTCTCCGGAACGGAGACAGCGGTGGTCTATGAGCAGTCGATGAACTCCGGCTTCGGTCAGTCCTGCCGCGGCTACTATCTCCTCACCATGCTCGGCTATCCCAAGGTCAAGGTGTTGCATGGCGGTTTCGATGCCTGGGCAGTAGCCGGATTGCCGGTCACCAAGGACGTGCCGACGCCGGCGAAGGCCTCGTTCACGATCGTGCCTGAGGCGGGCGAGATCCTGATCGACGCCAAGACCATGCTCGGGGCCGTCGGCAAGCCCGGCATCGCCATCCTCGACGTGCGCGACGTCGATGAGTGGATCGGCGACAGCTCGTCCCCATACGGCAAGGATTTCTGCCCACGCAAGGGCCGCATCCCCGGCGCGGTGTGGCTGGAATGGTACCGCATGATGAAGCCGACCGCCGAGGGCCCGCGCTTCAAGTCCAAGGACGAGATTCTGGCCGAATGCGCCACTGTCGGCATCTCGCAGACGACGCCGGTCTATCTCTACTGCTTCAAGGGCGCGCGCGCCTCGAACACGTTCCTGGCGCTGAAGAATGCCGGGGTGAAGGACGTGCGGATGTACTTTGGCTCCTGGAACGAATGGTCGCGCGATCCGTCGCTGCCGATCGAGCAGGGATTGCCGGTTGTGTCGGGTGTCACGACAAAGGCGGCGTGATAGCGTGCCGCTGCCGTAGGGCTCGGTCCACCTCTCCCCGACGGGGAGAGGTCGGATTGCTCCTGGCGATGCGAAGCATCGTCCAGCGCAATCCGGGTGAGGGGGCGTTGCCTTTGGTGAGACCGTAAGCCCTCACCCGGATCGCATCTCTCGATGCGATCCGACCTCTCCCTACGGGAGAGGTGAACCGAGGCGCGCGACCGTGCTTCGCCACATTCTAGCCGTTGAGATCTGCCCGCGGACGAGGCGCAATACCAAGCGCCTTGATCCGCGAGGCCAATGTGGTCGGCTTGATATCGAGCATCTCGGCCGCGCCGCCGGGGCCGAAGACTTTCCCTGCGCAGGCTTCGAGCGCCGCCAAAATGTTGGCGCGCTCGTGATCGCGCATTTCCGATGACGTCATGACCGCGGGGCGCACATCGGCTTTCGGGCGTGCAGCGCCGCTCGGAGCTTGCGTGCCGGAGGGGTCGGGCAGATCGATGCGCAGCCGCCCGTTCTGGGACAGGATTGCGGCGCGCTCGATCACGTTCTGCAATTCGCGGACATTGCCGGGCCAGTCGTAGCGGGTCAGCCGCCGCGCATCGCCTTCGGACAGACGCAGGTTCGACTTCAACGCCTTGCTCTCGCGCGTCAGGAAATGCTGGGCGAGCAGCGGAATGTCCTCGCGTCGCTCGCGCAAGGGGACAGTCTCGATCGGAAATACGTTGAGACGGAAATAGAGGTCCTCGCGAAACCGGCCGCGTTGCACCTCCTGCTTGAGATCGCGATTGGTCGCGGCAATGACGCGCACGTCGACCGCGCGCGTGCGCTCCTGGCCGACGCGCTCGAAATTGCCTTCCTGCAAGACGCGCAGCAGCTTGCCCTGGAGTTCGAGCGGGATCTCGCCAACCTCGTCCAGAAACAACGTGCCGCCGTCGGCAAGCTCGAACCGGCCGATGCGGTCGCGCGTTGCGCCGGTGAAGGCGCCGCGGACATGACCGAAGAACTCGCTCTCGAACAATTCGCGCGGGATCGCGGCGCAGTTGACGCGGATCAGCGGCCGGTCGCTGCGACCCGAGGCTTCGTGGATGGCGCGCGCGATCAGCTCCTTGCCGGTGCCTGATGCCCCGGTGATCATCACGGCCGCGGTGGTCGGGGCCACCAGCTTGACCTGGCGCAGCGTCTTCTGGATCGCCTCGCTCTGGCCGATGATGCCGCGGGGATTGGTCTCGATGCGGATTTCTTCCTGGAGATAGGCGTTTTCGAGCTCGAGACGCTCGCGCAGGCGGTCGACCTCGGCAAGCGCGGCATGCAGCTTCTCGTCGGCCTCGCGGCGCTGGCTGACATCGCGAAACACCACGACCGCGCCGACCACCACGCCGCGGTCGCGGATCGGCGTGGAAGTGTATTCGACCCAGGCCGGCGAGCCGTCCTTGCGCCAAAACACCTCGCCGTCGACCTGATGCACGGCACCGTCGCGGAACGCCGCATAGATCGGGCAGTCGTGGTTGTGATAGTGCCGGCCATCATGGTGGGTGTGGTGCACGATCGGGTGGATTTCCTTGCCGACCAGCTCCTCGGCGGTCCAGCCGAGCATCCGCTCCGCCGCCGGGTTGACGAAGGTGGTCTTGCCCTCGGCGTTGACGCCATAGATGCCTTCGCCGGCCGCGCGCAGGATCAGCTGGTTCTCGCGCTCGATGTCCTGGAATACGCGTTCGACCCGTTGCCAGGTCGAGATGCCGCCGCGCATGTGGTCTTCGGCAGCAGCGTCGACGTTGCGTCGGCGGCGCGCTTCGAGATCGGTGAGGGTGAGCAGCACCAGCGTGCGGCCGTCATGGGGCAGGATGCAACCGGCATATTCGAGCCTGAGATTTTGCCCGGCGGCATGGCGCGGGGTGAGCGCCGTGGTCCAATAGGCGCCCTTGTGCAGCACGGCCTGGGTGAACACGGTCAGCGCCGGGAGCTGGCCGGCATGGAGGGTGCTGGCCCTGGTCTGCCGCAACAGCGCGCGGTCGTAGCCAAGCAGGGTGCAGGCCGCCGGATTGGCGTCGATGATCTGATCGCGGGAGGGATCGATCAGCAGCGTCGCCTCCACTGAGGACTCAAACGCCGCGGTGCGCGGATCGATGGTTTCGGCCGCATCGTCGCGGCCGGGCATTGGCGTCATTGCCATTACGAAATCTCGTCATTTGATTACGAATTTTCGTTTATCACGACTTTTCGTGGCGACCAAGCGCGACGGAAAGTGCTGCGTCATCAACGCACTGCCTCGCGATCCGGCGATGGCATGCTCCTTGCGTAATTCCTTCTGCAATGACGCGCAGGAGGTCCGATGTCCACATTCGACAATCCGTTTGATCCCGATCGAAACCTTCGAGCCGGTTGTGTCTGTGGCCAGCACCGATCGGCGGCGGAGCACGAGCAGGCGAGCGCGCTGCGTTGCGAGCCGTTCGAGAGCGAGGAGAAGCGTTACGCGGGCGTTGTCGCCTCCGCTGTGATGCGCGCGATGTTTCCGCAAGATATGGCGCGGCGCGCGTTTCTGAAATCGGTCGGGGCCTCGACGGCGCTGGCCGCGCTGTCGCAGTTCTTCCCGCTTCAGACCGCAACCGAGGTGTTTGCCGAGACTGGCGCGCCCGAGAAGAAGGACCTCAAGGTCGGCTTCATCCCGATCACCTGCGCGACGCCGATCATCATGGCGGCCCCGCTCGGTTTCTATGCCAAGCACGGCCTCAACGTCGAAGTGGTCAAGACCGCCGGCTGGGCCGTGATCCGCGACAAGACCATCAACAAGGAATACGACGCGGCACACATGCTGGCGCCGATGCCGATCGCGATCTCGCTGGGGCTCGGTGCGAACGCCATTCCCTTTGCCGTGCCGGCGATCGAGAACATCAACGGGCAGGGCATCGTGCTGGCGGCCAAGCACAAGGACAAGCGCGATCCCAAGGACTGGAAGGGGCTGAAGTTCGCCATCCCCTTCGATTACTCCATGCACAACTATTTGCTGCGATATTATCTCGCGGAAGCCGGTCTCGACCCCAATACCGACGTGCAACTGCGCTCGGTACCGCCGCCGGAGATGGTCGCGAACCTGCGCGCCGACAACATCGACGGCTTCCTCGCGCCCGACAACATCTGCCAGCGCGCGATCTATGACGGCGTCGGTTTCATGCATCTCTTGTCCAAGGAGATCTGGGATGGCCATCCCTGCTGCAGCTTTGCTGCGAGCCGCGAGTTCATCACGACGGCGCCGAACAGCTTTGCGGCACTGACGCGGGCCATCGTCGATGCGACGGCCTATGCGTCGAAGGCGGAGAACCGCAAGCAGATCGCGGAGGCGATCGCGCCGGCGAACTACATCAACGCGCCGGTCACCGTACTGGAGCAGGTTTTGACCGGCACCTACGCCGACGGCCTCGGCGGGGTGAAGACCGACGCCAAGCGGGTCGATTTCGATCCGTTCCCTTGGCAGTCCTTTGCGGTGTGGATGCTGACGCAGATGAAGCGCTGGGGCCAGATCAAGGGCGAGGTCGACTACAAGTCGGTCGCCGAGCAGGTGTACCTGGCGACCGATACGAAGAAGCTGATGACCGAGATGGGGCTGTCGCCGCCCACGAGCAGCTACAAGTCGTTCGCGGTGATGGGCAAGACATTCGATCCGACCAAGCCGGAGGACTATTTGGCCAGCTTCAAGATCAGGAAGGCGTCGTGAGTAAACTTCTCTCGCTACCGTCGTCCCGGCGAAGGCCGGGACTCATAACCCCAGGGAGATGTTTGGCGAAGACTCGTCGTTCGGTACTGCTGCAGATCGCGATCGATAGATTCCGCGGAATGGGTCCCGGCCTTCGCCGGGACGACATGTGGAGAGGTCTCGCGCAATGAACTCTTCCCTCCGCCTCCGCGCCGGCCTCGTCTCTATCGCGCTTCTCGCCGCATTCCTCGGCATCTGGCATCTCGCCACGCGCTCGACCGGCGCAACGACAGCGATGAGTCCGGAATACGCCAAGCTGATGGGGCTGACCGCGACGCAAGGCAAATCCGCGATGCCCGGGCCGCTCGATGTCGGCGCAAAGCTCTGGGAGCACCTGAGGCGGCCGTTCTATGACAACGGGCCGAACGACAAGGGGCTCGGCATCCAGCTTGCCTATTCGATCGCGCGCGTCGGCACCGGCTATCTGCTGGCGGTGCTGGTCGCGATCCCGCTCGGCTTCCTCATCGGCATGTCGCCGCTGCTCAGCAAGGCGCTCGATCCCTTCATCCAGGTGCTGAAGCCGATCTCGCCGCTGGCCTGGATGCCGCTGGCGCTCTACACCATCAAGGATTCCTCGATCTCGGCGATCTTCGTCATCTTCATCTGCTCGATCTGGCCGATGCTGCTCAACACCGTCTTCGGCGTTGCCGGCGTGCGCAAGGAGTGGATCAACGTCGCGCATACGCTGGAGGTCGGCACCGTCAGGCGCGCCTTCACCGTGGTCCTGCCGGCGGCAGCGCCGACGATCTTGACCGGGATGCGCATCTCGATCGGCATTGCCTGGCTCGTGATCGTCGCCGCCGAAATGCTCGTCGGCGGCACCGGCATCGGCTATTTCGTCTGGAACGAGTGGAACAACCTCTCGATCACCAATGTCATCATCGCGATCCTCCTGATCGGGATCGTCGGCATGCTGCTCGACCAGATCCTGGCGCGATTCACGCGCATGGTTACGTTTCCGGAGTAGGGCAGTGACCGATAAATTCATCTCCATCGAAGGCATCGCGAAGCGCTATCCGGGCGCGGGCGGCGCAACGACGACTGTGTTCGAGAATCTGTGGCTGTCGATGGCCCGCGGCGAGTTCTGTTGCGTGATCGGCCATTCCGGCTGCGGCAAGACCACAGTGCTCAACATCCTTGCCGGCCTCGATGCGCCGAGCGAAGGCGCCGTCATCGTCGACGGGCAGGCGATTTCCGGCACCAGTCTCGACCGCGCGGTGATCTTCCAGAGCCACGCGCTTTTGCCCTGGCGCACCGTGCTCGGCAACGTCGCCTATGCCGTCAGCTCGAAATGGCGGAGCTGGGATCGCGCCAAGGTCAGGGCGCACGCGCAGAGTTTCATCGATCTTGTCGGCCTCACCGGCTCCGAGCACAAGCGTCCCTCCGAGCTGTCGGGCGGCATGAAGCAGCGCGTCGGCATCGCCCGCGCGCTCTCGATCACGCCGAAGATGATGCTGATGGACGAGCCGTTCTCCGCGCTCGACGCGTTGACACGCGGCACGCTCCAGGACGAGGTGCGGCGCATTTGCCTCGAGACTGGGCAGACCGCGTTCATGATCACCCATGACGTGGACGAGGCGATCTATCTCGCCGACAAGATTTTTCTGATGACCAACGGTCCGGGGGCGGTGCTCGCGGAAGTCGTCGAGAACCCGCTGCCGAGGGATCGCGGCCGCACCGATCTGCACCGCCATCCGCTGTACTACGCCTTGCGCAACCACATCATCGATTTCCTGGTGACGCGCAGCAAGACCTTTGCCGCCGAGACGCCCGGTCACGATGCGCGCAACGTGCCGACGGTTCAGATCGGCAAGCCCGGACTGACGATCGCGTCGAATGGCGAAGAGCAACGACAGACATGGATAGCCGGGCCCAGCCCCGGACTGATTGCGTGATTTTATAGACGCATGATCTGCGGAAAACCGCTTCACACTTTTCCAGATCATGCTTTTGAAGAGGAGACCCTGACATGAAACGCGAAGACCTCACCGAAAAGCTGCTCGACATCAAGCGCGAGAAGGGCTGGAGCTGGAAACACATCTGTGACAAGATCGGCGGCTATTCCGAGGTGCTGATCGTTGGCGCGATCCTCGGTCAGATGAAATTGACCAAGCCGCAGGCCGCGAATGCCGGCGAGCTGTTCGGCCTGTCGAAGGCGGAAGTTGCCATGCTGAACGAGGTGCCGATGCGCGGCACCGGCACGCCAATGCCGCCGACCGATCCCCTGATCTACCGCTTCTACGAGATGGTGATGGTGAACGGCCCGGCCTGGAAGGCGCTGATCGAGGAAGAGTTCGGCGACGGCATCATGTCGGCGATCGACTTCGACATGGGCATCGAGCGCGTCGCCAACCCGAAGGGCGACCGCGTCAAGATCACCATGAGCGGCAAGTTCCTGCCGTACAAATATTACGGTGCCAGCGGCAACGTGCCGGAGTACGGCTTCAGGGAGGAGTGACCGCGGCGAAGGCGGCGCGCAGCTCGCCGACCGGAGCCATCTCGCGAATATAGGTGAAGGATCCCTGGTCCTTCATCTCGCGTGCGCAGTTCAGGAACGCGGCGAGCGCGTAGCGTGACATGGCCCCGCCGACGCTGATGCGCTTGACGCCGGCGGCGGACAATTGCCCGACCGTCAGCGTCGGGTCGGCAAAGCCCATCACGTGGTTGAACGGCTTGCCGAGCGAGGCGACGACGGTCCGGATCGTGGCGAGATCGTAGAGGCCCGGCGCATACAGGACATCGGCGCCCGCGGCCTCGAAGGCCTGCAGGCGGCGAATTGTGTCGTCGATGTCCTTGCGGCCGTGCAGGAAGTTCTCGGCCCGCGCGGTCAACGTGAACGGAATTGACAGCGCGCGCGCCACTTCGACCGCGGCCTGGACGCGCTCGACGGCGTGGGAGAAGTCGTAGATGGGACGATCACGGTCGCCGCTGAAATCCTCGATCGAACCTCCGACCGCGCCAGCCTCGGCGGCGCGCTGAATCGCTTGGGCGGCACGCTTCGGCTCATCTGCGCCGCAATTCTCGAGGTCGACGCTGACCGGCAGTTCGGTAGCTTCGACGATCGCGCGCGCGTTGGCGAGGATGACGTCGAGACTGACGCCGCCGCTGCCGAGCATGTTGGCCACCCCGAGGCTCGTGGTCGCCAGGGCCTCGAAGCCCATCGCCACGAGCAGCTTGGCCGTACCGGCGTCCCATGGATTGGGAATGATGAAGGCTCCGGGCCGCTCGTGCAGTGCGCGAAACGCCGTCGCCTTGTCCAGCTGGCTCGTCATGGCTCGTCTCCGTGTTGTTCGTCCAAGCAGCCTTAGGAGCGTTTCCGTCATCCGCCAAATTTGTTATTCCTTCAGTGATCATCAGTTTTTTGCATGAGGTCGCGATGGACAGTGATGCCCTCAACACCTTCCTGGCGGTGCATCGCAGGGGCGGGATCTCGAATGCCGCAAAGTTCCTGCATCGTTCGCAGCCGGCGATTTCGCGCCGTATCGCCCTCTTGGAGCAGGAGCTCGGCGTGCCCCTGTTCGACCGGGTGGCAGGCCGCACCCGGCTCAGCGATGCCGGGCGCGTGCTGATCCCCTATGCCGAGCGCGCGGTTGCCGCGGCGCAGGACGCCGAACAGGCGATACGGGCGTTGACCAAGCAGAATTCGGGGCCGGTTTCGCTGGCCGTCACCGGCACGCTGGCCGATGGCCGCCTCTCGACCATCATGAAGCGGTTTGCCAGGGAAAATCCCGCCGTCACGCTAGCATTGCAGACAGCGACCAGTGCGGAGGTCAGCGATCTCATCCGGCGCGGCGAGGCCACGATCGGCCTGCGCTACAACACCGACCGCTCCGGCGATCTCGCCTGCGAGCAGGTGCTGAGCGAGGCGTTGCAGGTCGTCTGTGCGCCCGACCATCCTCTGGCCGGAAAGCGCGTGAAGCGCCTCGCCGAGCTGCGCGGCGAGCGCTGGATCGCATTCCCGGAGACTCGCGGGCGTCGCGAGATCGCCGCCGCTCACGTGTTCGCGTTGTTTCTGACGCAGGGGCTTGGCGAAATCGCGTGGACGGCCGTGGACAGCCTCACCGCGCAGAAGCGGCTCGTGGAATCGGGCTTTGGCCTTGCACTCCTGGCGCGAAGCCACGTCGCGGAGGAGCTGCGTGCGGCCTCGATCGCGACGATCGCCGTGGGCGATCTTGCCGCGAACCAGGACATCGTCCTTGTCACGCGTCGCGGCGGCTTTCTGAGCACGGCCGCCGAGCGCCTGCTCGAGACCATCCGCCGCAACTATGCCGGGCTGGATGTCTCGACCACGCGGGACGCCGGAAAGCGATCGCCGGCGCGCAAGGGAATTGCGCGCCGGCGACTCGCCTGAACCAGTTACTTCCCGGCCTTCACCTCGGCGGCTGCCACCGCGATCAGCTCGCTCATCTTGGCGCGAATCGCCTGCTCGGTGACGGCGACCTTCTTGGCGGCGAAATCGGCCATGACCTTGCGCAGGACGTCGCCATCGCCGGCCTCCTCGAAATCGGCCGCGACCACCTCCTTGGCATAGGCGCTGGCGGCGTCACCGGTGATGCCGAGCTGTTCGGCCGCCCACAGGCCGAGCAGCCGGTTGCGGCGGGCCTCCGCCTTGAATTTCTGCTCCTCGTCGAGGGCGAACTTCTTCTCAAAACCTTCCTCGCGCTTGTCGAACTCGCTCATGCTTTGTTCCAAATCCCTCTGAATGGAGTGGGAGCCTTCCGTTGCGGCGACCCGGCTGCATGCCTACATAGAGAGCAGAAATAGGCAAAACAACGGGCCGTTAAGCCGCAGGCAAGACGGTATAAGTTGGTGCCGGACGGCCGGATCGATTGTGCTTGGACAGCCAATCGGATAGGTTGCCTAAGGCTTGGTTCCCGTTCTGTTTCCAAGGATTCGAGACGGGTTCCGAGCCGTTCACGGCAGCTCCGCTGTGGGTCCTAATCCTAGTCAACCGGAGCACACCAAATTCATGGATTTCAACAAAACACGGTACATCCCAATGAGCCGTCGGCGTCGCATTTATGAAGGCAAGGCAAAGGTTCTCTATGAAGGCCCGGAGCCCGGTACCCTGATCCAGCACTTCAAGGACGACGCCACCGCATTCAATGCGAAAAAGCATCAGGTGATCGAGGGCAAGGGTGTCCTCAACAACCGGATCTCGGAGTACCTGTTTCAGCACCTCAACGACATCGGGGTGCCGACCCATTTCATCCGCCGCCTCAACATGCGCGAGCAGTTGATTCGCGAGGTCGAGATCGTGCCGCTGGAGGTGGTGGTGCGGAACGTTGCCGCCGGCTCGCTGTCGCAGCGCCTCGGCATCGAGGAGGGCACCCAGCTGCCCCGTTCGATCATCGAATTCTACTACAAGAACGACCAGCTCAACGACCCCATGGTGTCGGAAGAGCACATCACCGCCTTCGGCTGGGCGACGCCGCAGGAGATCGATGACATCATGGCGCTCGCCATCCGCGTCAACGACTTCCTCACCGGCCTCTTCCTCGGCATCGGCATCCGTCTCGTCGATTTCAAGATGGAGTGCGGCCGCCTGTTCGAGAACGAGATGATGCGGATCATCGTCGCCGACGAGATCTCGCCGGACTCCTGCCGTCTGTGGGACATCAAGTCGAACGAGAAGCTCGACAAGGACCGCTTCCGCAGGGATCTCGGTGGCCTGCTCGAGGCCTATACCGAAGTCGCAAAGCGCCTCGGCATCCTCATGGAGAACGAGCGTCCGCAGGGCTCCGGCCCGGTGCTGGTGAAGAGCTGAGAGAGGATCTTTGACGTGAAGGCACGTGTCACCGTTACCCTGAAGACGGGCATCCTCGATCCGCAAGGCAAGGCCATCGAAGGCGCGCTGAAGTCGCTCGGCGTCGACGGCGTCGCCAGCGTCCGCCAGGGCAAGGTGTTCGACATCGAGCTCGCCGGCGCCGACAAGACCAAGGCGGAAGCCGTGCTGAAGGAAGCCGCCGACAAGCTGCTGGCGAATACCGTGATCGAGAATTATCGGGTCGAGATCGTCTAACGCGCGGGCGGCTTACAGCCACCCTGCACGACGGAATCGCCAGTACAGCGCGCCGCACGCCGTCAGCATCACGCCGAGCAGCATGTAATAGCCGTACTCCCATTCCAGCTCGGGCATGTGCTTGAAGTTCATGCCGTAGATGCCGGCGAGTGCGGTCGGGATCGCGATGATCGCGAGCCAGGAAGCGAGCTTCTTGGACACCGCGGTCTCCTGGGCCTGCCCGACCAGCAGGCTCGCCTCGAAGGCGAAGGCCAGCACCTCACGCATGGAATCGATCCGCTCCTGGATGTTGCGGACGTGGTCGGTGACGTCGCGGAACAGTGGCTGCATGGCCTGCCGCACCATCGACAGCTCGTCATGCTCCAGCCGGCGGCAGACCTCCACCAGCGGTCCGATCGCGTTGCGGAGCCGCAGGAGGTCGCGGCGCAGCATATAGAGCCGCTCGATCTGCGCCTTGGTGATCGCGTGCGCGAGCACGTAGTCCTCGATCTCCTCGATCTCTTCGTGAATGCTTTCGAGCACGGGGGAATAGTTGTCCACGATGAAATCGAGAATGGCATAGAGGATGTAGTCCTCGCCGCGGGCGAGCGCCCGCGGGCAGCTTTCGCAGCGTTCGCGCACCGGTGTGTAGGAGGTCGAAGCACCGTGGCGCACCGAGACCAGATAGCCATCGCCAACGAAAATGTGCGTCTCGCCGAAGGCGATCCGGCCTTCGACCAGTTGCGCGGTGCGCGCGACGATGAACAGAGCCTCGCCGTACTGCTCTATCTTGGGCCGCTGATGGGCGTGGTTTGCGTCCTCGATCGCGAGATCGTGCAAATCGAACTGCTTCTGCACCGCGCGGAGCAGCGCCATGTCCGGCTCGTGCAGGCCGATCCAGACCACATGGCCGGGCTTGGCCCGCCAGCTCGAGGCCTCGCTGATGGCGATATTGGCGACGCGCCGGCCGTCGACATAGGCGCCGGCAGCGACGACGCCCTCGGTGGGCACCGGCTCGGAGGGGGATGCGGGCAGCGACGGGATATTCATGGCTTCAATCCCGGGCAAATCGAGCGGTCAGACTGCGTGCAACCAGAGCCTGTGTACAAGGCCCTTTGCGGAGGCTAGCACTGGTAAAATCCCCGTCAAATGGTTATGTCTCTTGGCGAATTGGCCCCTCCGTGCCACCCCGATTCCAGCCACCGTCGGAACTTAAGCCATGAAAGCCGCCATCCTCGTCTTTCCCGGAATCAATCGCGAGCGCGACATGGCGCGTGCTTTGAGGCTGATCTCCGGCAGCGAGCCCGCAATGGTGTGGCACGCCGAGACCTCGCTGCCTGCGGGCACCGACCTCGTGGTGGTGCCGGGCGGCTTCTCCTACGGCGATTACTTGCGCTGTGGCGCGATTGCGGCACGGGCGCCGGTGATGGACGCTGTGCGCGACTATGCGGCCAAGGGCGGCCTCGTGCTCGGCGTCTGCAACGGCTTCCAGATCCTCTGCGAGTCCGGCCTGTTGCCGGGCGTCTTGATGCGCAATGCGCGGCTGAAATTCATCTGCCACGACGTGCATCTGCGGGTCGAGCGTTCCGACACGCCGTTCACCCGCGGCTACAATGCCGGGCAGGTGATCCGCGTGCCGGTCGCCCACGGTGAGGGCAATTACGAGGCGGACGAAGAGACCATCAAGCGGCTCGAAGGTGAGGGGCGGGTGCTCTATCGCTACTGCTCGGCCGACGGTGTCGTTGACGATGACAGCAACATCAACGGCGCGGCGCATTCCATCGCCGGCATCGTCAACGACAAGGGCAACGTGCTCGGCATGATGCCGCATCCGGAAAACCACGTCGAAGACATCATGGGCTGCACCGACGGCCGCGGCCTGTTCGCCGGTCTGGTCCAGCATCTGGAAAAAGCCGCGTGATTTCGTTCATGCTGAAGCGGTCGCTCGCCGCGCTCGCGGCGCTGTCGTTCGCGACCGCTGCGTTCGCGCAGGATTATCCCAAACGTCCTGTTACCATGATCGTGCCGTTCGCGGCCGGCGGCACCTCGGACGTGATCGCGCGGACCGTCGCCGAGCAGATGGGCATTGCGCTCGGCCAGACCATCGTGATCGAGAACGTCGCCGGCGCCGGCGGTTCGACCGCGCTGGCACGCGCCTCTCGTGCCGAGCCTGACGGCTACACCATCGCGATCGGCAATGCCGGCACCAATGCCGCGACCTATACGATCTATCCAAAACTGCCGTTCACGCCGGACTCGTTCGTGCCGATCGCCATGGTGGCGAAGACGTTCGGCATCATCGCCGTGCGCAAGGATCTTCCGGCGAAGGACCTGAAGGAGTTCATCGCCTATGCCAAGGCCAATCCGGGCAGGATCAATCTTGGCCATGCCGGCGTCGGCTCCTCGAATTACCTGATCTGCAAGAGCTTCGTCACCGCCGCCGGGATCGACGCGACGCTGGTCGGCTATCGCGGCGCCGCGCCCGCGCTGACCGATGCGGTCGGCAGTCAGATCGACGGCGTCTGCGATGCGGCGGCGTCCGTCTCACAGTCGATCAACGAGAAGCTGGTGAAGGGGCTCGTGGTCGGCTCGACGGTGCGGCTCGCGACGCTGCCGGATCTTCCGACGTCGGCCGAAGCCGGCCTGCCCGAATTCGAGGCGCAGGGCTGGAACGGCCTGTTCGCGCCCAAAGGCACCCCGCCGGCGGTGATCGCCAAGCTCAGTGCCGCCGCGCGCACGGCGGTGGAAACCGACGCGGTGAAGAAGCGCTTTGCCGACCTCTCGACCGTTGCGCCCGACCCCGACGAGCACACGCCCGAGGTGCTGCAAAAGCTCGTGACGCGTGACGTCGAGAAGTACCGGAAGATGCTGGCGGACGACGCCAAGTAATAGCGGCATTCGGCTGCGATTTCATGAACTTGCATCGCGTTTGAGACGACTGACCCTCGTCGCGACGCTGGACGATCTCCAGAAGCAATGGCCGCACTTGCTGCAGATGGTCGGCCGCACGGCCAAAGCGCGCATGGTCTTCAACGAGCTCCTGATCCAGATGCGGCGCGCGCCGAAATATCTGCGCAAGGCGCAGGCCGAATGGCTGTCGATCGCCGAGAAGCAGCTTTCGACCTGAAGGGGGCGTGCCAATCTCATAGAAACGCTAGGGATATCCAGGGTACGAAAGTGATCAGCAACAGGCCCAGGAACAGCCAGGCGAGATAGATCCAGATCCGGCGCATGCCTGCATCCGGCGGCACGTTGCCGATGATGCAGGCGGCGTAGTAGCAAAGGCCGAACGGCGGCGCGAACAGGCCGAGGCCCATGGCGAGGATCACCACCATCGCATAGTGCACCTCGTGGATGCCGAACTGCGCCGCCACTGGAAAAAGCAGGGGGCCGAACAGCACGATGGCCGGGATGCCCTCCAGCACGCTGCCAAGCACGATGAAAGCTAGCACCGAGATCAGCAGGAAGCCGTAGGCGCCGCCTGGCACGCCCGCCATGCGCGCGGCGAGATCATGCGAGAAGCCGGATTGCGCCAACGCCCAGGCCATCGCGCTCGCGGCGCCCACGATGAACAAGATCGAGCCGGAGAGCGAGGCGGTCTGGACCAGCATCGGCAGCACATTCTTCCATGTCAGACTGCCGCGATAGATGATCAGGCCGAGCACGAGGCAGTAGGCGATGCCGATCGTCGAGACTTCGGTCGCGGTCGCAACGCCCTCGACCACGGCGCTGCGGATCAGGAACGGCAGGGCGAGCGCCGGCAGCGCCACCCAGAACGTTCTTGCGACCACGGATAGCGGCGCGCGAGCGACCTTGGCCGCGCCATTCTCCTCCGCGCCCGCCCGATAGCGCGCAACGAAAGCAAGCACGATCGCCAGCACGATCCCCGGCAGGATGCCGGCGGTGAAGAGAGCCGCGATCGACACGCCGGTGACGGAGGCGATCGCGATCAGCACGATCGATGGCGGAATGGTCTCGCTCATCGCGCCCGATGCCGCCAACAGCGAAACCAATTCGCCATCCTTCATGCCGCGCTTGCGCATTTCGGGAAACAGCACCGGTGCGATCGCCGCCATATCGGCGGTCTTGGAGCCGGAGATGCCCGAGACCAGCAGCATGGCGCCGAGCATCACATAGGACAGCCCACCGCGGACATGGCCGAGCACTGAGGCGAGGAAGGCGACCATGACCCGCGCCATGCCGGTCTGCTCGACCAATTGGCCCAGCAGCACGAACAGCGGCACTGCGAGCAGGATCAGCGAGCTCATGCCTTCGTCGATCCGCCCGACCACGACCAGCAACGGGGTGCGCGTCGTGGTCAGCAGGAAAGCGACGGTCGCAAGGCAAAAGGAAAACGCGATCGGCACGCCCGCCATCACGGCGCAGCCGAGCAGCCCGACGAAGAAGATCAGCAGGTTCCAGTTGCCGAGCGACTTCAGCCAAGGCCCGGCGAAATAGAGTGCGCCGGCGATCGCGGCAAACAACATTCCAACGGCCAACAGGTCCTTCGCCGATCGCTTGACCAGCATGAGGCAGATACTGGCCAGCGCGACGACGCAGCCGACCGGAATTGCCGCGGCGCGGACCACGCCCGACCAGCCGAGCGCCGGCGTCTCCACGAACGCCTGATCTTCCACATAGTCCAGCGCCGGATGCAGGATGATCGCCAGGAACAGCGCGACGGAGCCGGCTGCGAGCGTCGAGGCCCACGCCTCCGCGCGTGGCGACAAATGGGAGGTGAAGAAAGTCAGGCGCATATGCGCCGAGCGCTGCACCGCGATGGCGCTGCCGAGCATGGCGAGCCAGAGGAACAGGATCGAGGCGAGCTCGTCCGACCAGACGATCGGCCGATGGAAGACTCCGCGTGCGACGATGCCGGCGAACAGGATGATCACCTCGGCGACCACGGCGATCGCCGCCGGGATCTCCACCAGCCAGCGCAGCACCTGCTCCGGCCAGCGTCCCCGGATCGCCCGCGCGTCACCGAGCGTGACCGCCTCGGGCATGTCGACGACCGCGCTCATGCGAGCGCCCCGACGGCGGCCTCGAGTGTTTTCCAGTTGTCCTCACCGAACTTGCCGCGCCATTCCTTGTAGAAGCCGGCGCTCGACAATCCCTTGCGGAAGGCCTCCTTATCGGACACCTCGAAGCTGATGCCCTTGGCGACCAGTTGATCCTTCAGGGTCGTGTTGAGCTTCGCGGTATCGGCGCGCTGCTCCATCGCGGCCTGGTCGAATTCTTTGCGGACGATCACCTGTAGATCGTCAGGCAGTGCCTTCACCGAACGGCGGTTGCCGAGGATGAAGAAGGGATCCCAGATGTGATTGGTCTCGGAGATGTACTTCTGCACCTCATAGATCTTGCCAGCCTCGATGGTGACGAGGCCGTTCTCCTGCCCATCGACCAGATGCGTCTGCAGCGCCGTGTACAATTCGTTGAAGTTGATTGAGGTCGGGTTGGCACCCAGCGACTTGAACAGGGAGGTGAAGATCGGCGAAACAGGCACGCGGATCCGATAGCCAGCGAGATCGCCCGGCGTCTTGATCGGCTTGGTAAACGACGAGATCTGCCGAAACGTGTTGTCGGCCGGCTTGGCCATCACTAGCGCGCCGGTCTTCTCGATCTGGGTTGCGATCAGCCTGCCGAGATCGCCATCCATCGCATTCCAGACCTGGCTGTAGTCGGAGAAGGCAAAGCCGACATTGGCGATTCCGGCCACAGGCGATACGGTCGACAGCACGGAGCCGGCGATGTTGAGGAAGTCGACGCCGCCGCTGCGGATCTGGGTCAACAGATCGGTGTCCGAGCCGAGCTGCGAGGCCGGAAAGAACTTGATCTCGAGGCGCCCGCCGCTCGCCTCCTTGATCCGCTTCACAGCCTGGTCGAGCCGGGTGTTGATCGGTTGCGTCAGCGATTGGCCGGTGGCGAGCTTGTACTCGAACTCGGCCGCTTGCGCCGGCCTGGTGCGAACGGCGACCAGAGGTACAGCCGCGGCAGCGGCAGCCATGAAATTGCGGCGCGAGATGGTGTGGCGCTGACCCGACATCGTTCGTCCTCCCCTGATGCTGTTGTGCCGCGCCTTGTCTTGTCGGCGCACGTCTTCGTTGCCGCGCGCAAACCCTGCGCCGGTGTTCTCAAAATCGCTTGTCTGGTGAAAGGGCTTAGCCTTGCGTCCTTCCCCCCGGGCGAACCGGCGCTCCGCGCCGTCCTGTTTCCTCGATCAGCACCCGTCTGCCGCGGGTCGCCTTGAGCCTGAAGCCTAGATCGCTGGCCATGGGCGACAATTGAATTATATTCGCCGTCACTTTAGCTGGCCTAAAAGGTTTCCTGATGCAGATACCGTTTCGCGCCATCATCGTCTTCCACGCGGTGGCGCGCGCGGGCAGCATTTCCCGTGCGGCGGATGAATTGCGGGTCACCCCGTCGGCGGTCAGCCAGCAGATCCAGGCGCTGGAGCTGCATCTCGGCACGGCGCTGACCTCTCGGGTGGGGCGTAACATTACCCTGACCGAGGCCGGCGAACGCTATTTCGAGATGATCAGCCGCGAGATCGAGCACGTCACCGACGTCACGCAGCATGTCCGCGGCATCCGCTCCGCCACCACATTGACGGTGCGCGCCGCGCCGAGCGTATCGAGCAAATGGCTGCTGCCGCGACTGGCAAGCTTCGTCAACGCCAATCCGGACATCGAATTGCGGCTCGACGGCACCAATGAGCCGACCGATTTCCGCAAGGAGAATGTCGACCTCGAGATTCGCCATGGCGAAGGCAGCTGGCCTGGTCTGTTCGTGGAAAGTCTCGGCAAGGAGCGCTTCTTTCCGCTGTGTTCGCCTTCCTCGTTTGCTGCGGGGAGTCTCGTAGCCCAAGACCTGCTCAAGCACCGGCTGATCCATTCGGTGAAATCGCAGATGCAATGGCCGCGCTGGTTCACGGAGGCCGGCATCGAGCCTGCGGAACGCTGGAAGCGCGTGCTGTTCGACCGCAGCCACATGGCGATCGACGCTGCGGTCGACGGCCTCGGCATTGGGCTGGAAAGCGAACTGCTGGCCTGGCGCGAATTGCGCGACGGTCGCCTGGTTTGCCCCGTGAAGAACCCGCCGGAGGTCGCGCTGACCACGCAGTGGATCGTCTGTCCGCACGGCCATCTGCGCCATCGCAAGACCCGCACCTTCCTCGACTGGTTGCGCGGGGAACGCGACGCCTGGAGCGGGCAGCAGACCGTGTCGATTGTTTAGCGCGCCTACATCGTCGCGGCAGATAATCTGAATTGCCCCCGGATTCGCCGCTGCCTAACGTTTCCGTGCAAGGCGAGCGCGGCCGGACTTCACAGCTGCAACAACGCCGTCATCCGAGGAACGCTTAAGGAAATCCAGATGAATCTCCATCGCATGCTGCTGGAACGCAAGGCGGCCGGCAAACCTGTTACCATCGGCCTGATCGGGGCCGGAAAATTCGGCCTGATGTTCCTGTCGCAGGTGCGCCAGACCGACGGCATGCATCTCGTCGGCGTCGCCGACCTGAACACCGCCCGTGCCCGCGCGCAGCTCAAGCTCGGTTGCTGGCCGGAGGAGCAATATGCGGCAACCTCGATCGACGACGCGCTCAAGCATGGCCGCACCGTCGTCACCGACAATGCCGACGCGCTGATCACGCACCCGGCCATCGAGGTGATCATCGAGGCGACCGGCGATCCCGGCGCCGGCATCCGCTTCGCGATGAAGGCGATCGAGAACGGCAAGCACATCGTGATGGTCAATGTCGAGGCGGACGCAGTCGCAGGCCCCATCCTGGCGCGCAAGGCGAAGCAGGCCGGCGTCGTCTATTCACTCGCCTGGGGCGACCAGCCGGCGCTGATCGCCGATCACGTCGACTGGGCGCGTGCCGCCGGCTTCAAGGTCGTCGCTGCCGGCAAGGGAACGCGCTATCACCCGACCTATCACCAGTCGACGCCGGATACGGTGTGGGACATTCTCGACAAGTACATGAAGATCAAGGATCGCAACTCGATCAACCCGAAGATGTTCAACTCCTTCGTCGACGGCACCAAGTCGGGCATCGAGATGACGGCGGTATGTAATGCGACGGGGCTGCATGCGCAGAGTGAGGGCCTGTCGTTCCCGCCAGCAACGCGCTTCGAGCACGCCGAAATCTGCAAGCCGAAATCCGACGGCGGCATGCTGGAGAAGTCAGGCGTCACCGAGGTCACGTCGTCGGTCTATCGGGACGGCTCCGACGTGCCGCAGAGCCTCGTGATGGGGACCTATGTCGTGTTCGAGACTGACAGCGCCTATTCCGAGGAATGCTTCCGCGAATACAGCATGCTGCCGGACAAGACCGGCAAATATGCCTCGCTGTACCGGCCGATCCACATGATCGGGCTCGAGCTCGGCATCTCCGTCGCCTCCGCAGCGCTGCGCAAGGAGCCGACCGGCGCGCCGATCGTGTTCAACTCTGACGTGGTCGCGACCGCCAAGCGCAAGCTGAAGGCCGGCGAGATGCTCGACGGCGAAGGCGGCTTCTGCGTCTGGGGCAAGCAGACCCCAGCTGACGCTTCACTGAAGCAGGGCTACTTGCCGCTCGGCCTCGCCCACCATGTCAAGCTCAAGACCGATATCGAGCCAGGTCAGCGCCTGAGATGGGAGGACGTCGAATACGATCCCAATAGTCTCGCCGTGCGGGTGCGCCGCGAGATGGAAGCGGCCTTCCGGCAGCCGAACGTGGCTGCTTGATTGGCGCTCGCAAAAAGCGCTTCACGCTATCGTAGCTTCAGCCGCTCCGCCGGCACCGTCATGGCCGCAACGCCGGCCATGACCAGCAGCAGGCCCAGCGCCAGGTTCGATGGCACGCTCTCGCCGAGCAGCAGCACGGAGAGGCCGACGCCGATCGGGATGCGCAAATAGCCTTGCGCATTCGTGGTCAGCGTGCCGAGCCGGCCGAGGCAGACGTAGAACAGCATCAAGCCCAATGCGCTCGACACGATGCCCATGACGATGGTGGCGATGATCGCTGTCGGCGTCGGGTGCAGAGTCCAGGGCTGATCGATGACAAGCGAGGGCGGCAGCAGGATGATGCCGCCGAACAGCAGCGAGCCCGCTGCCACCACCATCGGGTCGTAGTCGGACAGCCTGAGGCCGAAGATCGTCGCGCAAGCAAAGGAGATGGTGGCGAGGAGGATCGCGATCTCCGCGATGATCTCGCTTCCAAAACCGCGTAGCGCATCGAGGCCGACGATGAGAATCGTGCCGGCAAGGCCGAGGATCGCGCCCGCGAGCTTCAGCAGCGTTGCCGGTTCGTGCCGTGTGATCAGCGAGGTGATGAGGAAGGCGAAGATCGGCGTCGTCGACGCCAGCACCACCGTGTTCGATGCCGGCACGTATTGCTGCGACCAGGTGATGATCAGGAACGGGAAGGTCGAGTTGATCAATTGCTGGGTCGCGAACAGCTTCCAGGCCTTGGCGTCGGTCGGGATCCTGACGCCGCGCATCCACAGGATCGCGAACAGAAAGGCGGCCGCGATCAGCGAGCGCGCCGCGATGAAGGTGATGGGCGGAATCGTGTCCAGCGCCAGCTTGGCCAGCGGATAGGTCGAGCTCCAGCAGCAGGCGAGCGCGAACAGCAACGCATAGTCGCGCCAGTTGCGCGCGCCGGTGGCGGCCATGGACGACGGCGTTGATGCGGACGCCATCGCGCGACCCGCCTCAGATGTGCTCTGCGGCACCTTGTTCCTGCTCCCCGGCGCACAAGCGCTTGGTGCAACTCTGGGCGAGGGGGCGTGAAAAGGGAAGGCGTCGAGCTATGCGTTTGGCTGGGGCTGCGGCCGCCGCTTCATCCGCTTGATCGTGCCGGAAAAGGTGAGCAGCAGCCGCTCGCCGGACATCATCTTGCCGCGCAGGAAGATCAGCGAGCCGCCGGCGCGGCTGACCTCGCCGGTGCATTCGATCAGCTCGCCCTCCCGCGCCGCGTCGAGGAATTCGCAGGCAAAATTGGTCGTCACCGCCCGGCTGTCCAGGACGTGGGTGGCGATCGCGAACAAGGAGTAGTCGGCAAAGGCCATGTAGCAGCCGCCATGGACGTTGCCGGAGCCGTTGAGGTGCTTTTTCTCGACCCGCAAGGCGCTGCGGACACTGCCGTCCGCCTCGATCCGGTGCCAGAAGGGGCCGACATGGGACTCAAAACTGTCCCGAATCCAGGTCCGCCAGCCCTTAAATTCTCCCTCGGTGGCAACATGGAGGTCGGGGCGGCGGGGAGCGGGCGCTTTGGTCAATTCGTGCAAGGAAATGGGCCTTCAATTACGGGTCTTTAGCCCTTAAATCCGATCCGTCCGCGCCGTGCAATTCCTGTTCCCGCGGGGCCCCCGGCGCAAAACGTGGGACAGCGGGAAAATGCGCCATAAAGGGCTTTTCCAAGCCCTCCGATGTTCCTAAGAACGGCCAAAGCCCGCCGAAAGCCCCGAATCCATGAAGAATGAACCCAAGATCACCCCCGAACTGGTTGCCGCCCACGGGCTCAAGCCCGACGAGTATGAGCGCATCCTCAAGCTGATCGGGCGGGAGCCGAGCTTCACCGAGCTCGGCATCTTCTCGGCGATGTGGAACGAGCATTGCTCGTACAAATCGTCGCGTATCCATCTGCGCGGCTTGCCGACCAAGGCGCCCTGGGTGATCCAGGGCCCGGGCGAGAATGCTGGCGTGATCGACATCGGTGACGGCCAGGCCGTGATCTTCAAGATGGAGAGCCACAACCACCCAAGCTACATCGAGCCCTATCAGGGCGCGACCACCGGCGTCGGCGGCATTTTGCGCGACGTCTTCACCATGGGCGCGCGCCCGATCGCCTGCCTCAATGCGCTTAGCTTCGGCGCGCCGGAACATCCCAAGACCCGGCATCTCGTCTCCGGCGTCGTTGCCGGCGTCGGTGGCTATGGCAATTCCTTCGGCGTGCCGACGGTCGGCGGCCAGGTCCGCTTCCACACCCGCTATGACGGCAACATCCTCGTCAACGCGATGGCCGTCGGCCTCGCCGATGCCGACAAGATCTTCTATGCGGCCGCCTCCGGCGTGAACATGCCGATCGTCTATTTGGGCTCCAAGACGGGCCGCGACGGCATCCACGGCGCCTCGATGGCGTCGGCCGAGTTCGACGACAAGTCCGAGGAGAAGCGCCCGACCGTGCAGGTCGGCGATCCCTTCGCCGAGAAGCTGCTGCTGGAAGCCTGCCTCGAGATCATGGAGAAGGGCTGCGTCATCGCGATCCAGGACATGGGCGCGGCGGGCCTGACCTGCTCGGCGGTCGAGATGGGCGCCAAGGGCGATCTCGGCGTCGACCTCGATCTCGATGCGGTGCCGACGCGCGAGACCGGCATGAGCGCCTACGAGATGATGCTCTCGGAGAGCCAGGAGCGCATGCTCATGGTGCTCAAGCCCGAGAAGGAAAAGGAAGCGGAGGCCATCTTCACGAAGTGGGGCCTCGACTTTGCCGTGGTCGGCTACACCACGCCGAGCAAGCGTTTCGTGGTCAAGCACGGCGGCGACGTCATGGCCGACCTGCCGATCAAGGAGCTCGGTGACGAAGCGCCGGTCTATGACCGCCCGCATGTCCCCTCCGCCGCGCTGCCGATCGTACATGCGCGTGACGTTGCGGCGCCGATAGGCCTCGGCGCGGCGCTGGAGAAGCTGATCGGTACGCCGGATATGTGCAGCAAGCGGTGGGTGTGGGAGCAGTACGACCACGTCATCCTCGGCAACACCATGCAGCGCCCCGGCGGCGATGCCGCCGTGGTGCGCGTGCAGGACGGACCGAAGGGCCTGGCGCTGACGGTCGACGTCACGCCGCGCTATTGTGAGGCCGATCCGTTTGAGGGCGGCAAGCAGGCGGTGGCGGAAGCCTGGCGCAACATCACCGCGGTCGGCGGCAAGCCGCTGGCGATCACCGACAACCTCAATTTCGGCAACCCTGAAAGGCCCGAGATCATGGGGCAGTTCGTCGGCTGCCTGAAGGGCATCTCGGAAGCCTGCCGCACGCTCGACTTCCCGGTCGTCTCCGGCAACGTCTCGCTCTACAACGAGACCAATGGCCGCGCGATCCTGCCGACGCCCTCGATCGGCGGCGTCGGCCTGCTCGACGATTTCACCAAATCCGCTTCGCTCGCCTTCAAGGCCGAGGGTGAGGCGATCCTGCTTGTCGGCGAGACCCATGGCTGGCTTGGCCAGTCGGTTTACTTGCGCGACATCTGCGGCCGCGAGGAGGGCGCCCCGCCGCCGGTCGATCTCGCAGCCGAGAAGCGCAACGGCGATTGCGTGCGCGGCATGATCCATGCGGGTACCGCGACGGCCGTGCACGACCTCTCCGACGGCGGTCTCCTGATCGCGCTCGCCGAGATGGCGATGGCGAGCGGCATCGGCGCAAAATTGCTCGCCGCGCCGACCGCGCTTGTGTCGCAGGCCTATTGGTTCGGCGAGGACCAGGCACGCTATCTCGTCACTGTGCCGGAAACTGAGGCCGGCCGCGTGCTCGCCAAGATGCGCGGATGCGAGGTGCCCTGCGTGCGGATCGGCACCACCGGGAGCTATGCGATCGCCATCGCGGGCGAGGCGCCGGTGGCGATCGACACGCTGCGCAAATCGTTCGAGCACTGGCTGCCGGAGTATATGGGCGGGAAGGCGGCGTAAGGCGTTCCCGCGCTCTCCGTCATTGCGAGGAGCAAAGCGACGAAGCAATCCAGACGGTCTCCGCGGAGGGACTCTGGATTGCTTCGTCGCAAGCGGCTCCTCGCAATGACGAGTTGAGAGACCTTGGCCTCACGATAAGGGGACCACTGCCGCTTGTGGCAAGACCCCGGATTGCGCTTGCGCTCCATCCCATCTACTGGGTCACAGCACCTTCGTTGCCCCGGGGATCTGGCGCAAGGCGCGCGTTAGCGCCCAACTGAACGCGACTGTCAGCACGAAGCCGATCGTCGCCTTGACGATCGCTGGCAGGTCATATTCAAACAGCCAATATTGCAGCCAAAGCGCGATCGGGTAGTGCACCAAAAACATGCCGTAGGCGTCCGACTGCATCGGATCGAGTAGCTTGGCTGAGCCTGATTGTCTGAACCTCTGGAAAAAGGCGAGGATTAGAAACATGATGGCCACGCTGAAGACAGCGAAGCAGATGGCATAGAGCCCCTCATACCAGTTCGGCAGCGGCGACGGATTTCCCAATATTTCGCGCTTGATGAAGATCAGTCCCCAGAGCAGGCAATACGGAACGATCGTCAAGACCATCCAGTCCCAGCTGACCTTCGCCATCCGGCCGTCTGCCGCGAGCAGGCCGCGATCCATATTCGCGACGCCAATGCCGGCACCGAAAAAGAAGTAGCTCGCATAGAGCATCACGCGCCCGTGCTGCACCGAGAACGGCCCGAACTCGAACCAGTTGCCTGGTCCATAATACATCAGCCCGGGAACATAGAACGCTGCGGTGACGGCAAGCATGACCGCGAAGAACACGGCGGGCCGACGGCGACCGTGCAGCGAGAGGCGGTTGATCGGATCGAGCAGGGTGGGTGACAGCCGATGCAATATGCAGGCGACCACGTCGAATCCGAGCAGGACCCAAAGGAACCAGATCGGCCCGCTTGGCCACGGGCCCTTCGTGACCATATTCCACCAATATTCCGAAAAGCCGATCTCGGGATGGTGTCTGAGCGAGATGGCGTAATAGGCGAGCGGAATGATCGTGAATGCGCAGATCACGAACGGCAGGCCAAGCCGAAGCAGGCGATCTGCCAAATAGTTCAGCGGTCCCTTGCGGGAGATGCCCGACCACGCAAACAAGCCCGACAGGAAGAAGAACATCGCCATGAAGAAGCTGTCGGTGGCGAGCACGATCATGTCAAAGCCGAAGAAGAATTTCGGGTCGGTATGACCGAAGTAAGTATAGGGGATGACGGCATGGTGCAGCAGCACCACCAGCGTCAGGAAGGTACGGGCACGATCGAGCGACAAATTGCGCGTCTTGGCCTTGGGTGCGGCGTGTGCCTCTGCGCCGATCGTCGCCGAATGTGACATCGTCATCATGATTGCCCCGCGCTCCCGCCCCGGCTGGACTGTGCCGCCGGGAACCTGATTCAGCAAGGGCCGTTTGGGTCGCTCTTCAGTCCCGGACCCTTAGGAACCAGTTCCGCGTGACGAAGTTAGGGTTCGCGAAAAGGGCGTGAGGCCGCGAGGGGCGGCACCAATTCGGAGCTGGCGATGACGATCCTGAAGTGGGCGCTGATCTTCTTACTCGTTTCGATCGTGGCCGGTGTACTCGGCTTCACCGGCATTTCGGCCGCCTCCGCCGATATCGCCCGCTTCCTGTTCTACGTTTTCGTCGTGATCTTCCTGGTGCTGCTGATCCTGGGGCTCACGATCTTCAGGGCGTAGCTGCGCAGCTTCCACGCTTACACTCGTCATGCCCGGACCCGCCAGCGCGGCCGAAGCCGCTTCGGCGAGGCAAAGGCCCGGGCATCCACGTCTTCTATGCCCGAAGCTAAGAAAGTGGATGGCCGGGACAAAGGCGAGCGGAAGCGACGCCGTCCTTCGGACGGCTATGCCCGGCCATGACGTTACCCCACTTCCTCGATCTTCACCTTGTCCGGATAGAAGGCAAGATGGCCGGAAATCTCCGTCATCGCGGGGAAGGGCGTCTCGTAGGTCCAGATCGCGTTGTCCAGCGTCTTGCCGTCGGCTTTGACGCTGTAATAGTTCGCGTCGCCCTTGTACGGACAATGGGTGACGCGGTCGGTTCGCTCGAGCAGGGCCATATTGGTGTCCTCCCGCGGCACATATTGCACCGCCGGATATTTGGCCTCCTTCAAGGTCAGCGCTTTGCTGGTCTCGGCGATCACGATGTCGCCGGCCGTGACGCGGACGCGCCGGGGATTTTGGGTGATGGTGATGGGGTGGTCGGGCCCTGGAAGCTTCATGATGTCACGCCTTTTCGATCAACCTGCCGCGCGCGGCACTTTGTCGTGCCTTCCTGTTGGGATCAGGGATATAGTGCCTGAGTGCGTGACGGTGAAGGCCGTTCACGCTAAGTTTGGCCGTGCCGGTGAGGGGACCCCGGCAAGCGATTCGAGACCAGAAGGAGCGAGACCAGAATGCCCATGGACGCCCACGATATCGAGGCGATGATCAAGGCAGCAATCCCCGATGCCGAAGTGACCATCCGAGACCTCGCCGGCGATGGCGACCACTATGCTGCGACTGTGATCTCTGAATCCTTCCGCGGCAAATCCCGCGTCCAGCAGCACCAGATCGTCTATCAGTCCCTGCGCGGCCAGATGGGCGGCGTGCTGCATGCGCTGGCGCTGCAAACCGGGGTACCCGGCGGGCCGGGCGCTTGATCTGACGGGCACCTGATCCAAGCGCGACGGGGCACGAAGATGGCGGCGGAGAACCCGCGCGGCGCGATGTTTCGCGTCATCGGTCCGAACCAGCACAGCCGTGTCACCAATGCCGAGCTGTTCTTCGACCTCGTCTTCGTCTTTGCCGTCACACAAGTCTCGCACACTCTGCTGCACCATTTTACGCCGCTCGGCGCGGTGCATGTCGCGGTGCTGTTTCTCGCGGTATGGTGGGTGTGGGTCTACACCGCCTGGGTCACCAATTGGCTCAATCCCGAGCTGACGCCGGTCCGCATCTTGCTTTTCGCGATGATGCTGGGCGGCCTCGTGCTGTCGACGACGATTCCGACCGCCTTCGAGGGGCGGGGCCTGTGGTTTGCGATCGCCTATGCGACCATGCAGGTGGGGCGTACCGCGTTCTGGCTGTTCGCGACCCCGCATCACCGCACCGCGGTGCGGCACAATGCGATTCGCATCCTGACCTGGCTCTCGATCTCCGCGGTGTTGTGGATCGCTGGCGGCCTGTCCGAGGGTGATACGCGGCTATGGCTGTGGATCGCGGCGGTGACCTGGGAGTACATCTCCCCGGCGGCGCGCTTCTGGGTCCCGAAGCTGGGCTTCTCGTCGGTCGAGGCCTGGGCCGTCGAAGGCGCGCACATGGCCGAGCGCTGCTCTCTGTTCGTCATCATCGCGCTCGGCGAGGCCATCGTCGTCAACGGTGCCACTTTTGCCGAGCTGACGTGGACCGCGGACAACATCCTCGCCTTCGTCTCGGCGCTGGTCGGCGCCATCGCGATGTGGTGGGTCTATTTCCACAAAGGGGCTGAGGCCGGCTCCGAGCGCATCTCGAAGTCCACCGAATCCGGCCGGCTGGCGCGGCTCGCCTACACCTATCTGCACATGCCGATCGTCGCCGGCATCATCCTGACTGCGGTCTCGGACGAGCTGGTGCTGAAGCATCCCGCCGGCCATTCCGACCTGCGCACCATCGTGAGCACGATCGGCGGTCCGCTGGTGTTCCTGGTCGGCACCATCCTGTTCAAGCACGCCATCCGCGGCTTCCTCCAGCTCTCCCACGGCATCGGCATCATCCTGCTGCTGGTGCTGAGCTGGTTCGCGTCGGAGCTATCGCCGCTCTGGCTTTCGGTCGCAACAACGGTGATCATGATCGTCGTGGCAGTGTGGGAGTCGGTGTCGCTGGGGGCGGCAACCGAGGAGTAGGCGCGGAGGCCTACTCCGCCACCTCCAGCGCATGCACGGAGAACATCTTGGCCGCGTCGGTCCAGCTTTCGCGCACACGCCAGCCCGCGCCCTGTGCCAGTGATGCGAAACGCTCGATGCTGTATTTGTAGCTGTTCTCGGTGTGGATGCTCTCGCCCGGGCGGAACGAGAAGCTGGTGCCGAGCAGACGCACAGTCTGGCTCCTCCTGCTGATCAGGTGCATCTCGATCCGGTGCCGCTCGCGGTTGTAGATCGCACGATGGGTGAAGGCGGAGAGGTCGAAATTGCCGCCGAGCTCGCGGTTGATGCGCACCAGCACATTGAGATTGAAGCGCGCGGTGACGCCGGCGGCATCGTTGTAGGCGTCGTGCAGTACCCGCTCATCCTTCTCGAGATCGGCGCCGATGATCATCTGCGCGCCGCGGCCAAGGATCTTGCGCGCGCTCTTCAGAAACGCCTGGGCTTCCTGCGGCTCGAAATTGCCGATGGTCGAGCCCGGGAAGAATCCGACCTTGGGCATGGATGCGACCGCCCTGGGCAGTTCGAACGGCGTGGTGAAGTCGGCGGCGACCGGATAGATGCCGAGCGTCGGGAAGTCCCGCTTCAGGCCGTTCGCCTGCGCCTTCAAGAAGTCGCCGGAGATGTCGACGGGCACATAGGCCGCGAACTTGCAATGGCCCAGCAGCAGGCGAACCTTGGTGGTCGCGCCGGCGCCGAACTCGACCAGCGCCGCATGCTCCGGGATGATCTTCGCGATGTCGCTGCCGCGCTCCCTCAGGATCGCAAGCTCAGTGCGCGTCGGATAATATTCCGGCAGGCGCGTGATCGCCTCGAACAGCTCTGACCCCGTCGCATCGTAGAAATATTTCGGCGACAGCTTTTTCGGCTGCTGCGAGAGGTCCTCGATCGCCTCCCGGGCGAAGGCAGTCGTCTGCTCGTCGGGGAGATGGGCTTCGGCCAAAGCGCTGGCGTGCACATTCATGATACTCTCCTGAACGCGCTGTCCGGCGCGCATTTGTCGTCGGAATGTTTAGTCGTAGTCGGCGAGCCGCAGCCCCGTGAACTGCCAGCGGTGGTGCGGATAGAAGAAGTTGCGATAGGTGATACGGCTGTGGCCTTCAGGGGTTGCAAGCGAGGAGCCGCGCAGCACCAGCTGGTTGACCATGAATTTGCCGTTGTATTCGCCGAGCGCGCCTTCGACGGCGCGGTAGCCGGGATACGGCGCGTACGAAGAGCGGGTCCATTGCCAGACGATGCCGAAGGCATCGTTGAGCTGGCCGGTGCGCGCCGCGACCTCCCATTCCATCTCGGTCGGCAGGTGTTTTCCAGTCCAGCGGGCGAACGCGTCCGCCTCGTAATAGCTGACGTGACAGACCGGCGCATTCGGATCGATCGGCTTGAGGCCGGCAAGCGTCATCATGTGCCACGCGCCATCGACCTCGCGCCAGTGGCCCGGCGCCTCCCAGCCCTCGTTGCTCACCGTGGCAAAGCCGTCCATCAGCCACAGCGTTGCGGTCCGGTAGCCGCCCTCGCGCATGAAGGCGAGCCATTCACCGTTGGTGACGAGATGATGGGCGATCTTGACCGGGCCAACGAGGGCGCGATGCGCCGGCTTCTCGTTGTCGAAATGGAAGCTGTCGTCGACATGGCCGACGGTGTGGATGCCTTCGTTCAGAGACAGCCATTCCTCGCCGGCACGGGTCGCAGCCGGGAAGCGCCAGTCCGGATCATAGGCCGGGGAGACCGGATTCTGTGCGAAGGCGTGCAGGATGTCGGTGAACATCAATTCCTGATGCTGCTGCTCGTGATTGAGCCCGACCTCGACCAGCGGCGCGATCTCGCGCAGCTTGGCCGCGCCGGCTTCGCGGAAGAATTTGACGACGGCCGCATCGACATATCTGCGATAGGCGCCGACCTGGTCGGCGCTGGGACGGGTGATGTCGCCGCGGCGATGCCGGGCATGACGTGGGCCGGCGCTGACGTAATAGGAATTGAACAGGAATGCGAAATCGGGGTGGAAGGGCTGGTAGCCCGGACAGTGCTCGCCGAGCAGGAATTGCTCCCAGAACCAGGTGGTATGCGCCCGGTGCCATTTGATCGGGCTCGCATCCGGCATGGACTGGATCTGCTGGTCCTCGGGTGAGAGTGGCACCGCCCTGCGTTCGGTCTCGTTGCGGACGGTGAGAAACGCGTCTCCCAGCCGCTGGGCGAGCTTGCCCGGGTCGGAGGACGGTGACGAAAGCAGGGCGGCGGCCGTAGCTGAGGCTTGTTTCGTCACGTTTTTCTCCAGACAGGACAAGAGAACGTTGTTGGCGCTACCCGGTTCCAAAACCAAGGTTCGTCCTAGATAGGGGCTCCGTTACGGTATGAAAGTCCTCTCCGGCGATGATATTGATGTCATCAGCCTATGGACCGGCGGGGCTCAGACCGGCCGCCCAAGTCCAGGACGAGGGCCCTTCGCCGCCATTTTACTTTGGATGCACAACGGTTTGGGCTACATATATGGGCAGATGTCGGGTTAGATCGGCTGAGCCGGCCCGAGACAATTGGTGGGGGCTCCGCCCCGGAAGGACATGGAAATGAGCATCGAGGAATTCATCGCCAACGAAGTGAAGTCGAACGACGTGGTTCTGTTCATGAAGGGCACGCCGCAATTTCCGCAGTGCGGGTTCTCCGGCCAGGTCGTCCAGATCCTCGACCATATTGGCGTCGGCTATAAGGGCCTCAACGTCCTGGAATCCGCCGAGCTGCGCAACGGCATCAAGGAATATTCGAACTGGCCGACCATCCCGCAGCTCTATGTGAAGGGCGAGTTCGTCGGTGGCTGCGACATCGTCCGCGAGATGTTCCAGGCCGGCGAATTGCAGCAGCTCTTCTCCGAGAAGGGCGTCGTCGTTGCGGCTTGATGCATGACCCAGCTGACGCGCCGGGTCAGTGGCGCCGAGCTCGAGGTCATCGTTGCCGACATTACCACGCTCGGCGTTGACGCCATCGTCAACGCCGCAAATTCGTCTCTCCTTGGCGGGGGCGGCGTCGATGGGGCGATCCACGACGCTGCCGGTCCCGAGCTTCTCGCCGAGTGCCGGACGCTCGGAGGATGCCCGACCGGCGATGCCAAGATCACCAAGGGTTATCTTCTGCCTGCGCGCCATGTGATCCATGCCGTCGGCCCCGTCTGGCATGGCGGCAGCCGCGGCGAGGCGGAGGCGCTGCGCTCGTGCTATCGTCGCGCGCTCGAGCTCTGTCAGGCCAATGGGCTGACCTCGCTGGCCTTCTCCGCGATCTCCACTGGCGTTTATCGTTTTCCGGCCGGCCAGGCCGCGAAGATTGCGGTTCATACGACCATCGACACGCTGCCGGCCGCGCCCTCGGTCAGCCGTGTCATATTCTGTTGTTTCTCGGAGCGAAGCGCGGCCCTTCACATGGACGTGTTGGCGCGGTACGGCAGCCCTTGTGCGTGACGACGCGGTCAGTACACTCCGCCGGACCATGTTCCGGGGAGGGGGTATGATTTCACAGTCTGGACTGCGTGCGCTGGTCTGCGGCACGCTGGTGTCGCTTGGTGCGATGTCGTCCGCGCACGCGGAGGGCACCTACGAGATTCCGGCCGGCGCGCATTTCAACCAGGACAAGCTCGCGAAGGTCAGCGAGTTCTTCAAGAACGAGGTCGCCACCGGCAAGATCGCCGGCGCCACCGTGCTGATCAAGCAGCACGGCAAGCCGGTTTACCACGAAGCCTTCGGCGTGCAGGACATGGTCAGCAAGGCGCCGATCACCGACAAGACGATCTTCCGCCTGTTCTCGATGACCAAGGCGATCACCTCGGTGGTCGCGATGCGATTGATCGAGGATGGCAAGATCAAGTTAGATGATCCCGTCTCGAAATACATCCCGTCGTTTGCCAATGTGAAGGTCGGCGTCGAGAAGAAGGCGGAGGACGGCAGCAAGTCGCTCGAACTGGTGCCGCCCAACCGGCCGATGACCGTGCTCGACCTGATGCGCCACACCTCGGGCATCACCTATGGGTTCTATGGCGACAGCCTGGTGCGCAAAGCCTATCGCGAGGCCAATATCTATGCTGGCGATTTCGACCTTGCCGAGTTCGCCGAGCGGATCGCAAAACTGCCGCTGCACAACCAGCCGGGTGCGCTCTGGCAATATGGCCATTCCACCGACGTGCTGGCGCGTGTGATGGAGATTGCGGCCGGCAAGCCGCTGATCGACATCATGCGGGAAAAGCTGCTCGACCCGCTCGGCATGGTCGATACCGGCTTCTTCGTTACGGCCCCCGAGAAGCAAAAGCTCCTGGCGCAGCCGGTGCCGAACGACAGCGATTTCCGGGTCGGCCGGATCAACGATCCGACCACCGTCAAGAAAATCCAATTCGCCAGCGGCGGCATGGTGACGACCATGGCCGACTATGAGCGCTTTGCGCAGATGCTGCTCAACGGCGGCAGCCTCAACGGCAAGACCATCCTCAAGCCCGAGACATTCAAGCTGATGGTGACCGATCAGGTCGGCCCGAAATCGGGCGTCGACCGCGACTATTTCTACTTCCCCGGTGACGGTTTTGGCTTCGGCCTCGGCCTTGCAGTCCGCACCGATCCCGGCAATGCCAAGCCGCCGCCACCCGGCGATCTCGGCGAATTGAAGTGGGATGGCGCCTCCGGCTGCTATTTCGTGATCGACCCCAAGCAGGACATGTTCTTCGTCCTCCTGGAGCAGACTCCTACCGAGCGCCAGCGGGTGCAACGGACATTGAAGCAGTTGGTCTATGAAGCCATGGAGAAGTGATGTGCGCGGGCGCCGCGCGGTGATCGCGGCGCTCGTTGTTCTGTTTGGAGTGGTCGGTGCGCGTGCGGGCTCCGAGCGCGCCGCGCACAAATTCTCGCCTGAAGGCCTCGCAAAGATCTCCGACTACATCCGGAACGAGATCGCCACCGGCAAGATTCCCGGCGCCATCCTGCTGCTCCAGCAGCATGGCAAGCCGGTCTACTATGAGAATTTCGGCGTCCGTGACGTCGCGACCGAGATCTCGATGAGCGCGGACACGATCTTCCGCCTCTATTCGATGTCGAAGCCGATCACCTCGGTCATGGCGATGATGCTGGTCGAGGAGGGCAAGCTTTCGCTCGACGATCCGGTTTCGAAATACATTCCGGCCTTCGCAGGCATGAAGGTCGGGGTTGAGACGAAGGCGGAGGACGACAAGGTCGTGCTGGCGCTGGAAGCGCAGAATCGTCCCGTCACGATCAAGGACCTGCTGCGCCACACCTCGGGTCTGCCGTATGGCTATCATGGTGGCGGCTTGGTGCGCGAGCTCTATGCCGAGGCCAATCTGTTTCAAAGCAATCTCAGCAATGCCGACTTCGTCGCGAAGATCACCACGCTGCCGCTGGTCGAGCAGCCGGGCACCGCGTGGGATTACGGCTTTTCCACCGACGTGCTCGGCCGCGTCGTCGAGGTCGCTTCCGGCAAGACGCTGCTCCAGTTCGAGAAGGAGCGGCTGCTCGATCCGCTCGGCATGACCGAGACCGCGTTCTTCGTTGCCGATCCCGCCAAATTCCAGCGCGTTGCCGAGCCGATGCCGGAGGATCGCAACATCAACCCGACCACGCCGGTTCGCGACATCAGGCGGCCGTCGAAGTGGGAATCGGGCGGCGGCGGCATGGTCGGCACGATCGGCGACTACGCCCGTTTTGCGCAGATGCTGCTGAATGGCGGCATCTACGAGGGACGGCGTTATCTCAAGCCCGAGACTATCGCGCTGATGGCATCCGATCACATCGGAGCTGAGACGAAGATCGCGCGCGACCAGAACTATTACCCGGGCGACAGCTCCGGCTTCGGCCTCGGCTTTGCCGTACGCACCGCGGTGCCGTCGGGTACGGCGTGGCCGCTTGGCGAGTATCGCTGGGACGGCGTCGGCGGCACGTTCTTCTTCATCGATCCCGAAGACGATCTGTTCGGGATCTTCATGGTGCAGACCCCCTCACAGCGCGGCCGGATCCAGCTGGCGCTGAAGACGCTGATCTATCAGGCGATGGGGCGGTGAGCTCGACCATTACGCCGCTCGGGCTACCTGACTTACGCCCCGCGCACGATCTCCCTGACGTATCCGATCGTCTCCTCGATCTGGCTCGCATTGACGTCGAGATGGGTGCAGGCGCGGATGCGGCCGTCCATCATCGCAAGCGTCACGCCGCGCTGGCGCAGCGCTGCGACCATCTTGTCGCCGGCAACGCCGGCGCCGTCGGGCTTGAAGAACACCAAATTGGTCTCGGGCTCCTGCACCTCGATGCCAGAGATCTGCAACAGCCCGCGGGCGAGCGCGCGCGCATTGGCGTGGTCGTCGGCAAGGCGCTCGACGTGATGGTCGAGGGCGTAGATGCAGGCCGCGGCGCAGATGCCGGCCTGCCGCATCGAGCCGCCGAGGCGCTGCTTCCATTGCCATACCGCGTCGATGAAGGCGCGTGAGCCTGCAAGCACGCCGCCGATCGGCGCCCCGAGGCCCTTGGAGAAGTCGATCCAGGCCGAATCCCATCCGGCGGTCATGTCGCGCGGCGAGATTCCGCTTGCCACGGTGGCGTTGAGCAGGCGCGCGCCGTCCATGTGGGTGATGAGGCCGTGCTGCTTGGCGATCGCGACGATCTCGTCCAGTGCCGCCTTCTTCCAGATCGTGCCGCCGCCAATATTGGCGGTCTGCTCTACGCTGACGACGGTCTGCGGCGGCTGGTAGCGCGTGCGCGGATGCAGCGCCCTGCGCAACGTGTCGGGCGTGAACTGGCCGTCGGCGCCCTTCAGCTGCGTGACCTGGAAGCCGCCGATCGCCGCATGCGCGCCGCCTTCGCGGGCGATGATGTGCGCGGTCTCGTGCGCGAGGATCTCGTCGCCGGGACGGCAATGCACCAGCGTCGCGGTGACGTTGCACATCGTGCCAGAGGGCATGTACACCGCGGCTTCCTTGCCGAGCAGATCGGCCACGCGCTCGCACAGCGCATTCACGGTCGGATCGTCGCCGACCTGCTCGTCGCCGACCTCCGCCCGCGCCATCGCCTCGCGCATCGCGGCCGTCGGCTTCGTCTGCGTGTCCGAGAGCAGATTGATGCGCACCGGCGGCGCCTTGGGGTCGAGGGGGGGAGGGGTGTAGAGCATCAACTTGCTCCCTGAGGGATTGGCATTCACTCGCGGTCAGCGAATTCTAGGTGGACGCCGGGCGGCATGACGAAACCGCATAATAACGATTTCTGTCTCGGTCACACGATAATCGATCAGATAAGGATAAGGGTTGACTGGCAAGCGGCGGACGTATGCACGAGTGGTCTGCCGCCCTGCATAAGGATGGTCCTGGAGCAGCGCGATAAGCGCGACAATGCGGTCGCGGACGTGGCCTGCTCCTTGGGACGAGCGCGCTTCGATATAGGTCAGGGCTACGTCGATCTAGGCAAGCGCCCGCTTCGTGTAGCGGACCTTCACAGCCCGTGCTTGGCCCACATCGCGCGAACTTCATCGGCGCTAGCCAGCTCACCGCGGGCGATTTCGGCTTCGGCCTCGGCGAGATCCGCCTCTTCCGCCGCCGTCAGCTGGATCGGAGGCTGATCGACTCCGGCGAGTTCAAGCAGCGCTCGCGCCAACTCATCCTGCTCTGAATCGGGCAGGCCGGAAACCTTGCTAAAGGCCTCTTCCAGAAGACGCGTCATGGTCAACTCCGCTACGTGTAAGCATAGCACGGATGGGATGAGACAGGGGAGTGGCGGCCTGAAACGAAAAAGGCCCCGGAAACCGGGGCCTTTGAACGTCGATCTGCCGAAACGATCAGCGCGAATAGAATTCGACGACTAGATGCGGCTCCATCTGCACCGGGAACGGCACGTCGGAGAGGCCGGGGATGCGCGCGTACTTTGCGGTCATCTTGCCATGGTCGACTTCGAGATAGTCGGGAACATCGCGCTCGGGGAGCTGGCTGGCTTCGAGCACGTGAGCGAGCTGCTTGGAAGCTTCCTTGACCTCGATCACGTCGCCGACCTTGAGCTGGTAGCTCGAGATGTTGACCTTGCGGCCGTTCACCTTGATGTGGCCGTGGTTGATGAACTGGCGCGCGGCGAAGATTGTGGAGACGAACTTGGCGCGGTACACGACCGCGTCGAGACGGCGCTCGAGCAGGCCGATCAGGTTCTCGCCGGTGTCACCCTTGAGGCGGCTGGCTTCCACGTAGATGCCGTGGAACTGACGCTCGCTGATGTTGGCGTAGTAGCCCTTCAGCTTCTGCTTGGCGCGGAGCTGCACGCCGAAATCGGAGAGCTTGCCCTTGCGGCGCTGGCCGTGCTGGCCGGGGCCGTATTCCCTGCGGTTCACGGGGCTCTTCGGGCGGCCCCAGATGTTCTGGCCCATACGGCGATCGATCTTGTACTTCGCCTCACTACGCTTAGTCATCGCGTCCTCTTCGGTTGCATGGTTTGAGGAAACGCGCCCTCCTGTGTGACGGGCTAGGCCCGGCACCGACAGGTCCGATCCCCAAAGCTTAAGGGACAGGACCACGGGTCGCGAAACGCTTCGCGGGCCGAAATCGGCCCGCGAGCAGGCGGCTTTTAGGGGAGTTTGGGGCTCGCTGTCAATGCGAATGCCCTGGAATCAGGTCCTGATCGCGCGGATCGGCTTTGACCCGGCCGCCCGCAATTCGGCAGCGATTTCAGTGTTCAGGACCTGTTCCAGCCGGGTCAGGACCCGGGCGATCGGGGCGGCATCCGTCACCCGGTGGTCCCAGCGGATCACGACATGGATGGTCTGGTCCGCCTCGACCACCCCATAGCTGATGACGAAGGGGCCCGGCGTGATGGGGTGGAGCTCGCCGCCGCCATAGGCGGCCACCGAGCTCACCGCGAAGCTGCCGAACCAGTTGCCGCGCTGCCGGCCGAAATTCAGCCCCACCGCCCAGGACAGGCGCCGCAACGGCAGGGGCAGGCGGGTCGCCCGCATGATCTTGCGGAACATCGGGACGTCCTCGACCGGCGCCGTCTTGGCGCGTCGGATCTCGGCGTCGATCTGGCCCAATGGCAGGGCTTCCGGGGCCGAAATCCGCTGCGGCATCACGCATTCCTCGCCGTCCTCGATCCGGGCGATTGCCACCAGCGCCACGCTCTTCGGCAGCTCGTAGAGCGATGGCCAGGGCCATTTGGCGTAGACGGTCCGCAGGATCGGCTCGTCCTTGGCGACCAGGGCGAAGGCCTTGACGAACATCGCCGCCCAGCCGGCAGGCGCCATCGCGCCGGCGCGGGATTCGAGCAGGGGGCGGATATCGAGCGAACGGGAGAGCGAGACGAAGGGCACGCCCATCGAGGCGCGCATGAGGTCGCAAATCAGGCGGCGCCGCAGCGAGATGGTCTTGGGCGTCCCGCGCATTGGTCTCCGGTTCCCGCAGATTAAAATATGTGCAGCGAGCAGGTCATCTGCTCCCCGCGTGATCTAGCACGAACCAACCCGCTTGGGCTCGGTCGGTTCGTCGCATGAGGGGCGCCGGCGAGGCCAGCGGTTTGGAGTTGTCGACAACGTAAATTCTTAGTAGTTTCAATGACTTGCCGCCATATATTTTGGCGTCGTGCACGGGCACCTGCCGGGACCCGGTAGGAATCGCCGCCTTCAGATGCTTGTGGAACCGTCGACCCTAGCAGTGCCCGGTTTCCGGCAAGGCCGAGATCGGCTTGTTCAGCGCCTGATCCCTTCGAACGCTGCCATGATGCCGCGCTGGAACAGCGACCAGTCGAAGCCGAGCGCGATCGCGCGGTAGCCGCGGTCGATCAGGGCGTTGGCCTGGTCGGCGGTGCGCGCCACGCCCCCGATCGGCACGCCGCTTCTGAGGATGCCCGCCTCCGCGCGGGCGACCAGCTCGAGCAGCTCCGGATCATCCATCTGACCGCGCTTGTTGATGGAGGTGGCGAGATCGCCGGGACCGATCACCGCGACGTCGATGCCCGGCGTTGCCATGATCTCGTCGATGCGATTGACGGCGTCGACATGCTCGATGGTGATCATGCAGATCATCTCGTCGTCGGCGCTGGCCATGTAGTCCGGCATCGACTGGCCCCAGCGGAACGGCGCGTGGAAGGGACCCCAGAGCCGATCGCCGCGCGGCGGGTAGCGCACGCTGCGCACTGCTTTCTCGGCATCGTCTCGGTTGGTGATCATCGGGAAGTTGATGCCGAAGGCACCGATGTCCATCGGTGCTTTCGCAAGCCATGGCTCGTTCGCGGCGATCCGAACCAGTGGCGTGCATGGCGTGCCCGTGGTCGCGGCGATCATCGCATGTGCTTCGGTCAATCCAATCGGGCCATGTTCGAGATCGACGATGATCCAGTCGAGCGAGCGCGCCATGATCTGCACCATCTGCACGCTCGGGATCGTCGCGATCGCGCCGAAGGCGGGGCGTCCCTCGCGCCAGAGCTGGCGGAGACGGTTGAGTGGTGTGGAGGGGACCGACATGGGAAGGCCTGCGGCAAGGTGACAACGGCAAAGCCTAGCAGCGCGCCGTTGCCGCGCAAAGTCAGGCCAGGGCGCGGCCGCCGAAGAACGGTGTGAGCATCGCCGAGAGGCCATGCACGCGGTTCGAGGTGAAGATCATCTCGGCGCCGGACTGCACGATGCCGCCGATCCGCGGGCCAAGCAAATCCGAGACGCGGCGGGCGATCGCGGGCGCAGGGTCGATCCACTCGACCGGCCAGGGCGCCAGCCGTTTCAGCCGGTCGAGCAGCAGCGGATAATGCGTGCAGGCGAGCACCACCGTGTCGGTGCGCGATGTCGCATCCCCGGCGTCGCCGACGAAGCAGGGAGCGAGTTCTGCGAGGATGGCCTCGTCGCTGATCGCAGCGCCGCCGAGCTCGGCTTCAGCCAGCGAGGCAAGCTCGGGCGAGCCGACCAGAGTCACCTCGCAGCCCTGCGCGAAGTCGCGGATCAAAGCTTTGGTATATTCCCGCTTCACCGTGCCCTTGGTGCCGAGCACCGAGACGCGGCGGGTCTTCGACTGCGCGCAGGCCGGCTTGATCGCCGGCACCGTGCCGACGAAGGGCACGGAATAAGCGGCGCGCAAGTGAGACAGGACCAGGGTGGATGCCGTGTTGCAGGCGATCACGACGAGGTCGGGATCATGCGTGCCGATCAATTCACCCATCAACGGCACCACGCGGGCGATGATCTCGTCCTCGCCATGGTGGCCGTAGGGGAAGAAGGCGTCGTCGGCGACATAGACGTAATGCGCGTCCGGGCGTGCGGCGACGACCTCACGGAGCACCGTGAGTCCGCCAAGGCCGGAATCGAACACCAGGATGGTCGGGGAATTGGTCACGTCATTACCTTAAGGCGCCATGGTTACCATTCGGTTTTTAGGGCGGTTTTGCGGCGGGACCGCCCCAGCGCCAATCTGGAAGGGTCGAATGCGCTGCGGACGGGGACATATCCGCAAAATTGCGGGGAGCCATCGTGTCCTAGACGGGCCGCAACGCCTTTGGCGTTGCGGCGTAGAGCCGGGGCGGTCACGCGATCCTGTTCGTGGCGGCCGCCCGCTCCGTGGCGAGCTGCTTCTGCAGGCGATCGATGTTTTGCAGGAGGCGCTGGCTGGTCAGCACCAGGAAGTAATAGCCGAACTGCGGATCCTGGAAATAAATCTCGAGCAGGCGGTCATAGGTGATCGTCAGCACCTGTCCGTCTTCGATGCACTCGATCGTTCCGGTGCGCCGGTTGTCCGGCGTGAGAAAGCCGAGCTCTCCCATGAGAGTTCCCGGCCCGATCTCGACATTGATCTCCTTGACCAGGAATTTTCCGGTGACCGTGAGGAGCATCTCGTTGGCGGGGTCGCCCAGCCTGAACAGCGTGTCGCCATGGCGATATTTGCGCTCGGTCATGAACGGCTTGAGCCATTCGATCGACATGTCGCCTTCGGCCGCATGGCGCGCCTTCTTGACCAGCTTGAGCATCTGCCGCAGCCGCAGGGCGTTGATCGGCAGCAACAGAAGATACAGGAGGAACGTCGAGACGTTGGCGGAGAGCGCGCCGAAAACGGCGAACAACGCGCAGCCGATCATGTTGGCGACGCGCAGCGGCACCATCGTCCGCATCAGGAGGGTGGCGACGAAGAAGACGGCGCCGACCGCGGCGAACAGATTGGCCAGCGTGATGTTGTGGACGAAGATCTCCAGCAGCCGGTTGAAGATGGCGTCGTAGGTGACGTTGTTTGGATCGAGGCCCATCTGGACCAGGATCTTCGCGATCCTGAGGTTGTCCGTTGCCGCATCGAGAATGCGGTCGAGGATCGAAGAAACGTCTGCGCTGCCGGACGGCATGGTACTAACCCCGCGTAAGGCCTTCAGTCCTGCTCGGTATTCGTATAGCCGAAATCGAATGACGGCCGCCTGAAATGAAGCCTTTGGCCGTCATGCCGCAAGAGGCAAATTTTAGCTTGATCGGGCGTTTCGGCAATTGCCCCTTTGGTTGTGCGTCGGCCCGCAACGCGGCCGTGATTCGGGGCGGCTTCGGCGGCGCGGATGGGCCTGGACGCCCGCCGCCCGGGGGCCGCCCGATCTCCGCCTTAGGGCTTGGCGGCGGGTTGCACGACCTGCTGCTCGACGAGGCCAAGACGTCCTGGCAGCGAGCCGGCGCGCAGCAGCATGGCGACGCTGTTGGCCTCTTCCAGGGTGAAGTTGCCGGAGATCTGGCCTGAGCCGCCGGTGATGGGCTCGCGGATCACCGGAGCGGCGATCACCTTGTCGTCGAGCACGATGGCGAAGGGCTTTCCAATGTTCTCTGCGGTGATGTGGGCGAAGCGCCGCGTGCCGCGGCCGTTGAAGCGGAACGAGGCGATCGGCTCCTTCGTGTCGCTCGTAAATCCCGGTCCCGCATGGCTGATGTCGTCGCCGTCGAGCGCGCTGTCCTTGGCAACGAGATAGGAAAGCTTGTCCTTGAAGCCGAGCAGGATTTCCGTGCCAGTGGGCGGCGTGCCGGATCGCGCCTGCTCCGGCGGCATCGAGAGATCGATCAGGCGGAAGCTGACCCGCACCTTCTTCGCGAAGATCGTGGTGATGCGCTCGGGCTCCATCGCGCCCGGCAGGAAGATGCGGATGCGGTCCGTTCCCTCAGGCTGGACGCTGGCGAGTGTGACGCCGGCGTCCTTGAGGCGCTGCTCGATCATGGCGATGGAATCTTCGACGAGATCGTGCAGCCGTGCGGTGGATGCGGCGTCGGTCGGCGCAAGCCTGATCAGTCCGTCGCCCGCGTCGGTCACGGTGAGCGCGTGCGTGGGCAATCCCTCCGCCGCCGAGGCGAGCTTGCGCGTGAGCTGTTCGCGACCTTTGGCGTCCGCGATCTTCACTTCGACGCCGCCGTCGCGGATCGCAAGGCCGGAGAAGGCGATCCGTCCCTCGCGCAGGATCTTGTAGGCGTCATCGCGCAGATCCGTGACGACCGCTTCCCGTAAGCCATCGGTGTCCACCTTGTAGATGATGCGGGATCCGCCCAGCTTCTCCATCTTGTCGGCGACGAAAGCCGCGACCTTGGCGCGCATCTTGTCGAATTGAGTGTCGGCCAACGCCACGCGAGGCAGCACGATCGCCATGGCGAGTCCGACGAGCAGGCTTGTGATGCGGTTCCGCAGATGCGTGGGCATGATCACCTCAAGTCTTGCGGCAGGACGCTGGCGGCGGAGGCCGGCGCCAGTTCTTGGTCCCCGGATCGGGCGCGGAGGTTCAATTTCGGTCTGGATCGAGGCCGACTACCGCAGCCGGTAGGCAATAGACGAACGCCAAATCATCCATCATTGTGTTCCCGCTCGACCGGCAAATCGGTCGAGGCCTCGCCGAACCAAAATGTCAAAAGACAGGGGGCGGGGACATGCATCTGAGGGAGGACGGAATTCCATGGCGGGCATCCACGCGCTCGATCGGCTCATCGGCAACGACTATCCGGATTTCTTGACGGACGCCGACGTCCGGGCCTTCGAGCAGATTCCTTATGCCGATCGCGTCGCGGCCGAGAGCACCTATGACGCGATCAGGTTGGGTGCAGCGCGCAATCCCGACGGCGCGGCGATCCAGTTCCTGCAAAACGCCGATCCCACCGACACGCCGGTCGTGGTCACGTATCGCGATTTCATCGCGCGCGTCACCCAGGCCGCCAACATGTTTCACGCGTTGGGAGCGGAGAAGGGCGACGTCATCAGCTTCATGCTGCCGCTGGTGCCGGATGCCTTCGTGACGCTGTTCGGCGCCGAAGCCGCGGGCATCGCCAATCCCGTCAATCCGCTGCTCGAACCGCACCAGATCGCGGAGATCCTCGAGGCCGCGAACACGAAAATCCTGGTGGCGCTTGGGCCGATGCCCGGCACCGACATCTGGCAGAAGGTCGAGCAGATCCGCCCGCAACTGAAGCATCTCAAGGCCATCGTGCAGGTGTTCGGCGGCGGCGATCCCGCCAACGGCATCTTCGCCTTCGGCGACCTGATCAAGCAGCAGCCGTCGGACCGGCTTGTCAGCGGGCGCAAGATTTCGGGTGCCGACATCGCCGCCTATTTCCACACCGGCGGCACCACCGGCACGCCGAAGCTGGTGCGGCACACCCATGCCAACCAGGTCTATCAGGCCTGGGCGCTCAATCTGCTGCTGAAGGCGAAGCCTGGCTCCAATCTACTGTTCGGAATGCCGCTGTTTCACGTCGGCGGATCGTTGACGCAGGTGCTGCTGACGCTGTCGAGCGGCGGCTCGCTGGTCGTGCTGTCGCCGAGCGGCTGGCGCAATCCGAATGCGGTGAAGAACATCTGGCAGCTCGTCGAGCGCTACAGGCCCGACGCGCTGTCGAGCGTGCCGACGGTGCTCGCAGCTACGCTGGCGGTGCCGCCAGGCAACGCCGACATCTCCAGCTTGAAATATGCCGCCGGCGGTGGCTCGGCGATTCCCGTCGCCGTGGGCTCGGCGATCCAGGACAAGCTCAAGCTGCCGGTGATCGAGGTCTACGGCATGACCGAGACCTCGAGTGTGCACACCTTGGCCTATCCGTCGCGGCCGATCCGGCTCGGCTCGGTTGGCCTTCCCATGCCTTACGCGCGCGTGCGCATCGTGCAACTCGATGCCAATGGCCGCCTGATCCGCGACTGTGCGCCCGACGAGATCGGCGTCGTCATCATGGCCGGGCCCGGCGTGTTCGGCGGCTATCTCAACGACGAGCACAACAGGGGCGCCTTCGTCGACGATGTCTGGGTCAATTCCGGCGATCTCGGCCGGCTCGATGCCGACGGCTATCTCTGGATCACCGGCCGCGCCAAGGACCTCGTGATCCGCGGCGGTCACAACATCGATCCGGCGCCGATCGAGGAAATCATGTTCAGGCATCCCGCCGTCGGCTTCGCCGCCGTTGTCGGCCAGCCTGACGCCTATGCCGGCGAGCTGCCGGTGGGCTACGTGCAATTGAAGCCGGGCGCGAGCGTCGAGCCGGGCGAGCTCGAAACGTGGGTGCGCGAGCGCACGCCGGAGCGCGCCGCCGTGCCGGTGCAGGTGATTCCGATCAATCCGATGCCGGTGACGGGCGTCGGCAAGGTGTTCAAGCCGCAGCTGCGCTGGGACGCGGCGGAGCGCGTGTTCACCAAGGTACTGGCGCCGCTGGTCGAGCGCGGCATCGATTGCAAGGTCAGGGTTGGTGCCCATGGCAGCCACGGCTCGATCGCCACCGTGACGCTTGCGGGCCTGCCACCGGATCAGCGCGACGTGGTCGCGAACGAGGTGCATGCGCTGCTTGCACCGTTCGTGATGCGCCACGAGGTGGTGCAGCTGTAGCGACCTCGACAGACGGCTTCGGCGTCAGTCCGAAAGCAGGGCGACGCTGCGCCGCATTATCCATACCCCCATTAGAAGCATCTTATGTGACAGGCATCACATAGGAAGAATTAGCAATCGGCGATGCTTCCGAATAGTCTCGTGGAATTGCATCCGGGGGGACGCAAGTGATTCCGTTTCGGCTATTTGCTTTGTTGATATTTGCGATGGGCCTTACCTGCGGATCGGCGCATGCCGACCGGCGTGTAGCACTCGTGATCGGCAATTCCGCCTACAAGAGCGCGCCGAAGCTCGGCAATCCCGTCAACGATGCCACCCTGGTCGGTGGCATGTTCAAGAAGGCCGGCTTCGATTCCGTGGACGTCAGGCTGGATCTCAGCGCCAGCGAGATGCGGCGCATGCTGCGCGAATTCGCCGGCAGGTCGCGCGACGCGGACATGGCGGTGATCTATTACGCCGGTCACGGCATCGAGCTCGACGGCAACAACTATCTCATTCCGACCGACGCCACGCTGGAGACGGACGGCGACGTTCTCGACGAGACTATTCCGGTCGAGCGTGCACTGTTTGCAGTGGAGCCGGCCAAGCAGCTGCGCCTGATCATTCTCGACGCCTGTCGCGACAATCCGTTCGCGAAGACGATGAAGCGCACGCTGGCCTCGCGCGCGATCGGACGCGGCCTCGCCAAGGTCGAGCCGACCAGCCCGAACACGATGATTGCCTTCGCGGCCAAGGCTGGGTCGACCGCATCCGACGGCGATTCGAGAAACAGCCCGTTCGCCACGGCACTGGTCGACCACCTGCCGAAGCCGGGACTCGATCTGCGCAAGGCCTTCGGCTTCGTCCGCGACGACGTGCTCAAGAGTACCGGCTACAAGCAGGAGCCTTATGTCTACGGCTCGCTCGGCGGCGACGACGTGCCCCTCGTCGCGAAGCAAGCCGCAACCGGTCCGCAGGCCAACCCGCAGGATGCCATCCGCAGGGATTACGAACTTGCGCTCCAGCTTGCCACGCGCGACGGCTGGGAGGCGTTTCTGGCGGCGTATCCTGACGGCTTCTACGCCAATCTGGCCAAGGGCCAGTTGAACAAGATCGCGGCCGAAGAGACGCGCGCTGCGGCCGAACAAAAGGCCAAGGTGGCCGAGCAGGAAAAGGCAAGACTCATCGCCGAGCGCGCCCAGAAGGCCGAGCGGGAGAAGGCCGCCGCGACGGCCAAGGCGGCCGAAGAGGCACGCATCGCGGCGGAGAAGCAGAAGCAGATCGAGCAGGCGAGAGCCGAGGCGGCCGAGCAGCAGCGCAAGGTGGCCGAGGCGGCAGCAGCGAAGGCATTGGCCGAGAAGCAGGCCGCGGAGAAGGCCAAGGCCGAGCTCGCTGCCAAGCAGGCGGCAGAGAAAGCGGAGCAGGCCGCAAAGCCGGCTGCCGATCGGCAGATGCCCGAAGTCGAAAACCAGAAAGTCGCTGCGCTCTCGCCGGCGCCGACGTCAACATTATCCGCGGCTGATCTGACAAAATCCGTGCAGAGCGAACTACGCCGCGTCGGCTGTCTTACGTCGGCTGCAGAGGGCGAGTGGACATCCGCCGCGCAGCGCTCGCTGACGCTGTTCAACAAATATGCCGGCACCCAGTTCGACGTGAAGCTCGCCAGCGTCGACGCGCTCGATGCGCTGAAGGCGAAGCCGGGCCGGGTCTGCCCGCTGGTGTGCAATTTCGGTTTCAAAGCCGACGGCGATCAATGCGTGAAGATTACCTGCCGCGCCGGCTATCGCGTTGGCGATGACAACGAATGCGAGAAGGTGCCGGAGAAGAAGCCGGTCGCGACGCGCGAGGATTCGAGGAGGCGGGACACAGACCGAAAACAGACTGAAACCGCGCCGGCAGCACCGCAAGCCTCGGGACAAGTGATCTGCAATGCCGCCGGATGCAGGCCGATTGCCAAGGGGTGCCGGCTTGGAACGGCCAATCATCCTGCCACTCCTACGGTGAAGATACCGGCCGAAATATGCAACTGATGATGAAGCGCACCTTTCGGACTTGCTCCTTCGCACTGACGGCCCTTGCTTTTTTTGTTCTTGCAGGCTGTCTCGATTGCAGTCCAGCACTCGCCGACAAGCGCGTCGCGCTCGTCATCGGCAATTCCGCGTACAAGAGCGTGCCGAAGCTTGCCAATCCGGTGAACGACGCTGGCTTGATCGGCGCCATGCTGAGGAAAGCCGGCTTCGACACGGTCGACGTCAGGCAGGACTTGAATGCTTCTGAAATGCGCAAGGCGCTGCGCGAGTTCGGCGGGCGGACGCGAGATGCCGATGTCGCGGTCATCTACTATGCGGGCCACGGCATGGAGCTGGACGGCACCAACTATCTGATCCCGACCGATGCCGCTCTCGAGACCGACACCGACGTCTACGATGAGGCGTTGCCGATCGATCGCGTGCTGGTGAGCATCGAGCCTGCCAAACAGCTTCGGCTCGTCATCCTCGACGCCTGCCGTGACAACCCTTTCGCGAAGACGATGAAGCGTACGGTGGCCTCGCGTGCCATCGGGCGCGGGCTTGCCAAGGTCGAGCCGACCAGCCCCAACACGATGATCGCGTTTGCAGCCAAGGCAGGCTCAACCGCCTCGGATGGTGACTCCCGGAGCAGCCCGTTTGCGGTGGCATTGTCGGATCATCTGCCGAAGCCCGGGCTCGATCTGCGCAAGGCGTTCGGCTTCGTGCGGGACGACGTCCTGAAGAACACCGGCAACAGGCAGGAGCCCTATGTCTACGGCTCGCTCGGCGGCGACGACGTGGCGCTGGTCCCGACCAAGCCTGCTGCGCCCGGACCGCAGGCCAATCCGCAGGACAGCGTCCGCAGAGACTACGAGCTTGCACTCCAGGCCGGGTTGCGGGAGGCCTGGGAAGCATTCCTGCAGACCTATCCGGACGGCTTTTACGCCAACCTCGCCCGCGTGCAGCTAAAGAAGATTGCCGCCGAGGAGGAGCGCACGGCGGCGACGGAGAAGGCGCGGCTGGCCGAGCAGGAAAAGGTGAAGCTCGCCGCAGAACGTGCTCGGAAGGCGGAGCTGGAAAAAGCTGCCGCCGTCGCGAAAGCTGCCGAAGATGCGCGGATCGCTGCGGAGAAGCAAAAGCAGATCGAGCAGGCGAAGGCTGAAGCGGCCGAACGCGAGCGCAAGGCGGCGGAGGCCGCGGCCGCTAAATCGCTCGCGGAGAAGCAGGCGGTCGAAAAGGCAGCGGCTGAGGCCGCGACGAAGCAGGCCGCGGACGCCGAAATCAGGAAGGTTGCTGCGCTGTCGCCCCCGTCCAATTCTTCGCCGCCCGGCGATCTCGCGAAATCGGTCCAACTCGAACTGCGCCGCGTCGGCTGCATGAAGGCTGAGCCGAATACCGATTGGAACGAGACCGCGCAACGCTCACTCATACTGTTCAACAAATACGCCGGCACGAAATTCGATGCGAAGCTTGCGAATGCTGATGTGCTCGATGCCTTGAAGGCCAAGTCGGGACGCATCTGTCCGCTGGTCTGCGACCACGGCTTCAGGGCCGACGGCGACGCCTGCACCAAGATCGTCTGTCGCCCGGGCTACCGCGTCAGCGACGACAATGAGTGCGAGAAGATCCAGGAGAAGAAGCCGGTCGCGACACGCGAAGATTCGAAGAAGCGCGACGTTGAGCGCAAACGAACCGAGTCCACACCGCCAAAGACCCAATCCTCAGAACAGGTGCTATGCAACCAGGCGGGCTGCCGACCTGCAGCAAGAGGGTGTCGGATAGTGATTGGTACGGGTCAATCACAGGGGAGCGGCGGCATTGGACAGCAGAGAGAGGTTTGCAACTGATCTGAAGCGACAGCCTCGCGGTGACATGGCTGGCAAGGCCGCGCCAATCCGGCAGGGCTATCTGTATTGTGGTTTGGCGTAGACGCCACGGGCCTCGATAGGGGGGCTCTTCGCTGAGTTACCCCGCCGGCATCCGCGTCTCGATCAGGCGCACCCAGTACGACGCGCCATGGCCCAAAATGTTGTCATTGAAGACGTAGGCCGGGTGGTGGCACTCGTTGCCCTCGCCCATGCCGACCAGGATCATCGCGCCGGGGCGGGCTTCCAGCATGAACGAGAAATCCTCGGCGCCCATCATCGGGATGAACTTGTCGTTGACGCGATCAGTGCCGACGATGTCGCGGGCGACCTCGGCGGCGATGCCGGCCTCGCGCGCATGGTTCATCGTCACCGGATACATCCGCGTATACTTCGTCTCGGCCGAGCCGCCATAGGCGCGCGCGACGCTGTCGGCGACTTCGCCGATGCGGCGCTCGACGAGATCGCGCACCTCAGGATCGAGCGTGCGCACGGTGCCGGCGAGCTCGGCGATTTCGGGGATGATGTTGAAGGCTGTGCCGGAGTGGAATTGCGTAATCGAGATGACGGCGGACTTCAGCGGATCGACATTGCGCGCCACGATCGATTGCAGCGCGTTGACGATCTGCGAGCCGATCAGCACGCTGTCGACGGATTTATGTGGACCCGCGCCGGCGTGGCCGCCCTTGCCGTGGACCGTGATCTGAATGTTGTCGGAAGATGCAAGCATCGCACCGGGGGTGGTTGCGAAATGGCCTTCGGGCAGGCCCGGCATGTTATGCATGCCGTAGACCTCCTGGATGTTCCAGCGCGTCATCAGCCCGTCCTCGACCATGGCCTTGCCACCGCCGCCGCCTTCCTCGGCGGGCTGGAAGATCATGATCGCCGTGCCGTCGAAATTGCGCGTCTCGGCGAGATATTTGGCGGCACCGAGCAGCATCGCGGTGTGGCCGTCATGGCCGCAGGCGTGCATCTTGCCGGGGACTTTTGAGGCGTAAGGTACGCCTGACGTCTCCATGATCGGCAGCGCGTCCATATCGGCGCGCAGGCCAATGGTCTTGCCGGAGGCGGACTTGCGGCCGCGGATCACGCCGACCACGCCGGTGCGGCCGATGCCCGTCACCACCTCGTCACAGCCGAACTCGCGCAGCTTGTCGGCGACGATGCCGGCGGTGCGGTGGACTTCGTAGAGCAGCTCGGGGTTCTCGTGGAAGTCATGGCGCCAGGCGGCCATTTCGTCGGACAGGGCGGCGATACGGTTGACGATGGGCATGAGGCGGGGGTCCGTTTTTGTTGTTGCTCGTAGGGTGGGTTAGCCCTGCAGATGCGCAACGCGCATCTGCAGGGCTAACCCACCACTGTTTGTCTCCGCGGACGCGAAAGAGGTGGATTACGCCGAGCGGACTGCGCTTCGCGCAGCCGCAAGGCTAACCCACCCTACGATCCTACGACTCCCCGAACACGCGCTTGAAGATCGTATCGACGTGCTTGAGGTGATAGCCGAGATCGAACTGCTCCTCGATCTCGGCGTCGGTGAGATACTTCTTCACCTCAGTGTCCTTCTTCAGGAGCTGGAGGAAGTCGCCTTCGCCGCGCCAGACCGGCATCGCGTTGCGCTGCACGAGCTTGTAGGCGTCCTCGCGGCTGGCGCCCTTCTGCGTCAACGCCAGCAGCACGCGCTGGGAGTGCACGAGGCCGCCGAGGCGGTCGAGGTTCTTCTGCATGTTGGCGGGGTATACCAGCAGCTTGTCGATCAGGCCGGCGAGGCGCACCAGCGCGAAGTCGAGGGTCACCGTTGCATCCGGGCCCATCATGCGCTCGGCGGAAGAGTGCGAGATGTCGCGTTCGTGCCAGAGCACGACGTTCTCCAGCGCCGGCGTCACATAGGCTCGCACCATGCGGGAGAGGCCGGTGAGGTTTTCCGACAGCACCGGATTGCGCTTGTGCGGCATTGCCGAAGAGCCCTTCTGTCCCTCCGAGAAGAACTCTTCGGCCTCCAGCACCTCGGTGCGCTGCATGTGGCGGATCTCCACCGCGATGCGTTCGATCGAGGAGGCGATCACGCCAAGGGTCGAGAAATACATCGCGTGGCGGTCGCGCGGGATCACCTGCGTCGAGATCGGCTCCGGCACGAGGCCCATGGCTTTGGCGACGTGCGCTTCGACGCGGGGGTCGATCTGCGCAAACGTGCCGACGGCGCCGGAGATGGCGCAGGTCGCGACCTCCTTGCGCGCCGCGATCAGGCGCTCCTTGGCGCGCGAGAATTCGGCATAGGCATAAGCGAGCTTGAGGCCGAAGGTGACGGGCTCGGCATGGATGCCGTGGCTGCGGCCGATGGTCGGCGTCATCTTGTGCTCGAAGGCACGCTTCTTCAGGGCGGCCAGCACCTTGTCGAGGTCGGCGAGCAGCAGGTCGGCGGCGCGGGTGAGTTGGACGTTGAGGCAGGTGTCGAGCACGTCGGAGGAGGTCATGCCCTGGTGCACGAAGCGCGCCTCGGGACCGACGATCTCGGCAAGATGGGTGAGGAAGGCGATGACGTCGTGCTTGGTCTCGCGCTCGATCTCGTCGATGCGGGCGACGTCGAACGTGGCGTCCTTGGCCTTGGCCCAGACGGTCTTGGCGGCCTCCTTGGGGATGGTGCCGAGCTCGGCGAGCGCGTCCGCCGCATGCGCCTCGATCTCGAACCAGATCTTGAACCGGGTCTGCGGCTCCCAGATCGAGGCCATTTCCGGGCGGGTATAGCGGGGGATCATCTGACGGCTCCAAGAGGTGGGCGGGATACCCCTGGGGACGCTAGGGGCGTGGGCTCCGGCCAAAATGCTTTTTACGCCGCGATTTAGCAGAGCGGGGAGGGCGAAACAAACGATCCGGCTCAGGGAGCTGGGTATGGGGGCAACTATCCACCGGTCGGGCGGGGCGAGCCTGCGCCGGACCAAAAATTGGCTATCAATCACGGATCATTGACTGACAGATATTGAAATCTGTCAGCGAGACGTGTATATCCCTACTCGGACGCTCCGATTGGGCGTCCCGCGACAAGCCCCGGGGAGCCCGACATCCGAAGCAAGCTCGGATCGGAGGGCGGATTGAAGAACGGGGACCGCGGACGAATGGAGACTTAAGACAATGACGACCGAAATCCTCAATTTCACCGGCGTGATTGGGCATTGGCTCAATTTGCTGGTGGCGCGCCAGATCGCGGCGCAGGCTGCAAAACTGCCTCATTAAGGCATAGGCTTTCCGAACGACCGGCCAGGGCGCTTCGGAAGCGGTCCTACTGCCGGGTAACTGAGCCCTGAACGGGAACATGGTGCTGGCATGAATGAAGCTATTGTCTTGACGTCGGAGCGGATCCTCGAAGTCACAGAGGACGTGCTCAGGCGCTTCGGACTTGCCAAGGCCACGGTGGTCGACGTTGCCCGTGCGCTCGATGTGAGCCACGGCAGCGTCTATCGCCATTTCCCGAGCAAGGCCTCGCTGCGCGAGGCCGTTGCCAAACGCTGGCTTGACCGCATCGACGCGCCGTTGCGCGCGATCGCCGGGGAGCAGGGCGCCGCGCCTGACAGGCTCGATCGCTGGTTGCGCACGCTGTTCGCCGCCAAGCGTTCGCGCGTGCTCGACGACCCCGAGATGTTCCAGACCTATCTGACGCTGGCGCGCGAGGCCTGTGCGGCCGTCAAGTGTCACAAGGACACCATGATCGACCAGATCGCGGCGATCCTGACCGACGGCGTCAAGCAGGGCGTATTCGAGGTGGAGGACGTCCAGACCACCGCGCGCGCCATCTTCGATGCCACCGTCCGCTTCCACCATCCGGCCCATGCCGACGAGTGGAAGGATGCCGATCTCTCCGCGCGCGTCGATGCGACGCTGGCGCTGCTGCTGCGTGGGCTGAAAGCGGCCTAAAGCCGCAGGATCCCTTCAAAAGCGGTGCGGCTAATCAACCTCTCGCCTTGTGGAGCAGGGGGCCGTCGCGAAGCGAGGGCGAGGAAGCCTGGTGTCTTTGCGTGTGGAAAGCAGGGTCGGACGAGGGCACGACCGGCGGACTCTCCGGATATGCATTGACCGCGATTTCGACGACGTCCTTCGATCGCTTTCGAAGACGGTAGAATGTGAGTTCCTGATCGAGCATTGGGCAGCGGAAGTGGACGACGGCGGTGTCCGGCAGGCGGCAAAGCTCGTCAATGAGTTCGCCTACTGTGATGATCGGGGGATGGTCGACTGTTTTGTGATGACCCTTACTCATGACCGTTACTCCTTCACTCCGTTGCTAACCGAAACTGAACGGTCTCCGTTCCATTCCGCTCGGCACATTGAGAAGGTTCAAGGGACTGAAGCGATGCGGCAGCTTTGCTGCTAGATCCTCGTCAACCCGCACGACGCCGCGAGCCGCACGAGTTGCGCGTCCGTGCGCGCGCCCGTCTTCGACTTGATCAGATAGTGATAGTTCTGCACCGTCTTCACACTGAGGTTGAGATGCGCTGCGATCTGCTCGGTGGTGGCGCCGCCGGCGAACTGCCGCAGGATCTCGATCTCACGCTCGCCCAGTTGATCCAGCGCCGAACCGGTCGGCGACAGGCTGTCCTCGGCTAAAATATGCGCGATGTCGTCGCTCATGGCGCGCTCGCCGCGCGCCACGCTGCGGATCGCATTCACGACTGCCGACGGCTCGCTGCTCTTGGTGACGAAGCCAGAGGCGCCGGCGCCGAAGGCGGCTTTCACCAGCACGGCTTCGTTGTGCATGGTGAAGACGAGAATGCGCGCCCGCGGGTTGCGCGCGCGGATGTTGCGGATCGCCTCCAGCCCACTCGCGCCGGGCATCGAGATATCAAGCACGACGACATCGGGATCGTGCGCTTTGAAGGCGCCATAGGCGTCCGCGGCGTTGTCGGCTTCCGCCACGACGCGAAGATCGCCCTGGCTTTCCAGCACGCGCCGGTAGCCTTGCCGCACGATCGGGTGGTCGTCGACCAGCAGCACGGAGATTCCTGTTGCCGCGACCTCGCTCATCTCGGCCTCACGCGGCGAGCGGGATGGTAGCGGCCACGCTGAGGCCGCGGCTCGCGGGCAGGATCGATAGCGATCCACCGGCAGCCGCAACACGTTCGCGGATGCCGGTGAGGCCGAAGCCGGCCGATTGTGCGACGCGTTCCGCATCGCCGCCGCCGTCGTCCTCGACACGGATCAGGAGCGCGTCGTCCTCGCCGGCTTGGCGCTCGATGCGCAACGAGATCTCGCGCGCCGAGCTGTGACGCAGGGCATTGGTCAGGCATTCCTGCGCAACGCGATAGGCGGTGGTGGCCGCCGGGCCACTGATGTCGGTGAGATCGCCCCTGAGGTCGAGCTGGATCGTCGGCCGCGCCGCGCTTTGCGAACGCCAGCTGTCGACGAGATTGACGAGACTGGCCTCGAGCCCGAGCTCCTCGGGCAGCGGATTGCGCAGCCGCTTCAGCGCATCGCGCAGCGACGCCATCAGGTGATGGGTGGCCTGCGAGATCATGCGCGCATCCTGCGCGATGCCGTTGTCTTTGCTTTCCTTCGCGCTCGCCATCTCGATGGTGTTGGCGAAGGCGAGGATGGCGGAGAGATTTTGTCCGAATTCGTCGTGCAGCTCGCGGGCGAGCGCGCGGCGTTCGTCGTCGCGGATTTCGATCAGCCGCCGTGTCAGCGCTGCGCGCTGCTCGGTGGCCTCCTCCAGCCGGCCGCCGAGCGCATCGACGGCGCTGCCGATCATCGCAAGCTCCATCGAACGGAAGCGCGGCAGCTTCGTGCGATACTGGCCGCGCGCCATGCGCTGCAAGGCGGTGACGATGGTGCGTGCCGGCGCCAGCGCGTGCGCGATCGCGAGCGAAGCCAGTAGAGCGATTGCCGCCGCCATCAGCAGAGCAACGTCGATCACGTTGAGGATGTACTCCCAGGCGAGCGAGATTGCGGCGGCGGCGTCCGGTGTCGCAACCACCGTGCCGGCGGCTGCCGCGCGGGGACTGACAGGCCGCACCACCTCGGCGTGGCTGCCGAGGAAGGTCGGCACGATCGATGCGAACCAGCGCGGTGGTGTCTTGCCGATGCCTTGGCTCTGGCCGCAGAGCGGCTTCTCGAACGCCGCGGCTGGCTGGAACTCGACGCAGACGCCGGGCGAGATCAGCTTCATCGTCTCCAGCGTGCGCCAATCTGGAACCGGCAAGAGATGCTCGCGGGCTCTGCTGCTGCGCAACAAGAGCTCACGCCAATATAGCGCCTGAAGCGCTTGCGCGACCCGCTGCGCGGAGGCCGCCGTCGCCCGGTCGACGCTGCGATAGGCGTCGAACGTGGCCCACACCGTCGCCGCACCCAGGCACAGCGCCACGATGAGCAGCAGACGGGCGACGAGCTGAAGCACGAGGCGCATGCGATCACCCCCAACGTTTGGTAAGCTCAGCCTAACAACGCCGCCGCGCCTTGCCAATTGCGGGGAACGGCAGGATGGCAGCTCGGGCAAATTTCCCAAGCCGGATTGGGCATGGGTCTTTGGACCTGGCGCGGCGGCTTTGATCTAATCGGGCAAGAATCTTTCTCGGTCAATCGTCGCAGCCAATCGGCGCAAGTCAGGAGCAGTGCAGCATGAGTTCTATGACGATTGGACCGATCGCGGGCCAAGCTGCCGACCCATCCGAGCGCAGCGCACTGCTGTTCTGGATGATCTTCACCGGGCTCTCGGTCTTCGCCGTCGTGCTGTTGTGGCGCTTCGGCCTGATCCACCTGATGCTGACCTCCGACCGCACCTACATTTCGAGCGTGATCGCGGTGCTTTATGTCGTCACCTGCGGCCACTGCTTCCTGCGGACTCGGGCGATCGCCCGTGAGGGCGCCGCGGCACGGCGCTGCCGGGCGGTGCTGTCGGCTGCCGGCGGCAGCAAGGCGCTGGATGCGGGGGCGACCGCGCTGCCGCGCGGCCTCGTGCGCGATCACATCGAGAGCCTCGTGACCAAGGCCGCTGCGCAAGGCTACCGGCCGGTCGACCAGACGCTGCTGCTGCGGACGCTGGCCGACCGGCTGCGCGGCTCCAACGGCTTCGGCGCCTTCGTCTCGGATACGCTGATGAAGCTCGGCCTGCTCGGCACCATCATCGGCTTCATCATCATGCTGGCGCCGATCGCGGGCCTGGATGCCGCCGACAAGACCGCGATGCGCTCCTCGATGGGGCTGATGAGCGACGGCATGGCGGTGGCGATGTACACGACGTTGGCGGGCCTCGTCGGCTCGATCCTGGTCCGCATCCAGTACTACATGCTGGATGCGGCGACCCAGCGGGTGTTCTCGGATGCGGTGGTGCTGACCGAGACCTATGTGACCCCGGTCCTGGAGCGCAGGGGATCTGGGACGCCGTCATGATGGATGATTTCGGTCTCTATCCGCGCGAGGAGGCGTTCGATCCGCTCGGCGTGATGCTGTTCAAGGCGCTCCAGGTGATCGCGTTCCTGTTCTTTCTGGCATTGCTTGCGGTCTCGCCGGACGCCAAGGACGGCAAGATCGATTCCAAGGCCGAGTTCATGATCACGCTGGACTGGCCGGACAATCACCCCGACGATCTCGACCTGTTCGTGCAGGATCCCGCCGGCAACATCGCCTGGTACCGCCACCGCGAGGCCGGCTTCCTCACGCTCGACCGCGACGATCGCGGCGGCGCCAATGACTTCATCATCGTCGCCGGCAAGAAGATCGCATCGCCCATCCGCGAGGAGATCGTCACCGTGCGCGGTATCCTCGCCGGCGAATACACCGTCAATGTCTCGCATTTCGTCGCGACGACCGGCGAGCCCGTGACCGCCAATGTGAAGGTGCAGAAGCTCAATCCGACCGCGCAGGTGATCTTCGACAACAAGCTTACGCTCGACCACACCGGCGACGAGAAGACCGCGGTCCGGTTCCGGCTCGATGCCGAGGGCAAGGTGGTCAACGTGGATCAGCGGCCGAAGTCGCTGCTGGAGACGTTTCGCAGCAGTTGGCGCAACGGCGGCGATGTCGATCCCAAGACCGGTGTGAGCAAGAACGCTGTGAGGGTGCGCCGTGATTAGCCTGCAGACGGTCATCCTCTCGCTGTCGGTCGCCTACGCCGTCGTAGGCGCTCTGCTGCTGGTCGTGCTGGTCTATGCGAGGCTGCACTGGTCATTGAAGGCGGTCGCGGTGGTCGTGACCAGCGCCTTCTATGTCGTCAGCTTCACCGAGATGCGCGGGCTGCTCGGCTGGGCCAGCTCCGACCGGATGCCGGCCGCCTTCAAGCTGCTCCAGGCCCGCATCGTCGAGCCGCATTCGCTGGAGGGCGACCCCGGCTCGATCTATCTGTGGGTCGAGGCGCTGGACGAAGACAATCGGCCGAGCGGCATTCCCCGGGCGTTCCGGGTGCCCTACGACGACAGGCTGGCCGACAAGACCCATGCGGCGCAGAACGAGATCGCGGCCGGGCATCCGCAGGGCGGGCGCGCTGCCGATTTCGGCGGCGGTGACGGCAGCCTGATCGACATGGTGCGGGAATATGTGACGCCGAAGACGATCCTGGAGACCAGTGGCGGCGATTCCTCGACCGGCGAGTTCAACGCCCCGCCGGCCGGCGCGCAAAGCGCTGTGTTCACGCCGCTGCCGCCGCCCCGGATGCCGCCAAAGGACGAGCAATAGGCCCTTCACCATCGCGGCAGCGACCCGCTGGAAAACCGACCCGCGCCGGCGCATGTTCTTGACGTCCCTCAATTTGGCCTTATCGGCTTCCGATAAGATTTGAGGGTGGAGGGTGCGTGCTCCTAGCTGTCTTCTCGGATATCCACGGCAACCGGCAGGCGTTCGAGGCGTGCCTGAAGATCGCCCGTGCGAAGGGCGCGGAGCGCTTCGTCCTGCTCGGTGATTTCGTCGGCTATGGCGCCGATCCGGAATGGGTCGTGGACACAGCGATGGAGCTCGTCGCCGGCGGCGCCATTGCCGTGCGCGGCAATCACGACCAGGCGGTCAATTCCTCGGCCGAGACCATGAATATCGAGGCGCAGGTCGCGATCGAATGGACCCGCGGCCGGCTCGATAGCGCGCAGCGGCGGTTCCTGGCCGAATTGCCGATGCTGGTGGAGGACGACGGCCGTCTGTTCGTGCATTCGGAAGCCTCCAGCCCGCAGCGCTGGCACTATGTCCGATCAACGGCCGATGCCGCCAAGAGCCTGATATCGACGCCCGCCCACGTCACCTTCTGCGGCCACATCCACCGTCCGGCGCTCTATTCGATGTCGGTGACGGCGAAGATGACGAGCTTCGTGCCGAAGACCGACGTGTCCGTGCAGCTCTTGCGCGGGCGGCAATGGCTTGCCGTGCTCGGTTCGGTCGGCCAGCCCCGCGACGGCGATCCATCCGCGGCCTTCGTGCTGTTCGACACGGTCTCGTGCCAGATCACCTATTGCCGCGCGCCCTACGATATCGAGACGGCCGCAAACCGGATCCGCGAGAACGGCCTGCCGCATTGGCTGGCCGACCGCCTCTCGCAGGGGCGCTGACGGCGATGCCGAAACCGCTGGTCAAATCAGGCGCTGTGATCGACGGCTTCACCATCGGCGAGTGCGTGCATGCCGGCGGAATGGCGACGCTGTGGACCGTCACCCATCCCGGCATCGACGTGCCCTTGCTGATGAAGATCCCGCGGGTGTCGGAGGGCGAGGATCCCGCCGCGATCGTCTCCTTCGAGATGGAGATGATGATCCTGCCGCGGCTCGCAGGGCCGCACGTGCCGGCCTGTTTCGGCACCGGGGATTTCGCGCACCAGGCCTATGTCGTGATCGAGCGCATCGTCGGCACGACGCTCTACAAGCGGCTGCCGGACCTGCCGCTGCCCTATGACGAGGCGCGGCAACTCGTGGCGAAGATTGCGACCGCGCTCGCCGACCTGCACCGGCAGAACGTGATCCATCACGACATCAAGCCAAGCAGCATCATGTTCCGCGAGAGCGGCGAGGCCGTGCTGATCGATTACGGCCTGTCGCACCACAACCATCTGCCTGATTTGTTGCAGGAAGAATTTCGCCTGCCTTACGGGACCGCGCCTTACATGGCCCCCGAGCGGCTGCTTGGTGTTCGTGACGATCCGCGCAGTGACCTGTTCTCGCTCGGCGTGCTGCTGTATTTCTTCACCACGGTCGAGCGTCCCTTCGGCGAGGGTGAGACGTTGCGCGCGATGCGGCGCCGGCTGTGGCGCGATCCCTATCCGCCGCGCGCATTGCGCGCCGACTATCCGCCCTGGCTCCAGGAGGTGGTGCTGCGCTGCCTCGAGATCGAGCCGGTGTGGCGCTATCCAACGGCATCCCAGCTCGCCTTCGACCTCACCCATCCGGATCAGGTCAAGCTCACCGCGCGCGCGGAGCGGCTGAAGCGTGATTCCCTGGGCATCGCGTGGCGGCGCCGCTTCAATCAGGGCGTCATCCAGCCACAGGCGAAATCGGATGTCGCGGCGCAGATCGCGTCGAGCCCAATTCTTGCGGTGGCGCTCGACACGGTGGAGGGCGCACCGGAGCTGAACGAAGCGCTCCGCGTGACAACCGAGCGCATCCTCGCCACGCTGCCCTCGGCGCGGCTTGCCTGCCTCAACGTGCTCAAGCTCAACCGCATCGCGATCGACCGGACGCTCGACGAGCAGGGCTCCAACAAGCATATCGATCGCCTGGTCGCGCTCCGGCATTGGGCGACGCCGCTCAAGCTGGACGAGAGCCGGCTGTCGGTTCATGTGCTGGAAGCCGTCGATCCCGCCGCTGCGATCCTGGAGTTCGCCGCGGTCAATCAGGTCGACCACGTCATCATCGGGGCACGGCAGAGCTCGTTCCGCCGTACGCTGCTCGGCAGCGTCTCGGCCAAGGTGGCCTCGGAAGCAGTCTGCACCGTCACGGTGGTGCGGCCGCCGCGAATGGCGGGGGATGCAGCCGAAGCGGATGCCGGCGAGGCGGCCGGATAGCGCTGCGCCTCCGAGCGGCGGATCAGGCCGCGTGGGCCGTGTGAGTCGCGCGTTTACGGCGGATGGGCCAGGAGAATTGCGGGCCGGGCTCGCCGTGATCCGCACTGCCGCCAAAATACTGGATGATCTCGCGGCAGGGCTCGCAGTTGAACAGGTTGCGCGACGCGGACGCCTTGGTCATTTCCTTCAGGCAGTTCGGGCAGTGCGGCTTCATGGGAGGCGGTCCGGAAAAAGGAAATCTCAGTGTCGGCGCTGCGAGGAGAACGAATGGTCGAGGTCCGAATTGTCCGGCCTGGCATCGTCGTCCAGCGTACCGTCGGCGCGTTCGAGGCGGCCGAAGAAGTCATCGAGGCTCGGATGCGGGCGACGCGGGATCCGGCACCTGCGCTTCGGCTGGCGCTTCACGAGTGCGATCTGCATGGCGCTCAGTCCCGGTGACGATGAAGGGGGATGATGCGGTCCGAAGTTGGGGCCTTCACCGGTCGCGCCACGTAGAGACTGCGAGCTGCAATCGCCGCATTGAATCCGAACCACAACGCTACGCCAGTCCAAACCAGGGTCGTCGTCATGATGTGCTCCCGTCAAAAGCAGGCAGGAGTTACTTGCGGTGATTTGCACGAATCAGTGAAGTCCGGATGAGTACGGATCAAGGTTGCAGTTTTAGGCATTGCGCGCCGCAACACCGCTAGGAGCCGCAGGTTTATGGGCTCCCGATCCAGCTCAAATCGCTTCGCCGCGCGCCCCTAGCGCCGCGTTGCGGATGGCCGCGATGTTGGTCTTGTAGGCCTCCTGCGTGCCGCCCCTGAACACGGAGGTGCCAGCCACGAAGGCGTTGGCGCCGGCCGCCGCGAGCGCGCCGGCAACGTCGGGACCGACACCACCGTCGACCTCGATGTCGATCGGGCGTCCCGCAGTCATCGCGCGGATGTCACGGATCTTGCCGATCGCGGAGGGGATGAAGGCCTGGCCGCCGAAGCCGGGATTGACCGACATCACCAGCACGAGGTCGACCAGGTCGAGCACGTATTCGAGCGCGCTGATCGGCGTGCCCGGGTTGAGCGAGACGCCGGCCTTCTTGCCGAGCGCGCGGATGGCCTGGAGCGAACGGTGCAGATGGGGACCAGCCTCCGCATGCACGGTGATGTGGTCGCAGCCGGCTTTCGCGAAGGCCTCGAGATAGGGGTCGCAGGGCGAGATCATCAGATGCGCGTCGAAGATCTTCTTCGTGTGCGGGCGCATCGCCTTGATGACATCAGGGCCGTAGGAGATGTTGGGCACGAAGTGCCCATCCATCACGTCGAGATGGATCCAGTCGGCGCCGGCGGCATCCACCGCGCGCACCTCCTCGCCGAGCTTGGAGAAATCCGAGGCCAGGATCGAGGGTGCGATGGCCAGGGGGCGAGGGGCGAAGGCTTGGGTCATGGCGCGGTTTCCGGTGGCGGCCGAAAGAGGAACGGCCTCGCCTAACATGGGCCTCCGCGGCGGGCAATGCAGGGGAAGCTGCTTCCTGTGGGCGGAAATTTCTGCCGCGACCGGCACGAATTGCCGGTGTTCCCGGACCGTGCAAGGCGCAGCGAAGGCGGATTTCATTGAGCTTTTCACGCTGGCACGACGCTTGCTGACGTCTCTTTCTGACGTCGTCTCTTGCTGAAGTCGTTTTCGGAACATTGGCCGCGGCATGCCGCATCGGTTGGAGTTGTGCAATGTTGTTCGCCCTAGGCGCGGTATCGAGTGCGCTCGACGCGATCCAGTCGCTGACGAACTCGAAATCGTCATCGTCAACGCAGAAGACGGGATCTTCCCAAGGTGCAACCAATCCGTTCGCGATCGACAGCGGCAACAGCAGCACGACCAGCGGCGCGACCTCGTCGGTCAATTCGGGCAGGTATCCGCAGATATCGCCCGAAACGATGAATGCGTTGTTCGCGGCGCAAAGCCAGTCGGCCGACGGCGCGACCAGCGCGACCTCGTCGAGTTCGGCGTCCTCGACCTCGAAGGACCGGGAGTCGGCGCTGGAGGATCTGTTCTCGCAGATCGATGCGGATGGCGACGGCAAGATCACCAAGTCCGAGTTCGAGGATGCGCTGGGCGCCGGCGGCACCAATCTGGCGCAGGCCGACGACGTGTTCTCGAAGATGGATGCGAACTCGGATGACAGCATCAGCCTGGATGAGATGTCGAAGGCGCTGAAGAGCGGTCACCGCGGCCACCACGCCCATGGCGCGAACGGCGCGGGCGACGCCTCCAGCGGCTCGGATTCCTCGTCGTCGGGCGGTGGATCGACCTCGACCACGACGAGCAACGCCGACGGCTCGACCACCACCACCGTCACCTATGCCGACGGTTTCAAGATGTCGACGACGGTGCCTGGCGCGTCCAGCTCTTCAAACGCGAATGGTGGCGGCAATTCGCCCTACGACTGGTTCGGGCAGATGATGCAGCGTCAGGCGCAGGCTGTGTCCGCGACCGCGTCCTCTTCGATGTCGATGAGCGTGTGATCAGGATCCGGCGCGTCCGGAGTATTCACGCGTGATCTCGTGACAGGCATAGCGGTCACGGATGTGCTGGTTGAAGAACGTTCCCTTTGAGCGCGCATCCTTGAACGCGGCAACGACCTCGGCCGGAACGTCCTCGTAGACATACAGGCGACCGCTGACGAAAGTCACCTTCAGCTCGCGCGCATCGGGCGCATAGCGAAAGAAGCGGATCACGGAAGATGGCATGACGGTGCATCTTAGCCCGTCAGGGAAACGCGGAATCCGCCAATTCGTTGCCAGAGCATGACGAGATGAAGCTCGATAGCTGCAACGGCGGAGGTGGGCTCCCTCTCCCGCTTGCGGCAGAGGGTGTTTCCGCAATGGGACAATCCCCTAGTGGAGAGAGCCCTCACCCGGCGCTTCGCGCCGACCTCTCCCGCAGGCGGGAGAGGTGAGCGAGCCCGTGGCAATCGATTCAACCTAATTCCGTTTCGTTTCTAGCCGAACCGATCCCTCCACGCCGGCTGCGCACCGGGGAACGGCAAGGTCGACGCGCTGTAGACGCCACGCGCAATCGCGCGTGCGACGACGTTGGCAGCGATCGTGCCAAGCTCGGTGAGGCCGACCAGCGGCTCGATCGGCTTCGCGCAGGTCGCGGCGGCGAACAGCACGTCGCCGTCGGTCGGCGCATGCACCGGATAAATCGCGCGGGCAAAGCCGGTATGCGCGATCATCGCCAGCCGCTTGGCCTGGGGTTTGGTCAGCACCGCGTCGGTGACGACGGCGCCGATAGTGGTGTTTTCGCGCGCGCTCGCGGCGGGACCGCCCTTGATGCGCATGCGGAGCATGTCGTCGTTGAATTTGCCCGGCAGGCCGCGTCCGCCGAATTCGCCGTCCACCTCGAACGGCGCCGCCCAGAACCACGGTCCGTCGCCGATGGTGACGCTGCCCACCGCGTTGACGGCGACGATTGCCGCGACCTTGACGCCATCTGGCGTCACTGCCGAGGCCGAGCCGAGCCCGCCCTTGAACGTCGCAGTGGTGGCACCGAGGCCGGCGCCGACGCTGCCGAGCGCGAAGTCCGTGCCGGCGGCGGCTGCCGCGGCGTAGCCGAGGTCGCGATAGGGCGAGAAGCGTCCCCAGGCCTTGTCGCCACCGTTGAGGAGGTCGAACAGGATCGCGCCCGGCACGATCGGGATCAGCGCTTCGCGAACCCGGAAGCCGCGGCCCTGCTCGGCGAGCCAGGCCTGCACGCCGCCGCCGGTATCGAGGCCAAAGGCGGAGCCGCCCGACAGCGCGATGGCGTCGACGCGCTCGACGGTGTTGGCAAGATCGAGCAATGCGTCCTCGCGCGTGCCGGGTCCGCCGCCGCGAACGTCTATGGCGGCGACCGCCGGAGAATCGAAGATAACCGCGGTCGCGCCCGAGCCGGCTTTTGCGTCTTCGGCATGGCCGACGCGGACCCCGGCAATGTCGGTGAGGAGATTTTTCAAACTGGCCTCGTAACCTGAGAGGAGTTCGTACCTGCGATAGCGCAGAGACGTCGCAGGCTCAACTGGCGAGGGCCGTCCTGAGCATCTTGGCGAGCTCGGACTTGCGGTAGGGCTTGGCCAGCAGCAGCACGCCGGAATCCAGCCGGCCGTGATGGACGATGGCGTTCTCGGTGTAGCCCGAGGTGAACAGCGTCTTCAGGTCGGGGCGGCGCTTGTGCGCTTCGTCTGCAAGCTGGCGGCCGTTCATGTTGCCGGGCATGATGATGTCGGTGAAGAGCAGGTCAATGGTCTTGTCGCTATCGATGATGGTGAGGGCCTCGGCGCCGTTAGCGGCCTCGAGCGCGGTATAGCCGAGGCTCTTGACCTGCGTCACAACATATTGCCGCACCAGCGCGTCATCCTCGACGATCAGGATCTTCTCGTTGCCGCCGGTGATGGGCGCATTCTGGAGCGCTTCGAACTCGGTCTCCTGCACCCCGGTCGAGCGCGGCAGGTAGATCTTCACGCTCGTGCCGTGGCCTTCCTCGCTGTAGATCTTGATGTGGCCGCCAGACTGTTTGACGAAGCCGAACACCATGCTCAAGCCGAGGCCGGTGCCCTTGCCGACCTCCTTGGTGGTGAAGAAGGGATCGAACACACGGTCGATCAGGTCCGCCGGAATTCCGCTGCCGGTGTCGCTGACCGCAATCATCACGTAGCTGCCGGCGACCATGTCAGGGTTCATGCTGGCATAGCCGTCGTCGAGGAAGATGTTGCGCGTCTCCAGCACCAATGTGCCGCCGTCGGGCATGGCGTCGCGCGCGTTCAAGGCCAGATTGAGGATCGCGGTGGAGAGCTGGCCCGGGTCGACCAGCGTCGGCCATGCATCCTCGGTGAGCTGCGGCGCGATCGTAATCTGCTCGCCAAGCGTGGGATGCAACAGCTTGGCGGCTTCGAGCACCAGTGCGTTGACGTCGATCTCGCGCGGCTGCAGCGGCTGTTTGCGCGCGAAGGCAAGCAGGTGCTTGGTCAGCTGCGCGCCCCGCTCGGCGGCATCGTCGATCAACTTGGTGATGGCGGCAAGTTCGGGCCGGTCGGCGACGGCGTCGCTGAGAATGCCGATCGTGCCCGTGATGACGGTCAGCACGTTGTTAAAGTCGTGGGCGACGCCGCCGGTCAACTGGCCGATGGAGTCCATTTTCTGGACCTGCCGGAGCTGGGCCTCGGCGGCCTGCTTGTCGGTGAGGTCGCGGCCGATGAAGAAGTGGCGCTTCACCGGCTCCGACCAGGTGCCCATCCAGTTCAGCGTGACCTCGTGACCGTCGTAGTGGTAGTAACGCGCCTCGAAACTGCGCTTGACCGCGCCACGCCGGGCCGCGCGCATCTCGCTCCGCGTGTTCTCGAGATCGTCGGGATGGATGAACTCGGTCGCGCTGTGCCCGACCATGTCCTCGGGGCTGTAGCCGAGGATGTTCTTCACGCTCGGGCTGATCTGGACGAAATTGCCGTAGCCGTCGGTGACCAGGATCAGGTCCTGCGATGTCTCGAAAATGCGCTGGCGTTCTTCGATCTCGCGGCGCAGCTTCTCTCTCGCCTGCTTCTCTTCGGTAATGTCATGGGCGATCTTGGAGGCGCCGATGATCTCGCCATGATCTGTGCGCAAAGGGGAGACATTCAGGACGACGTCGAGCGGGCGTCCGTCTTTTCGGATACGGATCGTCTCGTGCTGGGCGATCGATTCGTTGCTGGCGATCCGGTTGAGGATGCTCCTGACTTCGCTCTTGAGATCCGGTGGCACGATGATGTCGATCGGCTTGCCGATCGCCTCCGCAGCGGAATAGCCGAACAGATGTTCGGCGGCCTTGTTCCAGCTGGTGATGATGCCGTCGAGCGTTTTCGTGATGATGGCGTCGTTGGAGGACTCGACCACCGCACCATACAGGGCAAGACGCTTGCCGTAATAGTCGCGTTCCGAAGCCGATTGCTGGCGCAACCTGCCGACGAGGCCCACCGTGTGCGCCTGAAGGCGGACATTCTCGATGAGGAGCACCGCGAGCACGAAGCTCGCCGCGGCGAGGCCATAGAGCCGGCCGGCATAGAAGCCGAGATCGAAGCGCGCGACGTTGACGATCGCCGACAGCGCGACGTCGAACAGCCAGGCGCACATGACGACCATGAGCCAGACGTCGATCACCGAATGCGGCCTGCGGAACCAGAGCGAGACGAGCGCGGCAAAGCTCAGCGACCACACGAAGGACACGACACCGATCATTGTCGGCGTGTAGCGGCCGTCGCGCAGCAGGACCGGCAACAGATCGTGCTGCACGGTGACGATCCAGGTGAAGACCGCCATCGCGGCGATGATGCCGAGCACACTGGCACAGATCGCACTGCTCGTCGCACTCCGAACCCGCGGGCCTCCGTCCTTTTCCTTCAGCCAGGCATAGCCCAGCACGCATAGCGGGAAGACGCCGTGCCAGATCATGTAAAGCCAGACCGTGGTCTGCCGGCCCGCGCCGAAGAGCCCGGTCGGTGTGAACAGGCCGGGGAAGGTGAGGGCATGGACCAGCGCCGCCGCGGCGGTGAAGAGATAACCGGTCGCGAGCCAGAGCAACGCACGGGTCCGCAAGACTGCAAATTGTGACAGCAGCAGCACTGCCGTGACGATGTCGCTCACGGCGAGCGCCGATTGATAACTCGCGACGAAGGCGGGGACGGGCAGGAGCGGGGTACCCGCGAAAGGCACGGCCGCTGCGAACAGGATCGAGGACACGCCGACAATCGTCAACGCCGCACTGCGGTCGGTCGAGGTGGCCGGCAGGGTCGAAAGAAATGTGCTTCGGTCGATCGGTGCAGGCACGTCCACCTCTCGCGGGTCGGTCTTGAGCAGGTCAGCTTTGAGCAGCGTTTTGAGCATCTCCGCTTCGTCTCATTCGGCCGTCAGCCTCGTTCATGGTAGCGAGTTCTGGCGCACATCGTGAACGGAACCGGTGACGACTCAACCGAAGGTTACAGATTACTTAATTTCGGCGGGAACGCGGTATAGGACGGGGTAAGATGCGCTTTACTGGGTGGTGTCATAATGCCCCTCCGTCCCGGCGGGTTCCAGGTTTGAATCAGCGATTTTGATCTCAATATCGGAAGTTGTCCCCATGCCTCGCGTCCTGATCATCGACGACCAGAAGGACGTCCGCGCGATGGTCGCGATCGTGCTTCGGGTCAATCGTTTCGAGGTCGTGGAGGCTGAAAGCGGTGCGGCCGGGCTGAAAGCCTTCGCGGAATGCTCGTTTGACGCGGCAATCGTCGACATCTTCCTCGGTGATACCAGCGGCGTCGACGTCATCGCGACCCTGCGTGAGCGCGCGCCTGCGCTCCCCGTCGTTGCGGTGTCCGGGATGACGACGCTCGATTTCATGGAATCGCCTCACCTCGCCGACGTGGTCTGCCTGCAAAAGCCGTTTCGGCCGAATGATCTCCTGCAATCCCTGCGAAAGGCCCAGGCCGCGGCGGGCGGCGAGCTGCCGGCAGCCGTCTGACCTCACGCAAGAAGAAACGCCCCGGGGCAAGCCGGGGCGTGGTGGTGATTGGTCGGTCTGAGGCCACGCCAGCGGGCTAGGTGCCGCTGCCGGCGATCTCGGTGTAGCCGCCCTTGGCATCCCATTTGTAGACGACGTAGTCGATCTGCTTGATGTCGCCCTTGGCGTCATACTCGATCGGGCCGATCACGGTGTCCCACTTGCCGGCCTTCATCGCCGCCATGACCTTCTTGGGGTCGGTGGTGCCGGCCTTCTTGGCGGCCTGCGACCAGACCTGCATCGCCGCGTAGGTGTAGAGCGTGTAGCCCTCGGGATCGATGCCCTTGGCCTTGAAGGCCTCGACGATCTTCTTCGCTGTCGGCTTGTTGCGCGGATCGGGGCCGAAGGTGAATAGGGTGCCTTCGCCGGCCGGACCGGTGATGGAAGCGTACTCCTTGTCGGCGAGCGCGTCGCCGGCCATCAGCACGGTCTTGAGGCCCTGATCGCGCATCTGACGCAGGATCAGGCCGCTCTCCTGATGATAGCCGCCGACATAGACGAGGTCGATGTTGTCGCGCTTCAGGCGCGAGACGATCGCGTTGAAGTCCTTGTCGCCCTTGTTGTAGGACTCATACATCTTCTCGGTGATGCCGGCCTTGTTGAGCGCCTTCTTGGTCTCGTCGGCAAGACCCTTGCCGTAGGTGGTCTTGTCGTTGAGGATCGCGATGTTCTTGCCCTTGAAGTTCTTGGCGATGTACTGCGCCGCGATCAGGCCCTGCTGATCGTCGCGGCCGCAGACGCGCGCCACGTTCCAGAGCTTGCGCTCGGTGAACAGCGGGTTAGTCGAGGCGGGCGTGATCTCGAGCACGTTGCCGTCGGCATAGGCTTCAGAGGCGGGGATCGACGACGATGAGCAATAGTGCCCGGCCACGAACGGGATTTTCGCGCCGGCGATCTTCTCGGCGATCGAGCGCGCCTGCTTCGGATCGCAAGCGTCGTCCTCGACGGATAGCGCCAGCTTCTTGCCGTTGACGCCGCCGGCGGCGTTGATGTCGGTCACGGCCATCTCGGCGCCGTTCTTCATCTGGCGGCCGAAGGCGGACTCGCCGCCGGTCATCGGGCCAGCGACTGCGACGGTGACATCCTGCGCGAATGCCGCGCTCGACAGCGCGAGCGATGCGCCGAATGCCAGACCGATGAGCTTCAGTGATTTCATGAGATACCTCGCGGGTGGTCGCCTGTGGGAGTTGCCGGGCTTGCCCGGTCCAAACCGGTCCTATTCTCGAATGAAATTGCCGAGAAGTCACCGGCAAAATATGGGCGTGGGCGGAGATATCTCGCCCAATTGGGCCGCACGTGGTTCGCCCTTCGTCGCCCTTGGGGAGCGTCAGCCGTGCCGGCCGCCTTCCAGATAGGCGGCGCGAATCTCGGGGCGCTGCAACAACTCGGCGCCGGTCCCGGCCAGCGTGATCAGGCCATTGACCATGACATAGCCGCGATGGGCGAGCTTGAGGGCATGGTTGGCGTTCTGCTCGACGATCAGGACGGTCAGGCCGTCCTGCCGGTTCAGGGTGCGGATCGCATCGAAAATCTGGCGGGCGATCAGCGGTGCCAGCCCGAGCGAGGGTTCGTCGAGCAGAAGCAGGCGGGGGCGGCTCATTAGGGCGCGGCCAATTGCCAGCATCTGCTGCTCGCCGCCGGACAGGGTTCCACCGCGCTGGGCAAAGCGTTCCTTCAGCCGCGGAAACAGCGTGAACACGCGCTGCAGCGTCGCCTCGCGCTCCGCATCGGTGCATCCGGTGGCATCCGCCCCCATCTGGAGGTTTTCCGCAACGCTCATGCGCGGGAAGATGCGGCGGCCTTCCGGCGATTGCGCGATGCGCAAATGCGCGATCTCGTGGGTGGGAACGTCGGTGATGTCGCGACCTTCGTACAGGATCTGGCCGGCGCGGGCGCGCGGCTTGCCGAAGATCGTCATCATCAGCGTCGACTTGCCGGCGCCATTGGCGCCGATCAGGGCAACGATCTCGCCGGCATTGATCTCGACATCGACGCCCTTCAGCGCCTCGATCTTGCCGTAAGCGGCACGAAGACCGTGGATCGCGAGCAAGGGAGTGGGCGCCGACGTCACGTCCCGCTCTCCATCACGGCCACCGCCTCGTCCTCGTCGGCGCCGAGATAGGCGGCGATCACCTTGGGGTCGTCACGGACTTCGCGCGGGGATCCTTCCGCAATCTTGACGCCATGGTCCATCACCACGATGTGGTCGGAGATCTGCATCACGACCGACATGTCGTGCTCGATCAGCAGGATCGAGGTGCCGAGCTCGTCGCGGATCGAGAGCAGGAGTTCGCTCAAGGCGGCACTCTCGCGCGCGTTGAGGCCGGCCGCGGGTTCGTCCAGGCACAACAGCGCGGGCTCGGTGCACATGGCGCGCGCGATCTCGAGCCGGCGCTGATCGCCATAGGCGAAATTGCCGGCAGCGTCGTCGGCGCGGTCGAGCAGATTGACCCGCCTGAGCCAGTCGGTGGCGAGATCGATCGCGCGCTTTTCGGCGTCGCGGTAGGCGGGGACACCGAGGAGACCAAGGAGGGTGAAGCCGGAGGCGCGCATCAATGGGTTGTGCTGCGCCACCATCAGGTTCTCCAGCGCGGTCATGCCGGGAAACAGGCGGATGTTCTGGAAGGTGCGCGCGACCTTGGCCCGCTTGGCGATGCGGAAATCGTTGAGCCGCTCCAGCGCGATGACCTTGCGGTCGTCGTGGGTGAGGCGGATGGTGCCGCCGCTCGGCTTGTAGAAGCCGGTGATGCAGTTGAAGACGGTGGTCTTGCCGGCGCCGTTCGGTCCGATCAGTGCGGTGATCTTCTTCCGCTCAGCCGAGAGCGACAGGTCCTGCACGGCGACGATGCCGCCGAAGCGCATGGTGAGCCGGTCGACGCTGAGAATCTTGTCGCCGCTCATCCGTGCCCTTCCTTGACGAGGTCGGAGGAGATCGCCTGCGCTTTGGTCAGATACACGGTCGGCGCGCGGTGACCGATCAGGCCGCGCGGCCGCCAGATCATGATCAGCACCATCGCCATGCCGAACACCAGCATGCGATAGGTTTCGAGGCCGCGGAACAGCTCGAAGCCGCCAATCATGGCGAGCGCTGCAAGCGCGACGCCGAGCTGCGAACCCATGCCGCCGAGCACGACGATGGCGAGCACCAGCGCCGATTCCTGGAAGGTGAAGGATTCCGGGCTGATGAAGCCCTGGCGCGTGGCGAAGAACGCGCCGGCGAAGCCGCCGAACATGGCGCCCGTCGCGAACGCCGTGAGCTTGGTGGTCGTGGTGTTGATGCCGAGCGCGCGGCAGGCGACCTCGTCCTCGCGCAGCGCTTCCCAGGCTCGGCCGATCGGCAGGCGGCGCAGGCGGATCGTCACCCAGTTGGTGAGGAGCGCCAGCGCCAGGATCACATAGAACAGGAAGACGATGCGGTGGGTCGCCGAATACTCGATGCCGAGCTTCGCAGCGAGCCCATCGTCGCTGCTGTCGAGGGGGATGCCGAAGAGGGTAGGGCGCGGAATGCTAGAGACGCCGTTCGGCCCGCCCGTTAGGCTCTGCCAGTTGATGATGACCAGCCGGATGATCTCGCCGAAGGCCAGTGTCACGATGGCGAGATAGTCGCCGCGCAGGCGCAGCACCGGGAAGCCGAGCATCACGCCCCAGAGGGCGGCGAGAATGCCGGCGAGCGGCAGGCAGATCCAGAACGACCAGCCAAAATTGGTGGCGAGCAGCGCATAGGAATAGGCGCCCACCGCATAGAAGGCGACATAGCCGAGATCGAGCAGGCCGGCTAAGCCGACCACGACGTTGAGCCCCCAACCCAGCATCACATAGGTGAGCACGAGGATCGCGAGATCGAGGATGTAGCGCTGGTCATAGAAGAGCACGGGCACCAGCAGGGTGAAGATCAGGAGCGCCGGCGCGAGGAAACGGCCGACGAACGACATTCCGTTTTGCACTGCCGGCGGCACCAGCCGCTCGGCGCCGCTCGGACCGATCCATTGCCGTAGCAGCTCGATCACGATCGAGCCGCCGAACACGACGCCGACGAGGGATGCGAGCTCACCGAGGCGCGTCCAATAGGTGAGCTGGCCGGAGGAGCCCGCTTCGGTGCGGATACCGACCATCAGCGAGAACAGCACCAGTGCGACCAGCGCGTTGATGACGGCTGTCTTCAGGAGGGAGAGGATGCCCGTTGCGGATCTGGCCGTCATGGTCGAGGGAGCTGTCACGCGGCGTCAGACTTTTTCGACTTCGGGACGGCCGAGCAGGCCGGTCGGCATGAAGATCAGCACGACAATCAGGATCGAGAACGCCGCGACGTCCTTGTACTCGACCGAGAAATAGGCCGACCAGAACGTCTCGATCAGACCGATCGCAAGCCCGCCGAGCATGGCGCCCGGCAGCGAGCCGATGCCGCCGAGCACGGCTGCGGTGAAGGCCTTGATCCCGGCGACGAAGCCCATGAAGAAATCGACCAGGCCATAATAGAGCAGGTACATCAGGCCCGCGACCGCGGCGAGCGCGGCGCCGATCACGAAGGTCATGGAGATGGTGCGGTCGACGTTGACGCCGAGCAGCGCCGCCATGGTCTGGTCCTGTTCGCAGGCGCGCATGTCGCGCCCGAGCCGGGTGCGCGAGACCAGCCAGGTGAAGATCGCCAGCAGCACGATGGTGGTAATGACCACCATGATCTGGATGTTGGAAAGCTGGATCACGAAGCCGTCCGCGCTCTCATGCAGCGTGTAGCCGCCGGTGATGAAGGGCGGGATCGGCTTGACGCGGGCGCCTTGCGCCACTTGCGAGTAGTTGGTCAGCACGAACGACATGCCAATCGCCGACAGCATCGGGGCGAGGCGGAAGGAATGGCGCAGCGGCCGGTAGGCGATACGCTCGATGGTCCAGCCATAGAGCGCGGTGATCGCCATCGAAACCAAGAGAACCACGAGCAGGATCACCGGGATTGCGGTGAGGCCGAACGAGATCAGGATCAGGAAGGTGATCAGCGCAATGAAGCCGCCGATCATGAAGATGTCACCATGGGCGAAGTTGATCATGCCGACGATGCCGTAGACCATCGTGTAGCCGATCGCGATCAGGCCGTAGATCGAGCCCAGGACGAGACCGTTGATGAGCTGCTGGGCGAAATAATCCATGCGCTGCCGTTTACCAAACCTGACGCGGCTCAAAGGGAGAGAGAGTTCTCAAGTTTCTTCTCGGGCCCCGGCAGCCCTTGAGCGTTCTTCCGGTTTTTGTAACAGGAGGGAACTGGCGGCTGCAACTGGCCAGATCTCGACATCAAGGCTTGTACAGAGGTCATTTTCGCCTTCGGTTCCCACGAACAGTGAGGAACCGGGTTCCTGGGCAACCAAAATGGAGGGCGGCCGTTGTCTCGCCTCTGTCGTCCAACAAGGGAGTTCCCCGAATGACGAAGCAGCAGAACCAGAATCCGGGTCAGCAGAGTCAGAACCCCGGCCAGCGTACCCCTCAGCAGCAGCAGGGCGGCGGGCAGAAACCCGGACAGCAACAGCAGGATCCGATGCGCCAGGGCGACCGGCCCGGTCAGCAACAGGGTCAGGACAAGTAAGTTTGGGAGCCCAGGCGTGAGAAGAGGGGCCCTGCCGTAAGGCGGGGCCTTTTTATTGGGGGCGCCCCGGTCCACCGGGCAGTTAAGGTAAACAAAGGGTTTAAATTGCCGCCACAGTCTGATGCGAGTTAGCTCCGGCAAAGCCGCTGCCTTCCGTTGAGGGCCTTCGGCAAACCAAGCGGGAAGCGGCATGTTCAGGAATTGGCGGATCGGCTCGGTCAACGGCGCGCTGCTGGCGGCCTATTTCATCCCGGCCTGGACCCTCGTCGCCTTCAGCATCATGGTGGCACCGGTGCACGGCCTCTATGAGCGGCCGAGCGTCGCGGTCGCGCTGTTCCTCAGCGACCATCTCGAGGTGACGGGGATGAGCACGGTGCGGGCCGCCTGGCTGCTGGCCCTGGGCCGGCTGACCGTCGTGGCGTTCTTCGTGATCTATCTCGCGCTGCTCTGTATCCCCCGCTCGCGGAAGAATGGCGGCAGCGACGAGGCGCTCGGCATTGCCCTGGCGATCGGCAGCCTGATCTCGTTTGCCAGCATGGTGATGGCCTCGAAGGTCGGCGAGATGGCCGCGCTCCGGCTGCACGCCACCGAGCTCCTGCTCTTGCTCGGTGCCGCCATCGTGGTGGTGATCGAGAAGCCGGCGACGGCGCCAAAGACCGTCGAGACCGCCGCGCCGCTAAGTCTTGAGCAGGCCGAGCTCCTGCACAATCGCTGAGGCTTCCTTCACGGCGTGGTTCGCCGCCGGGACGCCGCAATAGATCGCCTGCTGCAGCAGGATCTCCTTGATGTCGTCGGGCGTGAAGCCGCCCTCGGCAAGCGCCGCGCGCACATGCAGGCGGAATTCGTCCCATTGCCCGAGCGCGACCATGGTGCCGATCACCAGCACCCGCCGCGTGCGCTCGTCGAAATGCGGCCGCGTCCAGATCTCGCCCCAGGCATAGCGGGTGATCAGGTCCTGGAAGTCGGTGTTGAAGGCGTTGCGGCCCGCGATCGACTTGTCGACCCAGGCATTGCCCAGCACCTTTCGGCGTACATTCATGCCGGCATCGCGGCGGTTCTGGTCGTCCATTGTGTTTCCTCCTTCGTCATTGCGAGCGTAGCGAAGCAATCCAGAAATGCGTCCGCGGAGACAGTCTGGATTGCTTCGTCGCTACGCTCCTCGCAATGACGCGTTGTGAGATCAGCGTTGTGTCAGAAACCCCACCACCGCGTCCGTAAATGCGTGCGGCTGTTCGACGTTGGAAATGTGGGCGGCGTCGATGATGGTCATGCTGGCGCCGGGAATGTTCGAGCGGATCATTTCGGCTGCCGAGATCGGCGTCGCCATGTCGTGGCGGCCGGCGATCACCAGCGTCGGGCTCTTGATCTTGGGAAGCAGCGCACGCTGGTCCAGCGTCGACAGCGCCTCGCAGCAGGCCAGATAGCCCTCGACGGGGGAGGCGAGCAGCATCGACTTCATTCTGGCGGTGATCTCGGGCTCGCGCTCGCGGAAGTCCTGGGTCAGCCAGCCCGCGATCACGGCATCCGCGACCGCCGCGATGCCGCCCTTCTTCACGGCGTCGATGCGCTCCAGCCATTTGGTCGGCTCGGCATAATAGCAGGAGGTGTTGGCGAGGACGATCTTGCCGAAGCGTTCCGGCGCGTTGGCGCCCAGCCATTGTCCGACCATGCCACCCATCGATAGGCCGCACCAATGCACCTTCTCGATGTTGAGATCGTCGAGGATCGCGAGCACGTCGCGGCCGAAGCGCTCCATCGTGTATGGACCGGGCGGCACGTTCGATTTGCCGTGGCCGCGGCGGTCGTAACGGATGACGCGGAACACCTGCGTCAGCGCCTTCATCTGCGGCTCCCACATCTGAAGCGTGCAGCCGAGCGAGTTGGAGAGCATCAAGGTCGGTCCGCCGTCGCGGCCCTCGACGGAGACGTTGAGCAGGCATCCGTCGGCATCGATCATGGGCATGCGGCGTCTCCGTCGTATTTGGTCGTAATTGCGGTTCTTATTCGCGGTCGAGGCTGTCGAGCAGCCGGTCGATCAGGGCTTGGGAAGCTCCTTGATAGGCCATCGGATCGAACAATGCCGCAATTTTTTCGGGCGGCAGATGAGCAGTGACGAGCGAATCAGCCGACAGCACCTCGCGCAGATGCTTCTTCTCGGCGACCGCGCGCTTGCTGGCGGCCTCGACGAGATGATGCGCATCGCTCTTGCCGATCTTCTCGGCCAGCGCAAAGGTGATCGCTTCCGCCATGATCAGGCCATGCGTCGCATCGAGATTGCTGCGCATGCGCGCGGCGTCGACGTCGAGGCCTTCGGCGATGTCGACGATTGCCGCAAGCGCTCCCGAGGTGACCAGCATCAATTGCGGCAGCGTCGGCCACTCCGCATGCCAGGGGCCGGCACTGCGCTCATGATCCTGCACCTGCGCGGCAAAAATCGTCGCGGCGAGCTGCGGAGCCATGGTCGCAGCGCCGAGCGCGCTGGCGGCGGCGACCGGGTTGCGCTTGTGCGGCATGGTCGAGGAGCCGCCGCGGCCTTCGCCGGCGGGTTCGAACGCTTCGGCGACGTCGGTCTGCATCAGCAGCGAGATGTCGCGCGCGATCTTGCCGCAGCTGCCGGCGAGAATTGCAAAGCAGGAGGCGGCTTCCGCGATGCGGTCGCGATGGGTGTGCCAGGGCGCCTCCGGCAGCGGCAGGTTGAGCTCCTGCGCCAGCCGTTCGGCGACCGCGAGTCCCTTATCGCCGAGCGCGGCGAGCGTGCCGGCGGCGCCGCCGAATTGCAGCGCGAGGCCCTCGCGGGAGAGCCGCCTGAGGCGGCAGCGGGCGCGGCCAAGGCTTGCGGCGTATTCGGCGGCCTTCAGGCCGAACGGCATCGGCAGCGCGTGCTGGAGCCAGGTCCGCGCTACCATCGCGGTGGCGCGATGGGCTCGCGCCAGCGCGGCAAAACCCTTGATGGCGCGGCTGAGGTCGGCGTCCAGCGCATCGATGCCGGCGCGCAGCGTGAGCATGGTTGCGGTATCGATGACGTCCTGACTGGTCGCGCCCCAATGCACGTAACGCGCGGCCTCCGCATCGGCCTTTCCGACATTGGCGGTCAGTGCCTTGACCAGGGGAATCGCGAGATTACCTGATCGCGTTGCGGCCTCGGCCAGGGCTGCCATATCAAAGGCATCAGCCTTGCAGGCGGACGCGATCGGCCCCAGCGCGGATGCGGGAATCACAGCTGTGGCGGCCTCGGCCCGTGCCAGGGCTGCCTCGAAATCGAGCATGTTCTGAAGGGTCGACCGGTCGTCGCAGACCGCGCGCATGGCTGCGCTCGACAGCATCGGCGCGAGCAGGGGGGAGAGGGATGTGCTCATATTATGCGGGACCTAACCACCATGGCCCGCCTGTGCCAATCCCAAACTATCGGCGCAGCTTTTTGCAGTTGCGAATATGCATTGCACGTGACCGGGGCCCGCCCTTTCCTTTACGGCCTCCGTGCGTTACTTGAACAGCATTATAGTTGTGCGATCCGGGAGGCACCCATGGCCATGACGATGAACGGCGAAGTCCAGCTTGCGGCATCGCGCGAGGCCGTGTGGGACAAGCTCAACGATCCCGAGGTGCTGAAGGCCTGCATTCCCGGCTGCGAAGAGCTGGAGAAAACTGAAGACGGCGGCTTTCGCGCAACGGCGAAAATGAAGGTCGGCCCGGTATCCGCGCGTTTCAGGGGCAAGGTCATGCTGTCCGATCTCGACCCGCCCAATGGCTACAAAATCTCCGGTGAGGGTGAGGGCGGGGTGGCCGGCTTCGCCAAAGGCGGCGCGGCCGTCAAGCTCGCGGAGAAGGACGGCGGCACGCTGCTCTCCTACGACGTCGAGGCGCAGATCGGCGGCAAGTTGGCGCAGCTCGGCCAGCGCCTGATCAACGGCGCTGCCAAGAAGCTGGCCGACGAATTTTTCGCAAACTTCGCCAAGGCGGTACAGGGCTGAAGGCTATCGCCTTTCGGCATGGCGCCTTGCGTCCGGGGTGATGTTGCCCCCGGGCATAATGGCCCATATGATGGGTTGGAATAATTATAAGAACCGCTTCGATGGGACCCGTCGGGGCGCTGATAGAGAGTGCTTATGGCAAAAATCTCCCTCATCGTGAACGGCAATCCAGTCACGGCCAACGTCGATCCCCGCACCCTCCTGGTGCAGTTCCTGCGCGAGAATCTGCGGCTGACCGGGACGCATGTCGGCTGCGACACCTCGCAGTGCGGCGCCTGCGTCGTGCATCTCGACGGCAAGGCTGTGAAGTCCTGCACCACACTGGCGGTGATGGCCGACGGCCACGAGGTCAAGACGATCGAGGGACTGGCCGCGGATGGCGCGCCGCTGCATCCGATGCAGGAGGCCTTCCGCGAGCATCATGGGCTCCAGTGCGGCTTCTGCACGCCCGGCATGATCATGACCGCGATCGACATCGTGCATCGCAAGGGCCATGAGCTCGACGACAACACCATCCGCGAAGAGCTGGAGGGCAATCTCTGCCGCTGCACCGGCTATCAGAACATCGTCGCCTCGATCTCCGCCGGCGCGAAGGCGATGGCCAAATCCGATCTCGCGTAAACCGCGCGCATTCCGCGATCAGGACACACCCATGTACGAATTCAAATATCATCGCCCTGGGACCGTTCGCCAGGCGGCCAACCTCCTGGTGAAGAACGAAGACGCCAAGGTGATCGCCGGCGGCCACACGCTGATCCCCGTCATGAAGCAGCGCCTCGCCAGCCCGCCACATCTGGTCGACCTCTCTCACATCGAGGGGCTCGACACGATCGAGATGAAGGGCCGCTCGCTGGTAATCGGCGCCACCGCCAAGCACGCCGAGGTCGCGGCCTCCGCCGTCGTCGGCGAGGCGATCCCGGCGCTCGCCAGCCTTGCCGGCGGAATCGGCGATCCCGCCGTGCGTCACAAGGGCACGATCGGCGGTTCGCTCGCCAACAACGATCCGACCGCGGATTATCCGGCCGCGGTGCTCGCGTTAGGGGCCACCATCGTCACCAACAAGCGACGCCTGAAGGCCGAAGAGTATTTCCAGGGCCTGTTCTCGACCGCGCTGGAGGCCGACGAGATCATCACCAAGGTGATGTTTCCCTTGCCGAAGAAGGCGGCCTACATCAAATTCCGCAACCAGGCCTCGCGCTACGCGCTGGTCGGCGTGTTCGTGGCGCGGCGCCCGTCGGACGTGCGCGTCGCCGTCACCGGTGCGGGCTCCGAAGGCGTGTTCCGCGTTACCGCGTTCGAGGAGGCCTTGAAGAAGCGCTTCTCGGCGAAGGCGCTTGACGGCATTGCGGTGCCGGCGGAAGGCCTCAACAGCGACATCCACGGCAGCGCCGAATACCGCGCGCATCTCATCGGCGTGCTGACGCGTCGCGCCGTCGATGCCGCCAATGCCAAGGAATGAGCTGACCTCATTCCTCGGCCCAAATCTGTCCCCGGTGAGGGCGTAGCGAGACTGGCTTTTTCATGACTTCAGCGGCCAATTCTTCCGGTGCTTTGCCGGCATCGGTCGATGCGATGCTCGAACTCCTGACGTCGCGCGGCTACCTTGCCGAGCGAGCGCTGGCCACGGTGACCTACCTGTCGCTGCGCATGGGCCGGCCGCTGTTCCTGGAAGGCGAAGCCGGCGTCGGCAAGACCGAGATCGCAAAGGTGCTGTCGGCAGCACTTGGGCGGAAGCTGATCCGCCTCCAGTGCTACGAGGGCCTCGACGTCTCCTCCGCGGTCTATGAGTGGAACAGTGCCGCGCAGATGATCGCGATCCGGATGGCGGAAGCCGCCGGCGACACCGATCGCGACCAGCTCTCGAGCGACATCTTCGCCGACCGCTACATGATCAAGCGGCCGCTGCTTCAGGCGCTGGAGCCCGACGTTGCCGGTCCCCCGGTGCTGCTGATCGACGAGCTCGACCGCGCCGACGAGGCGTTCGAGGCGTTCCTGCTCGAAATCCTCAGCGACTTCCAGGTGACGATCCCCGAATTCGGCACCGTGAAGGCGCCGCACCCGCCGATCGTCATCATCACCTCCAACCGCACCCGCGAGATCCACGACGCGCTGAAGCGGCGCTGTCTCTATCACTGGGTGGACTATCCCGCCGCCGAGCGCGAGCTCGCGATCGTGAAGACGCGCGTGCCCGGCATCTCGGCAAAACTCTCGCAGCAGGTGGTGCGCTTCGTCCAGGCGCTGCGCAACCAGGACTTCTACAAGTCGCCGGGCGTCGCCGAGACCATCGACTGGGCCACCGCTTTGTCGGAGCTCGACGCCCGCTCGCTGACCCCGCAAGTGGTCGGCGATACGCTGGGCGCACTGCTCAAATACCAGGACGACATCACGCGGATGCAGGGCGATGCCTTGCAGAAGGTACTGAAGGACGCGACGAGCGAGAATTGACGCGCGTGCGTCATAACTAACTCGTCATTCCGGGGCGCGTAGCCGAACCCGGAATCCATCGTGCAGCGGCGACGGGGAGGAATGGATTCCGGGTTCGCGACTGCGTCGCGCCCCGGAATGACCACTGAGAGCGTTGAACCATGGCCATCAATCACCTTGCCCCGGAGCAAACCGAGCAGTTCGCCGACAACATCGTCGGCTTTGCCCGCGCGCTGCGTGCAGCTGGCATGCCGGTCGGACCGGGCGCCGCCATCGACGCCATGAGCGCGCTCCAGGTGATCGACATCGGCAGTCGCGCCGATGTCTTCACCACGCTTGAGGCGATCTTCGTCAAGCGCCACGAGCATGCGCTGATCTTCAAGCAGGCTTTCAACCTGTTCTTCCGCGCCTCGGAAGAATGGAAGCACATGCTGGATTCGGTGCCGCTGCCGGAGCAGGCCAGGAAGAAGCCGCAGGCAGGCTCCCGCCGTGTGCAGGAGGCGATGTCGCAGCCGCGCATGACGGAGACGCCGCAGCACCAGGAGCAGGATCTGCGCCTGTCGGTCTCCGACAAGGAGATCCTCCAGAAGAAGGACTTTGCGCAGATGAGCGCGGCCGAGATCGCCGAGGCGCTCCGCGCCGTCGAGCGGATGCACCTGCCGCAGGCCGAGCTCCTGACGCGCCGGCAACGCCCCGATCCGCGCGGCCTTCGGCTCGACCTGCGCCGCACGCTGCGCGCATCTTTACGAACCGGCGGCGACATCATCGACATCCATCGCCTTGGGCGCATCGAGAAGCCCGCGCCGATCGTCGCGCTGCTCGATATCTCGGGCTCGATGAGCGAATACACCCGCCTGTTCCTGCATTTCCTGCATGCCATCACCGATGCGCGCAAGCGCGTCTCGGTGTTCTTGTTCGGTACCCGGCTGACCAACGTCACCCGCGCCCTGCGCCAGCGCGACCCCGACGAGGCGCTGGCAAGCTGCTCGGCCTCGGTCGAGGATTGGGCCGGCGGTACGCGGATCTCGGCATCGCTGCACAACTTCAACAAATTGTGGGCACGGCGCGTTCTGAGCCAGGGCGCCATCGTGCTGCTGATCTCAGACGGGCTGGAGCGGGAGGCCGATTCCAAGCTGGCCTTCGAGATGGACCGGCTGCATCGCTCCTGCCGGCGGCTGATCTGGCTGAACCCGCTGCTCCGGTTCAGCGGTTTCGAGGCCAAGGCGCAGGGCATCAAAATGATGCTGCCCCACGTTGACGAATTCCGCCCGGTACATAATTTGAGTTCGATCCAGGAGCTGATCACCACGCTCTCCCGGCCGCTGCCGCCGCATCACCGCAGCCTGATCCGCTCCGCAGCTTGAGAGGCCAGCCATGCTCGATCGCGACGAGGATATTCTGAAGGCAGCGGAGGACTGGCAAAAGGCCGGCCGTGGTGTTGCGCTCGCCACCGTGGTGGAGACCTGGGGCTCGGCGCCGCGCCCGGCGGGCTCGAGCCTCGTCATCAACGACGAGGGCACGTTCTTGGGCTCCGTCTCCGGCGGCTGCGTCGAGGGCGCCGTGGTCACCGAGGCCATGGACGTGATCGAGAGCGGCAAGCCCAAGATGCTGGAGTTTGGCGTTGCCGACGAGACCGCCTGGAATGTCGGGCTGTCCTGCGGCGGTACCATCCGCGTCTTCGTCGAGAAGGTGGGTTAGCCGTGAAGCTCGCGATCCTGCACGAACTCAACGCCGAGCGCGCCGCGCGCCGGCCGGTGATTCTGGTGACGGACACCGAGAGCGGCGAACAGCGCCTGGTGAAGGCGAATGACTTTGCCAAGGATCCGCTGCACGCAGAACTCGACAAGCAGCTTCGCATGGGCAAGAGCGCCAATGTCGAGGCTGGCGGCAAGAAGCTGTTCCTCAACGTCTATGCGCCGACCGCCAAGCTCGTCATCATCGGCGCGGTGCATATCAGCCAGGCCTTGGCGCCGCTGGCACGCTCGCTCGGCTACGACGTCACGGTCATCGATCCCCGTACGGCCTTTGCGAGCCCCGAGCGCTTCCCCGACATTCCGCTCGTCGCGGAATGGCCCGACACGGCGCTGCCGCCGCTCAATGTCGATGCCTACACCGCCTTCGTCGCGGTGACGCACGATCCCAAGATCGACGATCCCGCGCTGCTGCACGCCTTCGAGCGCAACTGCTTCTACATCGGCGCGCTCGGCTCGCGGAAGACACACGCCAAGCGCGGCGACCGGCTGCGGGCGCAGGGCGCCAAGGAAAGCGACATCGCACGCATCCACGCGCCCATTGGCCTTGCGATCGGCGCGGTTTCTCCGTCCGAGATCGCGGTCGCGATCATGGCCGAGATCACGGCGGTGCTGCGGCTGCCTCCGAAAGAAAAAGAAGAAGCGGCATGAAGTTCGGCCCGGCGAGCCCGAAGGATGCGATCGGCGGGGTGACCGTTCACACCCTGCGCCAGGGGCCGCTGGTGCTCAAGAAAGGCACGACGATCGGCCCCGCCGAGGTCGAGGCGCTGGAGCGCGCTGGGATCAAAGATATTGTGGTGGTGCGCATGGAGGCCGGCGACGTTTCCGAGGACGTTGCGGCCGCCAGCATCGCGCTTGCCGTCGGCGGCGAGGGCATCCATGTCGAGCGCGCCTTCACCGGCCGCGCCAACCTGTTTGCCGCGCGCGCAGGCGTTCTGGTGATCGACCGCGCCGCAGTTGATCGCATCAACAATGTCGACGAGGCCATCACCTTTGCCACGCTCGCCGCCTACAAGCCGGTGGTCGAGGGCGAGATGGTCGGCACCGTCAAGATCATCCCGTTCGGCGTCGACGAGAGTTTGCGCGATGCCGCGGTCAAGGCGGCCGGCAAGGATGTGCTCAGAATCGCGCCTTACGTGATCCAGCGCGTCGGCGTGGTTTCGACGCTGCTGCCGGGCCTGTCATCCAAGGTGATCGACAAGACGCTGCGTGTTACCGCCGAGCGGCTCGCGCCGGCCGGCGCCAGCATCATCGCCGAGCGGCGGGTTCCGCATGAGGAGCAGGCGCTGTCGGCTGCGATCAAGGAGTTGCTGGGTCTTGGCGCCGAACTCGTGATCGTGTTCGGCGCATCCGCCATCGCCGACCGCCGCGACGTGATCCCGGCGGCCGTCACCGGCATCGGTGGTGAGATCGAGCATTTCGGCATGCCTGTCGATCCGGGCAATCTGCTGCTGATCGCCCGTGCCGGCGAGGTGCCGGTGCTGGGTGCGCCGGGCTGCGCGCGCTCGCCGGTCGAGAACGGTTTTGACTGGGTGCTGATGCGGCTGCTCGCCGGCATCAAGGTGACGCGGTCCGAGCTGATGGGCATGGGCGTCGGCGGCCTCCTGATGGAGATCGTGACGCGGCCGCAGCCGCGCGCAAAACCCGAGACCGAGGGCAACAGCCAGGTCGCCGCCATCGTTCTGGCGGCCGGCCGCTCCACGCGGATGGGTGGATCGAATAAGCTGCTCGCGGAGTTCAACGGCAAGAAGCTGGTGCGAATTGCCACCGAACAGGCATTGGCTTCCAGGGCATCCGAGGTGATCGTCGTCACCGGCCACCAGGCCGAGCTGGTCGAGCAGGCGCTGCAAGGCTTGAGGGTCAAGTTCGTCCGCAACCCGGATTTCGCCGGCGGCATCGCAAGCTCGGTCAAGGCCGGCATCGCCGCCGTGCCCGAGACCTGCGACGGCGCCCTGGTGTGCCTCGGCGACATGCCGCTGATCGACGCCGGTCTGATCGACCGCCTCATCGACGGCTTTGCACCCGACCGCGGCAACCTCATCGTCGTGCCCGTCAGCGAAGGCCGCCGCGGCAACCCCGTGCTGTGGTCGCGCCGCTTCTTCAAGGAGTTGTTGACCCTCGACGGCGACATCGGCGCGCGGCATCTGATCGCCAAGCACACGGAGGCCGTGGCCGAGGTGCCCGTCGATGGCGAGAGCGCCTTCCTCGACATCGACACCCCGCAGGCGCTGGAAGCGGCAAGACGCGGATGATGCTGCCGTAGGGTGGGCAAAGGCGCGTAGCGCCGTGCCCACCATCTCTTCGTTGCGATCGACAGTTGGTGGGCACGCTGCGCTTTGCCCACCCTACGGCACCTTCCTACGGCATCTCTCACCCCCCGATTTCAACCACCCGTTCACCAAGTGGAAACGACCCCCGCTTAGAGTCCCCTCCACCTGCCTTGGGGGGAGGGGTTTTTCCATGGCTTCGAACGTCGTCGCGCGCCGTTGCGCGATGTTTTTCTTTGCGCTGTCGGTTTGTGTCTCCGGCGCCCGTTACATCACCGAAGCCCACGCAGCGGGCGCTATTGCGGTCGGCAAGTGCGGCGCGTATGGCCAGGCCTATGATTACGGCGCCGAGCACGAGGCGCGCGCCGCGGCACAGAAACAATGCAAGGGCGATTGCACGACCGTGACGATGAAGCGCGCCTGCGCTGCGATGTCGGTCGATCTCGCCAATCCCTGCGGCGCTTATGGCTTTGCCGTCAAGCCGAAGATTTCGGACTCGCTCAATGCCGCCACGCGCGAATGCTACAAATATGGCGGCAAGGAATGCGTGATCCGCGCCTGGGCCTGCGACGCCAAGGGTTGATCCTTCGAGCGCTGATTCCTCTTGCTGTCATTCCGGGGCGATGCAACGGTACCGCGCGGTGCGCGGACCTGAGCATCGATCCTCCCCCGACTTTGGGACGCGATGGATTCTCGATGCGCAGCGCATCAGAGCTCGCGCCAAGTGGCGCGCCCGGAATGACATCTAGGAATATACATGCAGTTCGACACCAAGATCGCTGTCGTGATCCGCACCGATCTTCAGGCCTGGCAGAAGCTCAACGTCGCGTCTTTCCTGACGAGCGGCATTGCCGCGGCCTTTCCGGAATGCATCGGCGAAGCCTATGAGGACGCCTCGGGCACGAAATATCATGCGCTGATCGGCCAGCCGATCCTGATCTATGGCGCCGATGCTCCGGCATTATCGCGCGCGCTCGACCGGGCGCTGACGCGCAACGTCAAGCCGGCGGTCTATACCGAGGACATGTTCAAGACGACGCATGACGCCGCCAATCGCGAAGTGGTGAGGGCGGTGATGCGCACCGACCTCAATCTCGTCGGCATCGCGATGCGCGCCGAGCGCAAGGTGATCGACAAGATTATCGACGGCCTCAAGTTCCATAGCTGAGGCCGCAGGCGTGTCATGTCGTGCCGTCATCGGGATGTCGTGATGGCGATCGGGTTGCGCAAAGTTTGTGCTGTTTGACGCCCATCAAAGGAGGACCTCTCGGTATCGCTAGTCTGCGTCTGTAATGCAAAGGAGCAGACCGATGCCGACCATGAAAGCCGCAATTGTCAGACAATTCGGCAAGCCGCTGGTGATCGAGGACGTGCTGGTGCCGCAGCCCGGTCCGGGAGAGGTTCTGGTCAAGGTGAAGGCCTGTGGCGTCTGTCACACCGATCTGCACGCGGCGTCCGGCGACTGGCCGGTGAAGCCGGTGCCGCCCTTCATTCCCGGCCATGAAGCAGCCGGCATCGTCGCCGCGGTCGGGTCCGGCGTGAAGAATCTGAAGGTCGGCGATGCCGTGGGCGTGGCCTGGCTGCACGATGCATGCATGTCATGCGAATATTGCGAGACCGGCTGGGAGACGCTGTGCGAGCACCAGCACAACACCGGCTACAGCGTGAACGGCGGCTTCGCCGAATATGTCATCGCCTCGGCCGCCTTCGCCGCAAAGCTGCCGGCGAGCGTCGATTTCGCGGCCATTGCGCCGATCCTCTGCGCCGGTGTCACCACCTACAAGGGATTGAAGGAGACCGAGGCGCGACCCGGCGAGTGGGTCGTGATCTCAGGCGTCGGCGGGCTCGGCCATGTCGCAATTCAGTACGCCAAGGCGATGGGGCTCAAGGTCGCGGCGGTCGATATCGCCGAGGACAAGCCCGCGCTCGCACGTGAGGCCGGCGCCGATCTCGCGGTCAACGCACTCGCCGCAGGGGCCGTGGACAATGTTCTTGCGGCAACCGGGGGCGGGGCGCATGGCGTGCTGGTGACGGCGGTCTCGACCGCAGCGTTCGCCCAGGCGCTGAAGATGGTGCGCCGCAAGGGCACCGTCAGCCTCGTCGGCCTGCCGCCGGGCGAATTCCCGACGCCGATCTTCGATGTCGTGCTCAAGCGCATCACCGTGCGCGGCTCGATCGTCGGCACACGGCGCGATCTCGACGAAGCCATCGCGTTTGCCGCGGATGGCAAGGTCAAGGCCGAGGTGATGAAGGTGCCGCTCACGCAAATCAACGACGTCTTCGACCGCATGAAGGCCGGCAAGATCGACGGCCGCATGGTGCTGGATTTTGGCTAAAGCATGATCCGGAAAAGTGCGAAGCGGTTTTCCGAAAAGATCATGCTCAAACAATAACCTAAAGCGCGATGACGATTCATCCCAATCTCATCGCGCTTTAGCATCTCACCCCGGCGGCATGCCTTCGAACTTTATCAGGCTGGCGTCGAGGCGATCCCAGTCATAGCCGCGCGCGGCGAAAGTGACCGCCTGCGGCTTGTAGCGGGCGGGCTCGTCGAGGGTTGCGGCGCGGATCGTGAAGACGCCGGGTTGTGCCGCGAAGGTCATGTACACAGGCACGCCGCATTGTGTGCAGAAGCCGCGCGTCTTCACGTTGCCGCTGTCAGCGACCATGTCCCAATGCTTCGCTTCACCGGTCAGCGTGAGGCCGGCGCGCGCGAACGTCGCGTACGAGCCATGGCCGCTGCCGCTTTCCCGCTGGCAGTCCCGGCATTGACAGTGGTTGCTGAACAGCGGCTCGCCGGCAATCGAATAGCGGATCGCGCCGCAGGCGCAGCCGCCAGTAAAGGGCTTGTCCATCGCGATATCTCCTCACTTCTCGCCGCTGATCTCGTCGAGCTGTCTGACGACCTTCTTCCAGCCGCCGCTCATCACGTTGTAGGCCGACTCGTTCCTGGGCATCACGAAGCCCGCATGGACCAGGCGGATCCGCGTGCCGGCTTCGACCGGGGTGAGGGACCACGTCACGACAGTGTCGAGCGGCGCGCCGTAACCGGTGTTGCGCTCATCGCCGCCCTTCCAGGCGTAGACGAGGCGCCGGTTGGCCACGACCTCGAGAACCCGGCAATGAATGACGCCGTCCCAGGCGCCGCCCGGGGTGGTCTGGAATGTGAAGGTGTTGCCTTCAATCGCCTCGAAGCCGGTCGGCTGCATCAGCCAGCGCGCGATCAACTGGGCACTGGTCAGCGCCTTCCAGATCGTCTCCGGCGCATGAGGGAGCACTTCGTCAATGACGATGTCCCGGATGTTGTCTTGGGTCTCGGCTTTCAACTCGGCTGCACTCACTGATCGATCTCCTTCAAGAGGTCACGCAGGTTCTGGAAGCGCTCGCGCCAGAACACGCCGTAATGGTCCATCCAGGTGACCAGCGGCTCGAGGCCTTGCGGCGCGGCGCGGTAGTAGACATTGCGGCCCTCGGCGCGCTCGGCGACGAGGCCGGCTTGCTTGAGGGATTTCAGGTGCTGCGAGATCGCGCCTTGGGTCACGCCGCTGCCGCGTGTCAGCTCGGCGACGCTGATTTCCCTGCTGTCGAAGACGCGTTCGAACACGGCGCGGCGCGTTGGGTCGGCGAGGGCGCGCATCACGGCGGTTACGGGGTTGGTGGTGACTTCCATCATGAGAAACACATTAGCATCTGCTAATTCATTAGTAAACACTAATTTGTCGTGCCAACCTCGATTTCTTCATTGATTGACAATGACTGACTAGTCAGTCATAAATAGCAAATGACGAAGAAGCCCGCCAGAACAGCGATTGCATCCGTGGCCCGAGCCGGGAGCCACGCACCCGAAGCCGGCGCTGACGCCGAGGCCCGCGTGTCAAACCGCGCCGCCCGGGCCGCGGAGCGGCGTGCAGCGATCGTGGAGGCGGCGATGGACGAGTTCATCACGCGCGGCTTTGCCGCGACGCGGCTCGACGACATCGCCAAGCGCGCCGGTGTCGCCAAGGGCACGATCTACCTGCACTTCAAGGACAAGGAATCGATGTTCGAGGAGCTGGTGCGCATTGTCATCGTGCCGGTGGTCACGCGCCTCACGGCGCTGCCGCCGCCGGTGGGCTCGGTGCGCGACCTGATAGAGGCCTTCGCCGGCAACTTCCTGAAGGAGGTCATCGGCACCAGGCGCGGCGACCTCGTGCGCCTGATCGTGGCGGAGGGGCCGCGCTTTCCGTCCGTTGCCGACTTCTACTATCGCGAAGTGGTCTCGCGCGGGATTGCCGCCATGCGCGCGCTGATCGAGCTCGGCATCGCCCGCGGCGAGATTCGGGAGAAGGACCTCGCGCGCTATCCACAGATCCTGGTCGCGCCCGCGATGATCGCGGTGATCTGGCAGAGCCTTTTTGTGCGGCATGCGCCGCTCGACGCGCAGGACATGCTGCGCGTTCATCTCGATTTGATTTTTGGCGAACGGAGGACGACATGAGGTCGTCACGAGCGATTTTTAGATTTGCATTGGCCGTCGTGCTCGCAACCGCGCTTGTAGCCTGCAACGAGAAGCGCGATCCCGGCTTCCAGGGCTGGGTCGAGGCGGACATGATCTTCGTCAGCCCGGACGAAGCCGGCCGGGTGACCAAGCTCAATGTCCGCGAGGGGGACGAAGTCAAGGTCGGCGATCACCTCTATTCCGTCGACGACGATCTCCAGCTTGCCGATCTCAACCAGAACAAGGCGACGCTGGCGAATGCGCAGCAAACCTATGATCGCGCAGCTTCGCTGAACAAGACTGGCTCAGGCACGCAGGCCAATCTGGACTCCGCCGTGTCCGCCTTGCGCGTCGCGCAAGCGCGGGTGGCGACGTCGGAGACGCGGATGGCGCGGCGCAAGGGCTTTGCGCCGGTCGCCGGCACCATCCAGCAGATCTATTTTCGCGAGGGCGAGATGGTGGCGGCGCAGCGGCCGGTGCTCTCGATCATGCCGCCCGGCAACATGAAGCTGCGCTTTTTTGTGCCGGAGGCCGAGCTGCCGAAGCTTGCCATCGGCGACACGGTGCGGATCGTTTGCGATAATTGCGCGGCCGATCTCACCGCAAAGATCTATTTCATCGCGACTTCGGCCGAATACACCCCGCCCGTCATCTACAGCCTCGATGAGCGCAACAAGCTCGTCTACCTGATCCAGGCGCGGCCCTCGCGCCCCGACGCCTTGCGCGTCGGACAGCCGATCGACGTCTACCTCAATCCGAAGACACCGGTGGCGGACAAGCGATGAGCGGCGGCAACGGCATCGCGATCGACGTCAAGGGCCTGACCAAGTCGTTTGGGGGCCGCGAGGTCGTGCACGATCTGTCGATGCAGGTGAAGCGCGGCTCGATCTACGGCTTCCTCGGGCCGAACGGCTCGGGCAAGACCACGACCATCCGCATCCTCTGCGGCCTGCTCACGCCCGACAGCGGCGAGGGCACCTGCCTCGGCTACGACATCCGCCGCGATGCCGAAAAGATCAAGCGCCAGGTCGGCTACATGACCCAGCGCTTCAGCCTGTACCAGGACCTCTCGGTGCGTGAGAACCTCGAATTCGTCGCGCGGCTCTATGGCCTCATTGACGCGCGTGGCGCTGCGCGCGACATGATCAAACGGCTCGGGCTCTCCGGCCGTGAGGAGCAGCTCGCGGGTGAGCTCTCCGGCGGCTGGAAGCAGCGCCTGGCGCTCGGGGCCTGCACGCTGCCCAATCCGCAACTCCTGCTGCTCGACGAGCCGACCGCCGGCGTCGATCCCAAGGCGCGGCGCGACTTCTGGAACGAGATCCACGCGCTCGCCGCCGACGGCCTTACCGTGCTGGTTTCGACTCACTACATGGACGAGGCCGAGCGCTGTCACGAGATCGCCTACATCGCCTATGGCCATCTCCTGACTCATGGCACGGTGGAGCAGGTGATCGCCAAATCCGCGCTCACCACCTACACTGTCACAGGTGAAGACCTGAATGGGCTCGCGGCCGAGCTCACCGGCAAGCCCGGCATCGACATGGTGGCGCCGTTCGGCACCTCGCTGCATGTTTCGGGGCGCGACGTCGCCGCGCTCGAAGCCAGCATCGGGCCGTGGCGCGAGAAGAGCGGCCTGGACTGGCAGAAATCGTCGCCATCGCTCGAAGACGTGTTCATCGAGCTGATGAGCCATTCCAAGGACAATTTCCAGTAAGGACAATGTCCAATGAGCGTTGTCGATCATCCCGCGCCACAGCACGAAATCCGGGAGCGCTTTGGCTTCTGGAGACGCTCCTATGCGATGCTGATTAAGGAGTTCATCCAACTGAGGCGAGATCGCGTCTCGTTCGCGATGATCGTGATGCTGCCGGTGATGCAGCTCATGCTGTTCGGCTACGCCATCAATACCACGCCCCACAATCTGCCGAGCGCGGTGCTGCTCCAGGAGGATTCCGATCTCGCCCGCTCGATCCTGAAGGCGCTGGAGAACACCGCCTATTTCCGCTTCCTCTATGAAGTGCACGACGTCGAAGATTTCGACAATCTGCTGAAATCGGGCAAGGTGCTGTTCGGCGTCGAGATCCCGCGCGGCTTCGAGCGGGCGGTGCGGCGCGGCGACAGGCCGGCGCTGCTGGTCGCGGCCGACGCCACAGATCCCGTTGCGGCGAGCTCGGCGATCGGTTCGCTCGGCATGGTGGTGCAGACCGCGCTCAAGCACGATCTCTACATCGGCGATCCCCCGGAGATGCCGTTCGAGATCCGCGCGCATGCCCGCTACAACCCGGCCGCGGCCTCCAGCCTCAACATCGTGCCGGGCCTGGTCGGCACCATCCTCACCATGACCATGCTGATCTTCACCGCGCTGTCGGTCACGCGCGAGGTCGAGCGCGGCACCATGGAGAGCCTGTTGTCGATGCCGATCAAGCCGGTCGAGGTGATGTTCGGCAAGATCGTGCCTTACGTCCTGGTCGGCTTCGTGCAGGCCTTCCTCATCATCGGCATCGGTGTCGGCCTGTTCGGCGTGCCCGTGCTCGGCAATCTGTTCCTGCTGGCGCTGCTCTCGACGCTGTTCATCACCACCAATCTGTCGATCGGCTACACCATCTCGACGCTGGTGCAGAACCAGCTTCAGGCCATGCAGATGTCGATGATGTTCTTCCTGCCCAGCATCCTGCTCTCCGGCTTCATGTTCCCGTTCGCGGGCATGCCGGCCTGGGCGCAATATGTCGGCGAGGCCCTGCCGCTGACCCATTACCTGCGCATCGTCCGCGCCATCATGCTGAAGGGCGCGACCATGCAGAACCTGCGCTTCGATACGCTGGCGCTGGCGGCCCTGATGCTGCTCGCCATGACCATCGCCGTGACGCGCTTCCGCCGTACGCTGGATTGAGGCACAATGCCCCCGGAATCGAGGGCTGAAATGGTCAGGTTTGCAAGCAGGAAAGCCCGGCAGCATGCTGTGCTATCGGAGGATTTCGAGCGCGAGCTGACGCGGGAGGTGCTGCGCACCGAGCTGTTGCGGGTGCGCGCGCTGATCATGACGGGCTGCGTCATGATGTTGTTCCTCACTACGATCTACCTGATCGATCCTGCTGTCGTGAACCGGGTCTGGCGCGGAACGGAAGGGCTCATCGAGATCTACGGCCTTCTGGTCGGCTTCATCCTGTTCGAGGTCTGGGTCCACACCCAGATCAGGAGGAATCTCCGCCTTGATCGCGACCTGCCGGTGATCAGGCGCTATCTCGGCACGCTGATCGAGACGTCGCTGCCCACCGTGATCCTCATCCTCCAGATCCGGACCATGGGCGCGAGCCAGGCGCTCGGCTTCGCCGTGCCGCTGATGTACTTCATCTTCGTCATTCTCTCGACCCTGCGGCTCGATTTCTGGCTCTCAACCTTCACGGGTTTCGTGGCCGCAGCCGGGCTTCTGGCAGTCGCGCTGTATTACAATGCGGCGAGCGAGGCCGACGAACCCCTGATCTATTTCCACGCCGTGCGCAGCATCGTCATCCTGATCTGCGGCGTGCTGGCGGGCGCCGTCGGCGCGCAGCTGCGGCGGCAATTTGCCGCGAGCATTGCGGCGACCACCGCGCGCGACCGGGTGACCAATCTGTTCGGCCAGCACGTCTCGCCGCAGGTGGTGGAACGGCTGATGGCGGCGGGCACGACTGCAAGCGGTGATCTCCGCCGCGTCGCGGTGATGTTCGTCGATTTCCGCGGCTTCACGGCCGGTGCGCAGTCGCGCACGCCTCAGGAGGTGGTCGACCGGCTCGACGGCGCCTTCGCCGTATTGGTCGATATCCTCGACCGCCACGGCGGTATCGTAAACAAATTTTTGGGCGACGGCTTTCTCGCGCTGTTCGGCGCGCCGCTGGAGGCCTCCGATGCCGCGCACCGCGCGGTCGCTGCGGGCCGCGAGATGCTGACGGCGATGGACCGCATCAACGCGCAGACGAGCTGGCCGCTGCGGATCGGCATCGGCATCCATTTCGGCGAGGTCGTCGCCGGGAATATTGGCTCGCCCCGGCGCAAGGAATACACGGTCATCGGCGACACCGTGAACTTCGCCTCGCGCCTGGAGGCGCTGAACAAGGAGCTCGGCTCCCAGCTCCTGATCTCCGAGTCCGTGCGCGAGGCACTGGGAGACGACGGCAGCGATGCCGTCGCGCTCGGCGAGGTCGAGGTGCGCGGCTATGAGCGGCCGGTCGCGGTGTTTCAGCTGGGGTGAGCGCTGTCTAGAACGGGGCGTAGGCAAGGCCGCGCCCACTCTTCCGCTTCTGACTCCCTCGCGCGAATGCTCCGATTGCTCCGAATTTTGGGGCATGACGGGCGATGTCGCCGGCCTGTAGACTTGCCGGCGATGCGGCCGGTTGCGGCCGCGACTTGCATGGGGAAGTGAAAGATGCAGCGCCGCTACATCACCGTCGATGTGTTCACCGACCGCGCCTTCGGCGGCAATCAGCTCGCCGTGGTGCTCGATGCCGGCGGGCTCTCCACTCGGCAGATGCAGTCGATCGCCACCGAGTTCAACTATTCCGAGACGACCTTCGTGCTGCCGCCGCGTGACAAGGCGAATGATGCCGAGGTGCGCATCTTCACCCCGGTCAGGGAGATGCCCTTCGCGGGTCATCCAAATGTCGGCACGGCTTTCGTGCTGGCGACGATCACCAAGGAGCCGAAGCCGCGCTTGCTGTTCGAAGAGAAGGCCGGGCTCGTGCCGGTCGACATTCGGCGGGAGCAGGGCCGGGTGGTGAGCACCGAGCTCACCGCGCCGCAGCCGCTGGCGCGGTTGTCGCAACTGTCTGCCGCGGATGCCGCGAGCTGCATCTCGCTCAGCGCGGAGGATATCAGGGTCGACCGTCACGCGCCGCAGGTCGTCGGTGTTGGAACGCCATTTTTGGTGATCGAGCTGCATTCGCGCGATGCGCTCAAGCGGGCGAGGTCCGACGCGGCGGCCTTCGGCAGGATATTTCCGCGCGACGGCGCAGTCTCGGCCTGGTTCTATACGCGCGATGTGCCCGCGGCGGAGGCGCCTTGCGAGCTTCAAGCGCGGATGTTCATGCGCGGTGCCGGCGGTCTCGCCGAGGACCCTGCCACCGGCAGCGCCACGGTCGCGGCCGCCGCGCTGTTCGCCGATCTTGACCCCGCGCGCGACGGCGAATTGAAGCTCACGGTCGGTCAGGGCTTTGACTTGGGCCGGCCGAGCCTGCTGCTGACGCGGGTGCGCAAGCAGGAGGGAAAGATCATCTCGGCCCATGTCGGCGGCAGCTGCGTGCAGATGATGGAGGGGACGTTTCGGTTGGCGGGAGAGGGCTAGGGCGCTCTCCACTCGTCATTCCGGGACAGCGCGAAGCGCTGAGGCCGGAATCCATTCATCCACCAACTCCTTGGCTTAATGGATTCCGGGTTCGCGCTGCGCGCGCCCCGGAATGACGGTGTGGCTACACCTGCCGCGTGGCTACACCTGCCGTCCCGCCAAATTCTTCACCGCCACGCCATCGCGCTCCTCGATGATCTCCGCAATCATCTGGCGGTGGCAGTGGGTGTGGTCGCGCTCGTAGCAGAGAAGGCATACGGGGCCGGCCTTCTTCACCAACGCCGAGAGCTCGTCCATCTCTTCTCGCGCCTGCGGCGTCTTCAGGTGCTTTGAACAGATCTTTTCCAGCACATCGTACTGCCCGCTGCGCGCAGCGAGCCGGCCTTCCTTGGGCGTGCCGAGCGCGGCGAGGTGGACATAGGCGATACCGCGCTGATCGAGGCCCGCGGACAACTGCTTCTTGGAGAAGCCCGGCCGCCGCGAGGACGTTACCGCGCGCACGTCGACCACGAGCTTGACGCCGGCCTGTTCCAGCTCGTCCAGCACGGCTTTGGGCGGCGTCTGCTCATAACCGATGGTGAACAGCTTCTTCGCCTTTGCCATGGGAGACCTCAGCTCACCCGCGCAATCAGTTCCATGGCACCGTGCGGCGCGCGCACCTTGCCCTCATGGATGACGTAGGCGAACACGTCGCGTGGCTCCTTCGTCGGCTTGGCCTTGTCGACTTTCGGGAGGTCGTCGGGTTCGCTTCCCGACGCCCAGGCCTGAAAGCGCTCAGCCCAGGCATCGAGCTGCTTCGGCGGATAGCAGGTCTTGATCTCGTCATTGCCCTTCTGAAGCCGCGCATAGACGAAATCGCCGGCGACGTCGGCAATCGCCGGATATTTGCCGTGCTCGGCGAACACCACCGGCGTCTCGAATTCGCGGATCAGCGCGACGAAGTCAGGCGTGCAGAAGCTGTCATGGCGCACTTCCACGACATGGCGCAGCGCGCGGCCTTCGAGCTTGCGCGGCAGTAGCTCGAGGAACTTGCCGAAATCGGCGCCGTCGAATTTTTTGGTCGGCGCGAACTGCCACAGCACAGGCCCGAGATGGTCGCCGAGCTCCAGCACGCCGGAATCGTAGAACCGTTTGATGGAATCGCCGGCCTCGGCGAGCACACGGCGGTTGGTGGCGAAGCGTGGGCCCTTTACCGAGAACACGAATCCCTCGGGCACTTCGCTTGCCCATTTGCGAAAGCTCTCCGGCTTCTGCGAGCCGTAATAGGTGCCGTTGATCTCGATCGAGGTCAGCTTCGAGGCCGCGTAGGACAACTCCTTGGCCTGCGTCAGCTTCTCCGGATAGAACACGCCGCGCCAGGGCTCGAAGGTCCAGCCGCCGATGCCGATGAAGATGTTGCCGGATTTTTTGGACGCGGTTTTTGCTTTGGCCACGGAAGGATCTCGCATCGACGGGGAGGGACCTCATCCTAATCAAACCAGTTGTGATTGGCCAGTTGGCCCGTCCCGTCTAAGCTCGCGACCCGCGAAGAAGGAGAACAAGAATGCGGATGCTGTTGCTGGGAGCCGCGCTCGTCATGATGACATCTGCTGCCATGGCGGATGATGACGACGCGAAAAGCGCACAGAAGCTCGCCCAGCAGGGCCGCGACGATTACTGGCATTGCCTGGCGCGGGAATATTCCCGCGACTCAAATCAGGGCCTGTCGGAACAGGATTTTGGCCGTTCGGTCGCGGGCGCCTGTCCGTCGGAGCGGCAATATTACCGGGTGGTGCTGCTCGACTATCTCACCACGCAGTATCCCAACATCGATGCCGGCGCCCATCTCGCCACCGCGAACAGGGCGGTGGAGTCGGCGCAGAAGGACATCGTGACGGCCTTCGTCAAGCACCGGCCGCCGCAGAAATAACTCCATTGACCGTTGCTGCCCGGCAGCTCTTCCGGCTGCGCGCTCATCCATGGTATCACTGGACGCATCTGGAACAGGGATGGGTCCATGTCGTCTGAGTCGGTGGGGGGCATTCTGGGCGCGATCGTCGCGGCGATCGTGCTTGCGGTCGCCGTCGTGTTCGGACCGATTGGCCAGTACGGCAAGCCGGCGAAAGTCGAGCAGGCCCCTTCTGCGGCACCCGCAGCCCCGGCCGCTCCGGCGCCGCGAGGGCCGGTGATTCGGGAAGTACCCAACCAATAGGGCGCCAAAATCGGGTTTTGGTCCCCTTGCGAAGCGGATTCGTCGTTCCTATCTAGCTTTCAACGGCGACGTTGAGCGAAAACTCCGTCGCTGGGACGACCTTGGAATAGCTTGGGCTCGCGCCGGATGTACGCGCGGTCCGCCGTTCCGGGGTCGTTGGCATTTTAGGGCCTCTTTTGGCCCGTTCCCCTTGGAAAACCCCGGCTTGGCAGCGCATGACGCGGCGGATATACGCTGCCGTCATGAATGAAGTGATCAGACCGGGCGTCGATAACCTGCCGCAGGCTCAAGAAGGGCCGGAACTGTCGGTCATCGTCCCGACCTTCAACGAGCGCGACAACGTCACGGTGCTGTACCGGCGGCTGGAGGCGACACTCACCAACGTCGCCTGGGAGGTCGTGTTCGTCGACGACAATTCGCCCGACGGCACCTGGGACGTCGTGCGCGCGCTGGCGCAGCGCGACAGCCGCGTGCGCTGCGTCCGCCGCATCGGCCGCCGCGGCCTGTCGGGCGCCTGCATCGAGGGCATCCTCGCCTCGAGCGCCCCCTTTGTGGCCGTGATCGACGCCGACCTCCAGCACGACGAGACGCAACTGCCGAAGATGCTGTTGCTGCTCGCGAGCGACGAGGCCGACCTCGTGGTCGGCAGCCGCTACATCGAGGGCTACAAGAGCGAGGGCTTCAACAAGCAGCGCGCCGGCGCCAGTGCGCTCGCGACCGAGGTCGCCAGGAAGATGCTGCGGGTCGAGATCGCCGATCCCATGAGCGGCTTCTTCATGATCCGCCGCGATCGTTTCGAGCAGCTCGCGCCAAAGCTTTCGGTGCACGGTTTCAAGATCCTGCTCGACCTCGTCGCGACCGCGCATGGCGGCTTGCGGGCGGTCGAGATTCCCTACACCTTCGGCGCCCGCCAGCATGGCGAGAGCAAGCTCGATTCCATGGTCGCGCTGGACTTCCTCGGCCTCGTCCTGGCCAAGCTGAGCAACGACATCGTCTCGCTGCGATTCATCCTGTTCGCGATGGTCGGCGGCATCGGCCTCGTGGTGCACTTGACCACGCTGTTCATTGCGCTTCAGCTGTTCAAGGTGCCGTTCCCGGAGGCGCAGGCCGCCGGCGCTATTGTTGCCATGACCAGCAACTTCATTCTCAACAACTTCCTCACCTATCGCGACCAGCGGCTGAAGGGTCTTGCGCTGCTGCGCGGCCTGATCGCCTTCTACATCGTGTGCAGCGTCGGCCTGCTCGCCAATGTCGGCGTCGCATTCTCGGTCTATGACCAGGAGCCGATCTGGTGGCTGGCCGGCATGGCCGGCGCGCTGATGGGCGTGGTGTGGAACTACGCGATGTCCGGACTGTTCGTCTGGCGCAAGAAATAGCGCGATATGGGCGGAGCTGACGCGGGGATCGTCCGCAACACCGCGCTGGCAATTCTTGCGCTGGTCGGCTTGCGACTGGTCGCCGCCGCGTTCACGCCGATCACCTTCGACGAAGCCTATTACTGGATGTGGTCGAACAATCTGGCGGGCGGTTACTACGACCACCCGCCGATGGTAGCCTATGTCATCCGCGCCGGCACCATGATCGCCGGCGACACCGAGCTCGGCGTTCGCCTCGTCTCGATTCTGCTGGCGCTGCCGATGAGCTATGCGGTCTATCGCTCCGCCGCGATCCTGTTCGGCGGCGCGCGCGTGGCCGCGAACAGCGCCATCCTGCTCAACGTGACGATGATGGCGTCGGTCGGCACGTTGATCGTGACGCCCGATGCGCCGCTGCTGGTCGCCTCCAGCTTCGTGCTGTTCTTCCTCGCAAAGGTGCTGGAGACCGGCCGCGGCGTTTGGTGGCTCGCGGTCGGCGCAGCCGTTGGCGCGGCGCTGCTGTCGAAATATACGGCAATGTTCTTCGGGCTAGCGATCCTGATCTGGCTCGCGGCCGTGCCGAAGCTCAGGCCCTGGTTCCTCTCGCCGTGGCCCTATCTCGGTGGTCTCGTTGCTCTTGCGCTGTTCTCGCCGGTGATCCTCTGGAATGCGGACCATCAATGGGTCTCGTTCGCAAAGCAGCTCGGGCGGGCCAAAATCGAGGACTTCCGTCCCGTTTTCATCGCCGAGCTGATCCCGACCCAGATCGCGTTCGCGACCCCGCTCGTCTTCATCCTGGGCGCGATGGGGCTGCATGCGCTGACCTGGCACCGGGCCGGTGCATTGGCCTCGCGCGTGCTGATCGAGACGATGTTCTGGACCATCGTCGCCTATTTCGTCTGGCACTCCCTGCATGCCCGCGTCGAGGCCAACTGGTTCGCGCCGGTCTATCCGCCCTTCATCGTCGCCGCGGCCGCTGCCGCCAATCTCGTGCAATGGAAGCCGCGCCAGCGGCGCCTGTTGGATTTCTGCCTGCGCTGGGCCGCGCCAACAGGCGTCGTGATGTTTGCAGCCCTAATCGTGCAGGCCAATACCGGCTGGCTGTCCGGATATCGCCGCGATGCCACCGTCCGCAGCGTCGGCATCGGTTGGCGCGATCTTGCTGCCGAGATCGAAGCCGTGCGCGCGCGCAGTGGCGCGACCTGTGTGCTCGCGCAGGACTATGGCACCACGGGCTGGCTTGCCTTTTATCTGCCGCGCGGCACCTGCGTGGCGCAGCAGAGCCAGCGCATCCGCTGGGTCAACATGCCCGAGCCCGATCCCAAGCTGCTCGCCGGCAAGCTGCTCTATGTCGACGAGCTGCGCAGCGATGGTCATCCCGTCCTCAACGACCTCTTCGCGACGGTGACGCAGATTGCGCAATTGCAGCGCAAGCGCGGGCCGCTGGTGGTCGAGACCTACGGCATCGATCTCTTGGAAGGCGCCAAGGGCGACGTGCTCGACCGCTCACCGCCGCCGGAAGCGCGGTAGCGACCGCGCTGCCCCCGCATCGTCGTCCCGGCGAAGGCCGGGACCCATACCCCCAGGAAGGAGTTTGACGAAGACCGGTAGTGAATAGGTCTTCGCGCGCTACAAGCACCGGCGCTCATCGATAGATCACGCGGTATGGGTCCCGGCCTTCGCCGGGACGACAGCGAAATGCTGGGCGGGTAGCTCTCGTTAACTCGCCGCGTTGGCCTCAGCCACAGCCTGCCTCGGCCCATCGTGGTCCCGCCAGAACCAGACGGTCACGACGCCGGAGCGACCGCGGACCTGGGTGAGCAGGGGGCCCGACAGAACGCCGTCGGGGGCGCCGTGGAAGTCAGCGGTATTCAGCAGCGTATCGCTCAGCGCGAGCCGCGCGTCGTTCTGGGCGGCGACCTCCATCAGCCGGCTCGCGACGTTGACGGTGTCGCCGGTCGCGGTGATGTGCTGGTGGGTTTCGCCGAGGCGGGAGGCAACGATCTCGCCGTAATGCGCGCCGATCTTGAAGCCGAGTTGATGCCCGATCGCTGGCGGCAGCGAGGCGATCCAGTGCTCGACGCCGCGATGCAAGTCGATCGCGCATTTCAGCGCGCGCACCGCGTCATCGGGCATGGCGCGCGGCAGGCCGAACAGGATCATGGCGCCGTCGCCGAGAAAGCCGGTGATCAAGCCGCCGCAATCGACCGCAGTCTTGTCGATCAGCGCGTGAAACGCCTTCAGCATGTCCTGGAGCGCGTCCGGATCGGTCCGTTCGCTCAGCGCCGTGAAGCCGGAGAGATCGATGAAGACGACGGCTGCGTCCTGGCGGACGGGCTTGGACAGGAAATTCGGATCGCGCGCCAGCCAGTCCTGCACCGCCGGCGCCTGGAATTGCGCCAGCGACCTGCTCTTGGCGGCGAGAAACTGCGTACGGCGGCCTCCCGCCCACAACTGCACGCCGGCAAACACCGCAACCGGCGGCACCGTGGCCGCGAGCGTGGTCGCGGCGTTCAGCCAGACCCCATGCGTGAACGCGAGCACGTTGAACCCGGCCCAGGCGAGCATCACCGCGGCCGCCGCTATGATGCCGAGCGCACTGCGCCGCCAGGCGAGCAGGCCGACCAGCAGCATCGGCAAGAGGATCGCGGCGAGTGCGTCGGCGATATGGACCCTGCGGTCGCGCACGATACTGTCGCCGGCGACGAGATGGGTGATTGCGGTCGAGACCACCTCGACACCCGGCATCAGCGAATCGAACGGTGTCGGGTAGAAGTCGCCGCCGCCCGCGACCGCAGCGCCGATCACGACGATCCGGTTCTCGATCACCGCGCGGTTGAGCGTGCCGTCGAAGATGCTCTGCGCACTGACGGTGCGGATGGTGCGGCGCGGGCCGTAATAGGTGATCGGCAGCGCGAACTCGCTGTCGGTCGGCACCGTGCGGTCGCCGAGCCTGAGATGATCCGGCGCGATCGTCAGCGGCTTGTCCAGCGCGCGGGCCGCCACGCGCAAGGGAAACGACAGCTCGACCTTGTCGGCCGTCCGGAACAGCATCGGCACCGAGAGCGGCGAGCCCGACTGTCCCGTCGCGACGTTGACGACGCCGACCTCGGCATGGTCGGCGAACGCAGGCAGCGGCAGCAGGAAGCGCTCGGCCTGCGGCAGGACGGCGAGGGGACCGTCGCTGCTCGGCGCCACGGTCTCGCTGGCGGACGGGAAGATCGCCGCGGCGGCGAGCACCATGGGACCGGTGGCAAGTGTATTTGCCAGCGTCGCATCTCCGATCGCGGCGCTGCGGTCGACCAGTAACAAGTCAATCGCGACGACCTTCGGCTTGAATTGCACGATGGTGTCGACGACGCGGGCGAGATCGGCGCGCGGCAGCGGATAGCTGCCGCCGCGCTTCACCACGGTATCGTCGATCGCGACGATGGTGACGAGATCGGGCGGACGCTGCACGCCGCGGACCTGGGTCCGCCAATCCGTCAGCGTCGCTTCGAGGCGGTCGAGAAAGCGCAGATGGCCGTTGGCGTGCGCGGCATAGACGCCCGCGCCCCACAGCGCGGTGAGGACGAGTGCCACCAGGATCTGAACGCGTCGGCTACGCATGCGGTCGGTTTGCAATCTTTTATCGTCCAAAACTCATTGGCCGAGCGTTGTCGACCCGGCCTTATTGTCCGAGCCTTGCCATCAGCGCGTCGACGCGCGGCTGGCCCCATGTCTTGACGGTCAACGGGCCGGTTGGCTCGACATCGACGCCTTCACCCGGTCCGAGCACGACACCGCGTCCGCGGGCCCTGCGGCTCACGCCGACGCGGCCGTCGGCGACGAACACGGAGGTCTTGGCGTCAGCGACATCGACCGCCCATTTCGTGCCGCGCACTGCGGCGATCGCCTGCGGCGTCAGTACCTTGAAGGGATTGCCGCCGGGCTTCTTGCGCACCTCGATCAGCAGGGCTTTGCTGCTCAACTCCACGGAGTCTATATGTCCGTCGCGGTTGGCGTCCTTTAGTTCAAATCTGGCGCCGTTTTCGGCAACGATCGTGATGCCGTTGTCGCAGCGCCAGACTTGCGTGCCCGCGACCGACGGTGATGCCGTGCAGCCCGCATTGGTCGCAGGCTGTGCACTTGCAAACCCAATCAACAACAATGACCACGCCGCGGCGTAAAACCCGGCGCGTGAAAAGCCTCTCATGCCAGCCTCCGTTTCGCGTGCTCGGCACAGTTCAAGGCGATGTTGATACGCCACCGTATCACCCGCAGAGGCTGCTGAAAAGTGCCGAGGTGGGAGCTATTTTCTCGTGGCGGCGATTGCCAGACCGGCGCGATCAACTTTCAGTCACGGCGCCGTGCCGCATGAGCGCTTCCGTTCGCGATGTGAGATGTGCGTGAGCTGTTGCCGCGATCGGTCGGCTCAGGGCAGGGCTGCTGGAAGCGGAGTCCACCAGCCTCGCGCAATGCTCCGCCGCTAGGGTGAGGCGGTATTGAAGACCACGAAATTGACTTGGTTGGATGCGTTTAGAAAGGCGGCCGAGGAGGGGCGCTGACCGCACCGCTCCGGCCGAGAATTATAGTTAACAATCTCGCCTAAGTCCGTAGTTCTGCGGGCTTTTTTCTCGAAATGGGACAGCATTAACGAGTTGCCCCACATCTGCCTGAACTTAATCCGCATTTAACTAAAAGTCGCCTTAATGACGCTCCGACCCTCTGCGAGATGCTGTTCCCGGATCGTGACCAGCGGCGCTTCGAAGGGGGACTGAGTGACACCGTCCTGGACGCAAGGCGAATGAGTACGAGTATCGCTGCGCAGAGTAACGCGGCACGGAAGTCCAAGAAATTCTCGAAGAATTATTCGCGGAAATCTTCCCGGAAAATGACCACCCACAATTGGCTTGGCGCCGCGGCGATCGGCTGCGTCGTGATCGGCGCCGGCTGGACCGTCTACACCAACATCCTCGGCGCCAGCGTCTATCCGACCGTCGGCAACAGCGGCTACGACGAGCCGGTGATCAAGCGCGCGCCCAAGGTCGCGCTGCGCGAGGCGGGTGAGGCGGTCAAGGAAGCCTTCGCGCTCTTGCCCGACCGGTTGCAGGTGGCCGCGCCGATCTCGCGCGAGATGTTCAACGAGCGCTTTGCCGCGGCTGCGACGCAAGGTGTGGCCTCGAACGCCGCCAGCGCCGCGCCTGCCGCGCCCGCAACCACGGTTGCCGAGGCCAAGGAAACGTCAAAGGACGCGCTAAAGGAGGCCGCGAAGCCGAGCGTGATCGCGAAGGTCGCGGACGCGCTGAAGCCGCACGGCTCGGCCAAGATTGCGGACGCTGGCAAGGCCAAGCGCGCTGACGCAGGCGTGCAGCTGGCCTCGGCCGATCCGGCCGAGATCGTGCCGGCGCCCGAGGCAAAGCCAAAATCCTTCGCCGATCGCGCCAAGGCCGCGGTGATGTCGATCACCGGTCCGCGCCAGTCGATGGTCGAAAAACTCTGGGGCAAGCGTGAGCCGTCCGGCGGGCTGCTCGCCTATGCCTCGGCCGATGCCAGCATTACCGCGTCGATCGCGCCGAAGGAGCAGAACCCGATGTTCGGTGGCGCGCCGCCCTATGAGCGCGACACCGCGGTCTACGACATCACCGCCAAGACGGTTTATCTGCCCGATGGCACCAAGCTCGAGGCGCATTCCGGCCTCGGCTCCAATCTCGACGACCCGCGCTCGTCGAAAGTCCGCATGCGCGGCGTGACGCCGCCGCACATCTACACGCTGAAGCCGCGCGAGGCGCTGTTCCACGGCGTGCCGGCGCTGCGCCTGACCCCGGTCGGCGGCGAGAGTGCGATCTACGGCCGCGACGGCTTGCTCGCGCACACCTTCATGCTCGGACCGAACGGCGATTCCAACGGCTGCGTGTCGTTCAAGGACTATTACGCATTCCTCGACGCCTACCGCAACAAGGGCATCCGCAAGCTCGCGGTGCTGGCGCGGGTGGAGTGACGTCGGCAAAGCCCGCCGATGTTTGCCCGTCTAAAGATGAGATGAGGATGAATCGTCATCGCGCTTTTGGGCCGACTTCAATGCCCCCTTGCGGGGAAAAGCCCAGATTCAGCCGGCACTCACGTCAGCGCATCGCCGCGCGCGATGATCGCGAAGCGGTCTGACAGCTCGGCCAGCGCGACCTCGTGGATGGTCGGGGCGTCCAGCGTGCCGCCGCGGCCGTCGGGCAGATCACGTGTGGCGCAGGAATCGGCATCGATGGTCGTGCGAAAGCCGAGATCGAGCGCGGCACGGGCGGTGGAGCTGACGCACATGTGCGTCATGAAGCCGGCCAACACGATGTTCTTGCGTCCGCTCGCGGCGAGCTGCGCCTGCAAGTCGGTGCCGGCGAAAGCGTTCGGCAGCTCCTTCTCGATCACGAGCTCGTCCGCGCGCGGCGCGAGCTCGGCGACGATGGCGCCGCGATCGGCGGAGCGATCGAACAGACCGCCGGATTTGCCGCGATGGGCGATGTGGATGATCGCAGATCCGCGCTCGCGCGCCCGTGCCAGCAGGGCAGCCGCCCGCGCGATCGCAGGCTTGGCGTCGGGCAGGGCGAGGGGACCTGCGAGATATTCATTCTGGATGTCGATCAGCACCAGCGCGGCGTCGCCAAGACGCGGCGGGGTGAGGTCGGCACCGGCGAGCTGCAGCAGGGTCTTTGCGGGCGTCATGATCTTCAGAATCTCCAAGGCGGAACGTTGGCCTTAGCATAGGTCGGTCGGGTGCCTGCTGATATGCAGGGATATTGCAGCCGATGGCTGCGATATTGCAGGTCAATGCCGACCGATATAGGCTTGAAGCCATGAATTGGGACGACCTTCGCATCATCGCCGCGGTCAGGGACGAGGGCACCTATGCCGGCGCCAGCGCGCGGCTGCGCATCGACGAGACCACGGTTGGACGCCGGCTGTCGCGCATCGAGCGTGCGCTCGGCCTGCGCCTGTTTGAAGCTGCGGACGGTCTTCGCAAGCCGACCCGTCAGTGCGAGGCGGTGCTGGCGCATGTCCAGGCCATGGCGGTGCATGCCGCCGAGATCGGCCGCATCAGTGAAAGCTTGCCGGGCCCGGTGGGACGACTGCGCATCGCCACGACCAATGCGGTCGCCGAGGAGGTGCTGGCGCCGCGCGCGAGCGCCTTCCTGCGCGCCAATCCCGGCCTGACGCTGCAATTCCTGACCTCGAGTGAGAACGTCAAATTCTCCCGCTGGGAAGCCGATCTCGCGATCCGTCTGTGCAAGCCCGACAAGGGAGACTTCTCGATCTCCAGACTCGGCGACATCCGCATCTACTATTTCGAACCGGTCGCGACTGAAGGCGAGCCGGTGCTGTGCGCCTATCCGGACGAGCTCGGCGCCATTCCCGAGATGCAATTCCTGCGGACGAAGAAAATCCGGCCGCGCTGCGTCACCGACAATGTCCGCGTCATCCGCACGCTGATCCGCTCGCACCAGGCCGCGGGCGTGCTGCCGGAGCACAGCTGCACCGATTTGCTCGGCGACCGCCGCGTGCGCGCCACGCTGCTGCCGAAACGGCGCGACGTCTGGCTGCTGGTGCAAAACCATCTCAAGCGCGACGCCGCGACCCGCGTGACAATCGACTGGGTGCGGACCTGTTTCAGCGAGCTTGCGCGGGGATAACCCCCGAGAGCGCGTGAAAACCGGAGGGCCGCCCATTGGCGGCCCTTCACATATCCGTCTGTCGCCCTGCTATGAACGCGTGGCCGCGCCTGTGCGACCAAGATCACGGAGCCGGGATTGCACGCGCGCAAAAGTTGCGTAATCTCGCGACGGCTACGAACTTGATCAGGGCAGGTGCATGACCATTCTTCAAGAAACGATCCGGCCGCGGTCGTCGGCGCAGTCGCGTGAATTGAAGGCGATTGTCATCCTGATCCTGCTGATCCCGGTGCTGTGGTCGCCGCCGTTCCTGTTTCGCTTCTCCCTGTATCAGCCATTCAACATCCCTTCTGGTTCGATGGCGCCGACGCTGATGGTCGGCGACTACGTCTTCGCCGCAAAATATGCCTATGGCTACGGCCGCTATTCCTTCCCGTTCGCGCAGTCCTGGATCTCGGGCCGTGTCTTTGCCGCCGAGCCCGAACACGGCGACATCGTCGTGTTCCGGACGGCGAAGGACAGTTCGGTCGATTACGTCAAGCGCGTGGTCGGGCTGCCCGGCGACCGCATCCAGATGCGGCAGGGCCAGCTCATCCTCAACGACCGCCCTGTGACGCGCGTCGCGCTCGAGTACGGCCTCGCCGGCACTGCCTGCGGTGTGGACGGCGGCGTCAAGGTCAGGCGCTGGCGCGAGACGCTGCCGAGCGGCGCGTCCTATGTGACCTATGACTGCATCGACAACGGCTTCCTGGACAACACCAACGTCTTCACGGTGCCGCCGGGCCACTTCTTCGTGCTCGGCGACAATCGCGACAATTCCACCGACAGCCGCATGATGTCGACATTCGGTTTCGTGCCGATGGACAATCTCGTCGGTAAGGTAACGCGGATCTTCTGGTCGCTCGACGAAGACGGCGAGCCGCACATGGAGCGGCTGGGGAAGGTGGAGTGAGGCCAGAATGAGGTGGGTTCGTAGCCTGGATGCAGCGTAGCGAAATCCAGGAAAACTGGCTACGCCGGACACGGTGCCCCGGATTGCGCTGCGCTCCATCCGGGCTACAAGGCCACCGCCTCTGCGCATTCCACCAAACAAAAACCCCGGCATCGCTGCCGGGGTTTCGTAGTCGTTGAGGTGGCTGGACCTTAGAAGTCCATGCCGCCCATGCCGCCGCCGGGGGGCATCGCCGGACCGGCGCCGCCCTTCTTGGGCAGTTCGGCGACCATGGCTTCCGTGGTGATCAGGAGCGCGGCCACCGAGGCGGCGTTCTGGATCGCGGTACGGACCACCTTGGTCGGGTCGATGATGCCCTTCTTGACGAGGTCGGCATATTCGCCGGTCTGGGAGTCGAAGCCGTAATTGTAGGCCTTGTTCTCCAGGATCTTGCCGACGATCACCGAGCCGTCTTCACCGGCGTTGATCGCGATCTGGCGAGCGGGAGCCGACAGCGCCTTGCGCACGATCTCGACGCCGGTCTTCTGGTCGTCGTTCTTGGTACGCAGGCCCTTGAGCTGCTCGGAGGCACGGAGCAGGGCGACGCCGCCGCCCGGGACGATGCCTTCTTCCACGGCCGCGCGGGTCGCATGCATCGCGTCATCAACGCGATCCTTGCGCTCCTTCACCTCGACCTCGGTCGCGCCGCCGACGCGGATCACCGCGACGCCGCCGGCGAGCTTGGCCAGACGCTCCTGGAGCTTCTCACGGTCGTAGTCCGAGGTGGTCTCCTCGATCTGCGCCTTGATCTGGGCCACGCGGGCGTCGATGTCGGCCTTCTTGCCGGCGCCGTTGACGATCGTGGTGTTCTCCTTGTCGATCATCACCTTCTTGGCGCGACCGAGCATGTTGAGCGTGACGTTTTCGAGCTTGATGCCGAGATCTTCCGAGATCGCCTGGCCGCCGGTCAGGATCGCGATGTCCTGCAGCATGGCCTTGCGGCGATCGCCGAAGCCCGGAGCCTTGACGGCGGCGACCTTGAGGCCGCCGCGGAGGCGGTTCACGACCAGGGTGGCGAGGGCTTCGCCTTCGACGTCCTCGGCGACGATGACCAGCGGCTTGCCGGTCTGCACCACGGCCTCGAGCAGCGGCAGCAGCTCGTTCAGCGAGGAGAGCTTCTTCTCGTTGATGAGGATGTAGGCGTCGTCCATCTCAACGCGCATCTTGTCGGCGTTGGTGACGAAGTAGGGCGAGATGTAGCCGCGGTCGAACTGCATGCCCTCGACGACGTCGAGTTCGGTCTCGAGCGACTTGGCTTCCTCGACGGTGATGACACCCTCGTTGCCGACCTTCTTCATGGCGTCGGAGAGGAACTTGCCGATCTCGGCGTCGCCGTTGGCGGAGATGGTGCCGACCTGGGCGATCTCGTCGTTCGAGGTGACCTTCTTCGAGTTCTTCTGGAGGTCCGCAACCACGGCTTCGACCGCGAGGTCGATACCGCGCTTGAGGTCCATCGGGTTCATGCCGGCGGCCACCGACTTGGCGCCTTCCTTCACGATTGCCGCCGCAAGCACGGTCGCGGTGGTGGTGCCGTCGCCGGCCGCGTCAGCGGACTTGGAGGCGACTTCGCGCACCATCTGGGCGCCCATGTTCTCGAACTTGTCGTCGAGCTCGATCTCCTTGGCGACGGTGACGCCGTCCTTGGTGATGCGCGGAGCGCCGAACGACTTGTCGAGTACGACGTTGCGGCCCTTCGGACCGAGCGTGACCTTCACCGCATTGGCGAGGATGTCGACGCCGCGCAGCATCTTGTCGCGCGCTTCAACCGAGAATTTGACTTCTTTGGCTGCCATCTGGAATTTTCCTTGAGGTGTTTGACTGGAGGGAAAGAGAGGCTCTTAGGCCGCCTTCTTCTTGGAAGCGGGGACGTCGAGGACGCCCATGATGTCGCTTTCCTTCATGATCAGCAGGTCTTCGCCGTCGATCTTGACTTCGGTGCCGGACCACTTGCCGAACAGCACGCGGTCGCCGATCTTGAGGTCGATCGGGATCAGCTTGCCGGCTTCGTCGCGGCCACCGGGGCCGACGGCGATGACTTCGCCCTGGGAGGGCTTTTCCTTGGCAGTGTCGGGAATGATGATGCCGCCAGCGGTCTTCTCTTCTGCGTCGATGCGCTTGACCACGACGCGGTCGTGAAGCGGACGGAATTTCATGCAGTCCTCCTAAGCAATTGCACGGGTTGAGGATTTTTAGATGGTTAGCAGTCGTTGCCCGCGAGTGCTAGCACGGGCGAGGCAGAAATAGGACGGGAATTTTGCGGGGGCAAGGGCTTCTAGCAGAAAAATTAGCACCCGGAAGCGCGGACTGCCAGAATCTCTTTTCCATCGTTAACGGCGCGCCGGGCCCGTATTAGCACGGAGCCGCGTCTGCTGCTAACGCATTGAATTTCAACAGCTTGTTAAACTTTTGGGCTTGAGATGAATTGTCAGTTTGCGTCACATTTCTCTCATGTGAGCGCATCAGTACCGGGTGGCTCGTCAAGCACACACCGACCAGGCCGCCCCCTTCAATGCGCTCCTGCAAAGGAGGTTGGCATGGGACTGCGGAGTGGGGGCGTTTCCGAGGATTTCCGGAAACAGATGCTGGGTTACGGGCTGACGACGGCGCAAATTCTCTATCGGATGCCGGATCATCCCTCGCTGCTCCAGACGTATGTCTGGCAGAACTACGACATGTTTCCGAAATTTCCGGCGCTGAAGGATTTCCTCGCCTTCTGGCAGGAGAAGCTCGACGGGCCCTTGTTCTCGGTGACGGTGGCGCATTCCAAGCTGATCAAGCCGGCCGAGCTGCGCGCCGTAGATGGCGTGTTCCGGCTGCATTGAGGAGAGATCAGACGCCGCCGTTGCAATAGCGTTTCCACATCGCGCGATAGGCCTCGTCCACCGCTCGCGCGTATGAGGCAGGATTGCCGGCGGCCGCAGCGTCGATCTGTCCGGGCAGTTCGCGGCGCAACTTGTCGAGGTCGCCGATCTGCGCCGCACCGCCAGCTGCGATTTCGATATAGGCCTCATCGCCATCCGCGACCCAGTTCGGCAGGCCAAGCGCGGTGAGGATGGCGCCGCCGGCACGGCTGGGCAGACTGGTCCCGAGCTTCGCCACCACGGGCACCCCCATCTGCAAGGCTTCCAATGTGCTGACGCCGCCATTCTGTGGGAAGGTGTCGAGCGCAATGTCGACGCGATTGAACGATGCCAGATGTTCGCTTCGCAAGGTGGCTCCGAGCAGATCGACGCGTTCGGCCGGCAATCGGCAAGCCGCAAACCGCGCCAGCAGATTGTCGCGGACCAGTTGATCGTCCAGCGCAACATCCTTGATCAGAAGTCGCGAACCCGGCACCCGCTCGAGAATCCTGGACCAGACTTCCACCGCCTCGTCCGAAATTTTACTGATGCGGTTGAAGACACCGAATGTGACGAAGCCGTTCGAGAGCGCCGGCGCCTCCGCCCGAGCAATCCCGGCGGGCAGCGGCGCCAGCGTCACGAAGCACGGCAGGTCGACGACGGTCTCCGCAAACAGATGCCGAACCGCGAAAGGAATCGCGACGGGGTCCGAGAACAGATAATCGATCGTTGGCAGCCCCGTGCCTGTGCCGTGGCCCCAACCATGCACCTGGATCGGTGCCGGCTTGCGCGCAAACACGCCGAGCCGGTTTCCTCTGGTATGGCCGGACAGATCGATCAGGATATCGACGCCATCGGCGCGGATCTGAGCGGCGAGGCGATCGTCGGTCCATTGCGAGGCGTCGCGCCAGCGATCGGCGAACCCTTGAAATTCGCCGGTCGTCGCATCCACTTTTGACGAACAAGAGTAGCACACGATCTCGAACTGCGCCCGGTCATGGTGTTGCAGGACTGGCTTGAAAACAAATGCGGCCGAATGCGCGTTAAAGTCCGACGAGACATAGCCAAGCACCAGACGGCGATCCAGATCGCGGCCATTGTCATGCGGTCCCGCCGCTTCTGAAGCGATTTTCGCGCCGATCTGCTCCCACCATACTCGCCGCGCTTGCTGATGCTGCTCAACGCTGGCGTCCGGCATAAAATCGAGCGTGAATATCTTGTTAGAGATCGCGCTCTGGAGGTCAGGCTGGATGTCAAGGGCTCTGTCGAAGCTGGCGAGGGCTTCCTCGATCCGGCCAAGCCCGGCGAGACAAAGGCCGAGCATCGAGTGAGCTTGAATGGAATCGGGAGCGATCGCGAGGGCCTTCTCGCAATCGTGCGATGCCTGGGAAATTTGCTGGATCTGGAGCAGGACACCGGCCCGTGCGAGCCACCCATTCGCGTCGTCGGGTGCCAGCGCGATTGCCCGATCGCCGTCTGCCAGGGCTTCGTCAAATCGCTGAAGTTCTCGCAACGCGATGGCGCGGTTCGCGAGCGCTGAGGCATAGTCAGGCTTGATCGACAGCGCACGGTTCAGGCTTGCGACGGCCTCGTCATAGTTGCGCTGACGGCAGAGCGCCCAACCCCGACCGTTGTGGGCTTCGGCAAGGTTGCCGTTAATTGCGAGCGCCTTGTCGTAGCTCTCGAGCGCTTCTTGGACGAGATCAAGAGCCACGCTCACGTTGCCGAGATTGGACAGGGCCAGGGCGTAGTTGGGTCGCAAGGCGAGGGCCTTTCGATAGCTCTCGCGTGCCTCATCGTGACGTCGTAGCCCGTTTCGCGCGACGCCTAGGCTCATATGAGCTTCGGCAGATCGCGGATCCACGGCAACCGCTCGGTTCAGCAGAATTTCGGCTTGCTGGTAGTTTTTGGCATCGGACTCCAAAGTGCCGAGCATATGCAGCGCGATGAATTGGTTGGGTGCGAGCTGCAGGAGTTGGCGATAGGCAGTCTGGGCCTCGGGGAGAAGCCCCATCTTGTGCAGCTGGAGCGCGTGCCCGAGCAATGGCAACACTTCGGCCTTTTGCCGTTTCTGAAGCCGGGCATTTTGAAATGCACGCTGACCTACGCTGTTGCCCATGAATCAATTCCCCCAGAATCTCCCGGCGAGATTAATTCAGCGTGAGAACGAATACGAGACGATGGCCGCTCGCCACGACAGCTTGGGACAAGCTACGACCGATTGGGTCGTCGAGTGACTGGTCTTAAGCCCGGCAATTGCTGCCTCGTCCAAGACTGGATAATCTGCCTTTCGGGTTGTACCCGTCCGGCGGGGCGGCTCAGATCAGGGAGGCAGACAATGGCCAAGCAAAAGGCATCGAGACCCGCAACGAAGACCGCGGTGAAGAAGCGGAGCGGCGCCAAGGCAGCGGCGCGATCCTCTGCACGCAAGGCGGTGAAGGCGAAGGCCCGCACTGCCGCACCCAAGAAGCCCGCACGTCCTAAGCAGCGCATCGCGATCAGCCATCACCGGGAGGAAGACTTCAAAGCCGACGGCCTGCGCGCCTACGCCAAATACCGCGACCTCGGCATCGCCGAGGCGACCCACGGCCTCGCGCAAGCGCATGTGATCCGCCTGCAAGGCCCCTGCAATCCGGCCGAGGTGTCGAAGCTGCACTTCCACGACGTCGACTTCCAGATGGTCTACGTGCTCAAGGGCTGGGTGAAGACCTACATGGACGGGCAGGGCGAGACCTTGATGAAGGAAGGCAGTGCCTGGACCCAGCCGCCGAAGATCAAGCACATGATTCTGGATTATTCCGACGACGTGGAATTGCTGGAGGTGATCCTGCCGGCGGAATTCAGGACGGTGGAGTTGAAGGCGTAGGCGCTCGCCCCGCCGTCATTGCGAGGAGCTCTTGCGACGAAGCAATCCAGACTATGTCCGCAGATGCATTTCTGGATTGCTTCGCTTCGCTCGCAATGACGGGGAGAGCTGGTTCGTAGCCCGGATGGAGCGAAGCGAAATCCGGGGAAGTCTCTCCGCGGCGATGCTGGTCCCGGATTGCGCTTGCGCTCCATCCGGGCTACGGGACCGTCGCTACGCCAACACCCCCACCACCGCGCCCATCAGGCACGTCGTCAGCGTCCCCGACACGATCGACTTCAATCCGAGCGCGTTGATCTCCTCGCGCCGCTCCGGCGCCATGACGCCGAGGCCGCCGATCATGATGCCGAGGCTGGCAAAATTGGCGAAGCCGCACATCGCGTAGAGCATGATCAGGCGCGAGCGCGGATCGAGCGTATCGGGTGGCAGCTTCGAGAAGTCGACATAGGCGATCAGCTCGTTGAGCACGGTTTTCGTGCCCATCAGACTGCCGGCGGTGACCGCCTGGTCCCATGGCAGTCCCATCAGCCAGCATACCGGCGCCATCACCAGACCCAGCAGCCGTTGCAGCGAGATTGGGGCGCCGCCGATATCAGGCAGCAGGCTGAGGATTGCGTTGACGAGATAGACCAGCGCCACCAGCACCAGCAGCATCGCAACGATGTTGATCAGCAGCTCGATCCCCGCACTCGTCCCTTTCACGATCGCGTCCATCGTCCCGGAGACCTCCATCTCGGGATTTTCCAGCGCGCCGCCGGTGCGCCTGTCTGAGGTCTCCGGCACCATGATCAGGCTGACGAGGATCGCGGCCGGCGCGCCCAGCACGGAGGCGATGACGAAATGCGCAGCGGCGTCGGGGATGAGGGGAGCAAGGAGCGTCGCATAGAGCACCAGCACCGTGCCGGCGATGCCGGCCATGCCGCCGGTCATCACCAGGAACAATTCGCTGCGCGTCATCTGCTTCAGATATGGCCGCACGAACAGCGGCGCCTCGACCATGCCGAGAAAGATGTTGGCGGCGGTGGACAGCCCGACCGCGCCGCCGACGCCTAACGTGCGCTCCAGCAGCCAAGCCATGCCCCGCACGATCGGCGGCAGCACCCGCCAGTAGAACAGCAGCGTCGTCAGCACGCTCATCACCAGCACGATCGGGAGCGCCTGGAACGCCAGGATGAAATCGGCACCCGGCACCTTCACGTCAAAGGGCAGGGGGCCACCACCGACATAGCCGAACACGAACGAGGAGCCGGCGCGCGAGGCCGCGGAGATCGCACCGACCGCGTCGTTGATGGCGCCGAAGGCGCGCGCGACGATCGGCAGCTTCAGGAGGACGATGGCGGTCGCGAAGGTGGCGGCGAGGCCGATCGCCGCCTGTCGCAGCGAGACGGCGCGCCGATTCTCTGCGAGCGCGAAGGCGATCAGCAGCAATGCGAAAATGCCGAGTGCCGATTGCAAGCGCAGCATGATGTCCCCAAAGCCCCAATGATTATGGCCGCGCCTGCGGTGCAAAGGCAATGCCGGCACATGCGGGAGGCGTCCCGCTGTTGACAAGCCGGTCCGCCTCAGTCACGCGGGGCACGTCGAGAACCAGGGGGCGGACGGTCCGAGGGTGACCCAAAACACGATCCAAGAGGCGATGCCAGAGCAGCCGATACCAGCCAGTCGGCCGGTCAGTGCCCGCGCGCTTCTCGCCCACCGCGCCTTCCTGTTCTTCCTGCTCTCGCGCAGCCTGTCGCGCTTTTCCAGCCAGATTGCGGCGGTCGCGATCGGCTGGCAGATCTACGATCTCACCGGCTCGGCCTTCGACCTCGGCATGGTCGGCCTCGTCCAGTTCCTGCCGACCGCGCTGCTCGTGTTCGTCGCTGGACACGCCGCCGACCGCTACGAGCGCAAGCGCGTCGTCCAGCTCTGCCAGCTCGTGGAAGCGGCGACCGCGCTCTATCTGGCCCTCATCACCTATCTTGGTGCCGTCGGCGAGGTGCAGATCTTTATCGCGACCTTTGTGCTCGGCATCGCCGGCGCCTTCGAGAGCCCGACCACGGCGGCGCTGCTGCCGCTGATCGCACCGCAAGGTTCGCTCCAGCGCGCCACCGCGGTCTCCAGCGGCGCGGCGCAGGTCGCGACCATCACGGGACCCGCGCTCGGCGGCTTCGCCTATGCGGTCGCGCCGCATCTGGCCTATGCCGTGATGGTGCTGTTCTGGGTTTTGGGGATGATTTTGACCGGCTTCATCCGCCCGCGCCCGCAAGCGGTCGCAAAGGAGGGGACGAACTCGGACAATATCTTTGCCGGCGTCCGCTTCATGCGCGGTAACCCCGCGATCCTGGGCACCATCTCGCTCGACCTGTTCGCCGTGCTGTTCGGCGGCGTCACTGCGCTGTTGCCGATCTATGCCCGCGACATCCTTCAGACCGGCCCGGTCGGGCTCGGCGTGCTGCGTGCGGCACCTGCGGTCGGCGCGCTCTTGATGACCATGGTGCTGGCGCGTCACGCCATTTCGCGGCATGTGGGCCTGCGCATGTTTCAGGCCGTGATCGTGTTCGGCGTCGCCACGATCGTGTTCGCGCTGTCGTCCTGGATGTGGCTGTCGGTGCTCGCGCTCGCCGTCTTGGGCGCGGCCGACACGATCAGCGTTGTGATCCGCTTCTCGCTGGTGCAGCTGTCGACGCCCGACGAGATGCGCGGCCGGGTCGGCGCGGTGAACTTCCTCTTCATCAACGCCTCGAACCAGCTCGGCCAGTTCGAGAGCGGGCTCACCGCCGCCCTGTTCGGCGCCATGCCCGCCGCCGTGCTCGGCGGCGTCTGCACGGTCGCAGTGGCGCTCTTGTGGATGAAGCTGTTCCCCAGCCTGCGTCGGGTGGAGAGTTTGGAGTAGGGGGCTCCGCTCTCTCCAGGTCATTGCGGGGAGCCCTTGCGACGAAGCAATCCAGAATCTCACCGCGGGGGCAGTCTGGATTGCTTCGCTGCGCTCGCAATGACGATTGTGGAGGCGCCGCGTTCTTTAATCACCCCCGCCCCACGAACGGCATCTTGGTCGCCATCACCGTCATGGTCAGCACGTTGGCATCGAGCGGCAGGCTTGCCATGTAGGCGACGGCATCGCCGACCGCTTTCGCATCCATGCGCGGCTCGTGCTTGGTGGTGCCGTCGGGCTGGAGCACGCCGGGGCCGTTGACCATGCGGTCGGTCATCGGCGTCGCCGCATTGCCGATATCGACTTGGCCGACCGCGATGTCGTACATGCGGCCGTCGAGATTGCTTGCTTTCGTCAGGCCCGTGATGGCGTGCTTGGTCGAGGTGTAGGCCGCCGAGAACGGCCGCGGCGCATGCGCCGAGATCGAGCCGTTATTGATGATGCGGCCGCCGCGCGGGGTCTGGTCCTTCATGATGCGGAAGGCGTGCTGCGTGCACAGGAACGGGCCGGTGAGGTTGGTGTTCACCACCGCCTGCCACTGCTCGAGGCTGAGATCCTCGAAGTTCACGGCCGGCGCGCCCATGCCGGCATTGTTGAAGAGCACGTCGAGGCGGCCATAGGTGGCCTTCACCTTGTCGAACAGCGCGGCGATCGAATCCGGCTTTGTCATGTCGGCGGTGACGCACAGGCTCTTTCCCGCGGGGCCGAGCTTCGCGGTCTCCTCGAGCATGTCGAGCCGGCGCCCTGTGAGCACAACGGTGAAGCCGGCGTTCATCAGCGCCAGCGACGCCGCACGTCCGACACCGGTGCCGGCGCCCGTCACCACTGCGATCTTCTTTGTTTCACTCATTGTTTCCTGCCTTTTCTTTCGCTGTCAGGTTTTGGGTTCTTTTTCGTTCTTGTAGGGCGGGCGCGGAATGTTCTGATGCGCGGCGCGCAGCGCCGCCGACCAGCGCGAGCGCAGATCGTGGAAATAGGGCTCGCCCGCCTCGATGCGGTGATTGAGATCGGCCTCGCAAGCGTCGTTGCGCACCACCAGCACGTCGATCGGCAAGCCGACGCCGAGATTGGAGCGCATGGTGGAGTCCATCGAGATCAGGCCGGTCTTCAGCGCCTCGTAGAGCTCGACGTCGTAATGCATGGCGCGGTCGAGCACCGGCTTGCCGTATTTGTGCTCGCCGATCTGCAAGTACGGCGTGTCGGTGGTGCACTCGATGAAATTGCCGGCGGTGTAGATCATGAACAGGCGCATCCGGGAGCCCTTGATCTGGCCGCCGAACAGGAAGGAGACGTCGAACGAGACATCCTCGGATTTCAGCGCCGGCCCTTCGGTCGCGTGCACGGACCGGATCGCTCGGCCGATGCGCTGAGCCGCCTGGAACATGGTCGGCGCGTTCATCAGCGTCTCGATCTCGCCCGTGTCGGGGTCCTCCAGGCCTTCGGTGAGCGTCGACAGCACCGACTGGCTGATGGCGAGGTTGCCGGCGCTGGCGATCGCCATGATGCGTTCGCCGGGCTTGGAGAAGATGTGCAGCTTGCGGAAGGTCGAGACGTTGTCGAGGCCGGCATTGGTGCGGGTATCGGCGATCATCACCAGACCGTCCCGAACCAGGATTCCGCAACAATAGGTCATTTCCAGTCCCCGAACGCGTTTGCGCGGAATTACTAGCCAATTTCGGGGGCCGCTCCAACCCCCGATTCCCTGGGACACGTCATTCCGGGGCGCGCCCAGCGCGAACCCGGAATCCATTTATCCACTAGCTCTGCGGCCCGATGGATTCTCAGGTGCGCAATTGCGTACCGTAGCTCGCGACGTTGTCGCGCCCCGGAATGACAGCTAACTCTGCCACTGCGATTGCCCGCCGCGGCCGGCCTGCTCGACCTTGACCGTCACCGTCAGCGTCTCCGTGCCGCCGCCATAGCGGGTGCCGCGCACGGGGGCTGCGCCGAGATAGTCGAGCCCGATCGCGACGCGGACATGGGCGTCGGTGGCGCAGATGCTGTTGGCGGGATCGAAGCCGACCCAGCCGAGATCGGGCACATAGGCCTCCGCCCAGGCGTGGCCGGCCTCCTGATGCACCGTGCCGTCGGAGCGCAGGAAGTGCCCGGAGACGAAGCGTGCCGGCACGCCGCCGCTGCGCGCGCAGGCGATGAAGATATGTGCGTAGTCCTGGCACACGCCGCGCTTGAGCGCGAAGGCTTCGGCCGCCGAGGTGCCGCTGTTGGTCGGGTCCTCGTCGAAGGTCATGTGATCGCTGATTTGCGTCATCAACGTGTGCAGGAAGCCGAGCGTGTCGCTCTCGGCCTCGCTACGCAACTGGCGCGCAACCGCCATCATCGCCGGATTGACGGTGGTGAGGTCGGTCGGGCGCAAAAACATGCCGGCCGGAAAGCGCTCGTCCGTGCCGCGCAGCACGCCGCCGGTGTCGTGGGTCTCGATCAGGCCCTCGGCGGTGATCTTGATGTCACTGAGGGGCCCGCAGGACAGCACATGGGTGACGTTGCCGAACGCGTCCTCGTGGGTGTCGAGCTTGGTGTCGGTCGAGACGTCGATCTGCCATTCCGCCACATATTGCCCGTCATGGCTGCCGGGCGTCATGCGCAGGATCTGAATCACGCTGCTGGCCGGCGGCTCGTAGCGATAGGTCGTGGTGTGCTGGATTCGCAGGCGCATGGTAGACCGTGTCGTTAGTGGTTTGGGCCCGACTGTCGCCGCAAAGAAGCTCGTCATGCCCGGGCTTGTCCCGGGCATCCACGTCCTTCTTCGTCGCGCGAAAGCAAGAACGTGGATGGCCGGGACGTCTAGCGCGAAGACGCGCTTCGCGCTGTTGCCCGGCCATGACGGTATCCCATTTCGTCAGTCGGCGGACATCAGATCAAATACTGCTTCGTGATGATTTCGCCCAGCCTGGAATTGTCCGCGATGAATTCTTGAATGAATTCATGCACGCCGTGCTGGAAAATGTCGTTCATATTGCTGTGTTCCAGCCGGTTGCGGATGCCGCGGGCGTGGCGCTGGGCCGGGCCCTGGCGGCCATAGGCGACGCCGATCTGGTCGAGGTTGCGCACGAGATTGCCGTAGCAGCTCGCCAGCGAGCGCGGCAGCGTGTCGTTGAGGATCAGCAGGTCTGCGATTAGCCACGGTTTCAGCGTCTCGCGGTAGACCCAATGATAGGCAGTCAGCGCCGAGACCGAGCGCAGGATCGAGCTCCACTGGTAGAAGTCGAGCGGGCCGCCGACATGCTCCTCCTCGGGCAACAGCACGTGATACTTCACATCGAGGATGCGCGCGGTGTTGTCGGCGCGTTCGAGATGCACGCCCATCCGCGAGAACCAGTAGGCATCGTTGCGCAGCATGGTCCGATAGGCCGAGCCGTCGAAGCGCAGCGAGGTCTCCTGCACGAAGCGCAGGAATTTGGCGAGGTCCTCGCGCGTGGAGGTGCCCTTGCTCCAGACCGCCTGGAGCTCGATCCAGGCCGAGTTGATGGTGTCCCACATCTCGCTGGTCAGCGCCGTGCGCACCGAGCGCGAGTTCAGTCGCGCCGCCTCGATGCAGTTCCGGATCGAGGACGGGTTGTCCGCCGAGAACGAGAGATAGTCGACGACGTTGTGCTCGTTGGCTTCCTCATATTGCTGATAGAAGCTGGCGGCGACGCCGGCGGTGAGCAGCGCCGAATCCCATTCATTGGTCTTGCCGATATAGGCGGCGGGAAGCGCAGTGACGCGCAAGGTCGCATCGATGGTGCGCGCGAGGTATTCGGCCCGTTCGACGTAGCGGGCGAGCCAGTAGAGGTTTTCGGCGGTACGCGACAGCATCTCTCTACTCGTCCAAAATCCAGGTGTCTTTGGTGCCGCCGCCCTGGCTCGAATTCACCACCAGGGAGCCTTCCTTCAGTGCGACGCGTGTCAGCCCGCCCGGCACGATCGTGGTGCGCTTGCTGCCGGTGAGCACGAACGGCCGCAGGTCGACATGCCGTGGGGCGAGGCCTGACGCCGTGCAGGTCGGGCAGGTCGAGAGCGCCAGCGTCGGCTGTGCGATGAAGCCTTCCGGCTCGCGCTTGAGCTTCTCGCGGAAGGCTTCGATCGTCGCCTTGGTAGCAGCGGGGCCGATCAGCATGCCGTAGCCGCCGGAGCCATGGACTTCCTTGACGACGAGCTCGCCGAGATTGTCCAGCACATAGGCGAGATCCTTCGGCTCGCGGCAGCGCCAGGTCGGCACGTTCTTCAGGATCGGCTCCTCGCCGAGATAGAATTTTACGATATCGGGCATGTAGGAGTAGATCGCCTTGTCGTCGGCGATGCCGGTGCCGACCGCGTTGGCGAGCGTGATGTTGCCGGCCGCATAGGCCGACATCAGGCCGGGCACGCCGAGCACGGAATCGGGGCGGAAGGTGAGGGGATCGAGGAAATCGTCGTCGACGCGGCGATAGATCACGTCCACCCGCTTCAAGCCTTCCGTCGTCCGCATGAACACTTCGTTGTTCTTGACGATGAGGTCGCGGCCTTCGACCAGCTCGATGCCGAGCTTGTCGGCGAGAAAGGAGTGCTCGTAATAGGCCGAGTTGTAGACGCCGGGGGTGAGCAGCGCGACTGTCGGCTCGCCCGAGGCGCTCTGCGGCGCGACCGAGCGCAGCGCGGCGAGCAGCTCGTCCGGATAGCGTTCGACCGGCGCCACCTTGTGGCGGGCGAACAGATCCGGAAACAGCCGCATCATGATCTCGCGGTTTTCCAGCATGTAGGACACGCCCGAGGGCGTCCGCGCATTGTCCTCCAGCACGATGAAATTCTCGGCGTCGACACGGACGATGTCGATGCCGGCGATGTGCACGTAGACGTCGTGCGGCACCTGCTGGCCGTTCATCTCGGGACGGAACACCGGGTTCTGGAAGATCAGATCGTCAGGCACGATCTCGGCGCGAAGGATGTCGCGGCCATGATAGATGTCGCGCAAGAACATGTTGAGCGCGCGCACGCGCTGCTTCAGGCCCTTCTCCAGCAGTGCCCATTCCTTGCCGGACATGATCCGCGGGATCACGTCGAATGGGATCAGGCGCTCTGTCGCCTCGGCCTCGCCATAGACCGCAAAGGTGATGCCGATGCGGCGGAACAGGAGCTCCGCCTCCTGGCGGCGATATTCGAGCGCCTCGGGAGGCGTCTCCTTGAGCCAGCGCGCCAGCTCCTGATAGGCGGGGCGAAGGTCCCCGCCGGGAATATTCATTTCATCAAACGCGATTGCCATAGATCCCGATTTGTTTCCGTGGCCATGCGGCAAGAGTGCATGACTTTCATGTGGTAGCAAGGGGCGGGCCAGCGCGATAAGCATGGAGGATGGGCATTTGCCGGGGATGCCCGGCGGCTTGCCTGAAAAAATGGCTGAGGACTGCTTATTTCGGCAGCAAAACCGCGTGACTTGAACGCGTTACCTCGGCAAAGTCGGCGCCACAGGTGAGGGACAGTTTTATGAGCGAGATCGTCACGGCGGGCATTCTGGTCATTGGGGACGAAATCCTGTCCGGCCGGACCAAGGACAAGAACATCGGCTTCATCGCCGAATATCTGACCAATATCGGCATCGACCTGAAGGAAGTGCGGATCGTCTCCGACGAGGAGGACGACATCATCGCCGCTTTGAATGCACTGCGGCAACGCTACACCTATGTCTTCACCACTGGCGGCATTGGCCCGACCCATGACGACATCACTGCCGACAGCGTCGCCAAGGCCTTTGGCGTCGGCATCGATCATCATCCGGAGGTGGTCGCCCGCTTCCGCGAGCGCTGGAGCGAGCAGGACCTCAATGAGGCCCGCTTGCGCATGGCCCGCATCCCTGATGGTGCCGAGCTGATCCAGAGCGCGACCATCCTCGCCCCCGGCTTCAAGATCGGCAATGTCATCGTGATGGCCGGTGTGCCCTCGATCATGCAGGCGATGATGGACATCGTTTCGCCCAAGCTGAAATCCGGCGTGCGCATGCTCTCCGAATCGGTCCGCGCCAATGCGCGCGAGGGCGACATCGGCAGTCCACTGCGGGCCATTGCCGCCGCTCACCCCGACACCATCATCGGCAGCTATCCCTTCATGGACGAAGAGCAGAGGCCCAACACCAATCTCGTGGTGCGCTCGCGCGATGCGGACAAGCTCGCGGCGGCGATGGCGGCGGTGAAGGAAATGCTGGCGGGATTGAACATCACCCGCTAAAGCGCCCAGCTTGCTGGACGTTTGACGAAGCAGGAGACGACAATGGTTGGTGAGGCACCGGAACTGAGCGCGCAGGAGCGGGCGGGCAAGGCCTTCCCGGTCTCGTGGGACCAGTTCCACCGCGATTGCCGGGCGCTGACCTGGCGGCTGAACGAGGTCGGCCCGTTCCATGCGGTGATCGCGATCACCCGTGGCGGCCTGGTGCCGGCCGCGATCGTGGCGCGCGAGCTTGGCGTGCGCGTGATCGATACGGTCTGCATCGCCAGTTACGAGCATAACAAGCAGGGCGAGCTCCAGGTCCTCAAGGGTATTTCCGAGGCGGCGATGAAGCTCGGCGGCGGCACCGGCAAAGGGCTGTTGATCGTCGACGATCTCGTCGACACTGGCAAGACCGGCAAGCTGGTGCGCGAGATGCTGCCCGATGCGCATTTCGCCACGGTCTACGCCAAGCCGATGGGCCGTCCGCTGGTCGATACCTTCATCACGGAAGTGTCGCAGGACACCTGGATCTTCTTCCCCTGGGACACCGCGCTGTCCTACCACCCGCCGCTGCGAGATGGGGCGGCGTGACTGTCGCCGTCATTGCGAGGAGCGAAGCGACGAAGCAATCCAGACTGCTTCCGCGGATGCATTTCTGGATTGCTTCGCTTCGTTCGCAATGACGGGCGGAGGGAGCCATGCCCCTGCAAAACCGCGTCACGCCGACAGGCGACATCATCGCCACCCCGCATCGCGGCCTGTTCACCGGCAACCGCGGCATCATCCATGATCCCGCGACGAAGACGCTGCTGAAGAAGCGCTGGTCGTCGCCGGCCTGGCTCACCTGCACTTGCGAATTCCGCGGCCGGCGCCGCGAGGTGATGGCACAGCGCAGCTGGACCGAGCTGTTCTTCCTGGACGAGGCCACTGCGCTCGCCGCCGGCCATCGCCCCTGCTTCTATTGTCGCCGCGACGATGCCAATCGCTTCCGGGCCGCATGGGAGAAGGGCAATCGCGTGCACGGCGTCCGTATGCACGACATCGACACGGTGCTGCATCACGAGCGGCTCGATCACGGCAGGAAGCGGCTGCACGCACTGCTGGTGCCGCTGGACCAGCTTCCCGAAGGTGCGATGGTTCAGCAGGGTGCGGAGAGCTTTCTGGTGACGCAGGGCAGGACCCTGCTGTGGTCACCGGCGGGCTATAGCGCGGTCGGGCGTCGGCTTGGCGAAGCGGCGTTGTTGACGCCGCCCTCAACGCTGCGCACATTGAACGCCGGCTACGCGCCAGTGTTGCATCCGACGGCGCTGCCTTAGCACAGCGCCCGCCCTTGCAATCACCCGAGTTTCTCGCGCGCCAGCGCAGCACCCGCGCCGAGCGTTACCAGCTTGGCTTCCGCGATCTCCCGCCGCATCGGCGCCATGCCGCAATTGGTGGTGGCGATAATGTTGCTCTTGGGGACGAATTTCGACACCGCCTCGATCACCTTCACGACGTCGTCGGCGCTCTCCACCGTGTCGCTGGCGACGTCGATCACGCCGGCCTGCACGATCTTGGTCTTGAGCAGCGCCAGCAGGTCGAGCGGCACCTTCGAATTGCGGCACTCGATCGCGACCTGCTGGATCGGGCTGGCGTCGATCGCCGGGAAGATCTGCTCATACTGCCGCCATTGGCTGCCGAGCGTCTCCTTCCAGTCGGTGTTGGCCTTGATGCCGTAACCGTAGCAGATGTGCACGGCGGTGGCGCAGGAGAGGCCCTGCGCCGCGCGCTCCAGCGCCTTGATGCCCCAGTCGTTGACCTCGTCCATATAGACGTTAAAGGCGGGCTCGTCGAACTGCACGAGATCGACGCCGTCGGCCTGTAGCGCCTTGGCCTCCTCGTTTAGCAGCTCGGCGAAGGCGAACGCCATCTTGACGCGGTCGCCGTAATAACGGTCCGCAATCGTGTCGATGATGGTCATCGGCCCGGGCAGGGTGAATTTCAGCTTCTTTTTCGTGTGCGAACGCGCGACCCGCGCCTCGTCGGCATGAACGCGGCCCTTGAGCCGGAGCGGGGCGACCACCTGCGGCACCATCGCCTTGTAGCGATCCTTGCGGATGCCCATCTCGACCTTGTGGGCGAAGTCGATGCCTTCGATCTTCTCCAGGAAGCCGTGCACGAAATGCTGGCGGGCCTGCTCGCCCTCGGTGACGATGTCGATGCCGGCGTCCTCCTGGATCTTCAGCCAGATCAGTGTCGCGTCGCGCTTGGCGCGCAAGAGCTCTTCGCCCTGCGACTTCCAGGGCGCCCAGAGCATGTTGGGCTCGGCGAGCCATTCCGGCTTCGGCAAGGAGCCGGCGATCGTGGTTGGAAACAGCATGGCGGCCTCCCGGCGGGTTGTGTTGCGCCCCTTCCTGCCATGTCTTAACGTCGAGGTACAGAACGACAAAAGTCGTCAAACCCGCGCCGCCGGACCGGAAACGCCATGATCGAATTCTTCTTCGACTGTTCCAGCCCCTGGACCTATCTCGCCTTCCACAACATCCAGCCGCTCGCGAAGGAGCTCGGCGCGGAGATCATCTGGCGGCCGATCCTGGTGGGCGGCATCTTCAACACCGTCAACCCGAGTGTCTATGCGCAGCGGGAGAAGCCGGTGCCGCTGAAGGCGCGCTACATGAAAAAGGACCTCGCCGACTGGGCCCGCTCGGCTGGCCTGTCGATCAAGATGCCGCCGACGGTGTTTCCGGTGAACAGCGTCAAGGCGATGCGTGGCTGCATCTGGCTGGGCAAGGACATGGTGCCGTTCGCGACCGCCGTGTTCGAGGCCTACTGGGGCGAGGACAAGGACATCTCGCAGGACGCGGTGCTCGCCGACATCTGCAGGAAGGTGGGAATCGACGAACAGAAATTCTTCGCCGGCATCGCAGAGCAGGGCATCAAGGACCAGCTCAAGGCGAATACGGAGGAGGTCGTCGCGCGTGGCGGTTTCGGCTCGCCGACCATCTTCGTGGGCAAGACCGACATGTACTTTGGCAACGACCGCCTGCCGCTGATCCGCGAGGCGCTGCAGCGTCAAAAGGCGAGTGCGGCCTGATGGTGCGGGCTGTCGTCTGCCGCGAACTCGGGGCGCCCGAGACGTTGCGGCTGGAGCAGTTTCCGTCGCCGCCGCTTGGGCACGGCGAGGTGCGCGTTGCGATCCGCGCCGCCGGGCTGAATTTTCCCGACGTGCTGATGGCGGCGGGCGAATATCAGCTCAAGCCAGAGCTGCCGTTCACGCCCGGCATGGAAGCAGCCGGGGATGTCATCGAAGTGGGGGCGGAGGCGAGGGGCGTTGCCGTCGGCGACAAAGTCATCGCGAAGATGCGCCACGGCGCCTTCACCGATGAGGCGGTGGTGACGCCATCTCAGCTCACACCTAAGCCGTCCACTTTCGACTATGCGGAGGCTGCGACCTATCTCGCCGGTCACGGCACGGCCTATCATGCACTGATCGATCGCGGCCGGGTCGCGCCGGGTGAGGTGCTGCTGGTGCATGGCGCCGGCGGCGGCGTCGGCCTTGCCGCCGTCGAGATCGGCAAGATGCTGGGCGCGACCGTGATCGCGACCGCCTCCAGCGACGAGAAGCTTGCGATCGCAAAGGCGCGCGGCGCCGATCATCTCGTCCGCTACGATCGCGAGCCGTTTCGCGATGCCGTCAAGCGCATCACCGATGGCCGCGGCGCGGATGTCGTGTTCGATCCCGTCGGCGGCCAGGTTTTCGAGGATTCGATGCGCTGCATCGCCTGGGGCGCGCGGCTTCTGGTGATCGGCTTCACCGGCGGCATCGGTTCGGCCAAGACCAATCTGCTGCTGATCAAGGGCGCCAGCGTGTTGGGGGTGCGTGCCGGCGAGGCCGTGCGAAGAAATCCCGCGCTCGGCGAAGTGCGCCTGAAGGCGCTGCTGCAATGGGCGGAGGAAGGCAAGCTGCGCCCGAACGTCTCGCACCGCCTGCCGCTGGAAGACTATGCGAAGGCGATGCGGCTGCTGATCGACCGCAAGGCGATCGGACGCGTGGCGCTGGTGATGGATTGACGGTGTTGTAGGTGCCGTAGGGTGGGCAAAGCGAAGCGTGCCCACCATTCTGGTTTCGGTTGCTGGTAGATGCTGGGCACGGCGCAAGAGCGCCTTTGCCCACCCTACGAGAGCCTCACTTATACTCCCGCTCGGTCCACCACGGGAAATAGTCCGGCATATCGCTGGACACCTTGTTCTTGAACTGCGCCGGACGCTTCTCCAGGAACGACACCACGCCTTCCTTCACGTCCTCCGAGCGGCCGCGGGCATAGATGCCGCGGCTGTCGATCTTGTGGGCCTCCATCGGATCGTCCGCGCCCATCATGCGCCACATCATCTGGCGGATCAGGGCGATCGAGACCGGCGCAGTCTTGGCGGCAAATTCCTTGGCAAGTGCGCGCGCGGTTGGCAGGAGATCATCCGGCGCGACGACCTTGCTGACGAGACGGCCGGAGAGCGCTTCTTGCGCCGGGAAGACGCGGCCCGAATAGCACCATTCCAGCGCCTGCGAGATCCCGACGATGCGCGGCAGGAACCAGCTCGAGGCGGCCTCCGGCACGATGCCGCGCTGGGAGAACACGAATCCGAAGCGCGCGGCATCCGAGGCGATGCGGATGTCCATGGCGAGCAGCATGGTGACGCCGATGCCGACCGCGGGGCCGTTTACCGCGGCAATCACCGGCTTCAGGCACTTGAAGATGCGCAAGGTCACCTGACCCCCACCGTCGCGCACCTGCGGATCGCTATAATCGACCTTGCCGTCGGCGAAGCGCTTCACTGGCCCGCGGCGCGCGTCGCGGTCGAACGTGTCGGCGCCGGACGAAAGATCGGCGCCCGCGCAAAAGCCGCGGCCCGCGCCGGTGACGATGATGGCGCGAACATTGTCGTCCTTGTCGGCGGCGTCGAACGCGTCGATCAGCTCTGCTTGCATCTGCGCGTTGAAGGCGTTGAGCTTGTCGGGCCGGTTCAGCGTGATGGTGAGGATCTGCTCGGCGACCTCGTATTTGATCGTCTTATACGCCATGGTGGTTTCCTTCCGTTGTTCTTTTCGCTGCGCAGATGGCAGAGGGCTTGAGTTTTTTTACCCTCCCCTGGAGGGGGAGGGTCGATCGCGCGTAGCGCGAGCGGGGTGGGGTGATCTCTCCTCTCGGGCACTGTCGGACGCGGAGAGACCGTCACCCCACCCCGTCTCACATGTCGCTTCGCTCAATGTGAGCCGACCCTCCCCCTCCAGGGGAGGGTAAGCAAGAGAGGCTCCGCATGCTGCCCGTCCCAAGTCATTCGGGCTTGCGCCTAAAGGGCGCGGGATGAGGAGAGCGTCTTACCGCCCCGGCGGACTTGGCCAGGGCCGCTGCGCCCCGCGCAGACCCTCAAAGGCCTTGGCGATGCCGAGCACGCCGATATCGTCGAAGCGGCGGCCGACGATCTGCACGCCGATGGGAAAACCCTTGGCATCGAAGCCGCCGTTGATGGAGATCGCAGGGTTCTCCGACATATTCCACGGCACGGTATAGGCGATGTGCTCGAACGGCTTCATGGGATCGTTGGTGGGCGAGGCCCATTCCGCCGGGTAGTTCACGTTCGGGGCGGTCGGCGAGATCACATAGTCGATCTCGCAAAATAGTTTTCCTGCTGCCGCGCGGATCGCCATGGTCTGGTTGAAGCCGCGGATGACGTCGACGCCCGACAGCTTTGCGCCGGACTCGCCCCATTTGAAAATGTATGGCAGCACCTTGGCCTGCTCGGCCGGCGTCAGCTTGGATAGATCGTCCCACATCCGTGCACGCCAGAAATTGTCGAGGCCGTCGAGCATCTCGCGCGTGAGGATGCCGTCGACCTCGGTGACGACGGCGCCGGCGGATTCGAACGCCTTGGCCGCCTTCACGGCGACCTCGCGCACCGGCTTGTCCAGCGGCATGCCTACGCCGGGATCGAGCATCAAGCCGATGCGCAGTTTGCGCGGAGACTTCTCCAGCCCCTTCCAGTTGAGGGGCTCGGCCGGCAGGCTCATGCCGTCGCGCCGGTCGGGCTTTGCAATCGCGCTCATCATCAGCGCGCAATCATCGACCGTGCGGGTCATCGGTCCGGCAACGCGGCCGACATAGGTGGGGTCGATCGGCACGCGGCCGAAGCTCGGCTTCAGCCCGACGAGGCCGCACCAACCCGCGGGCAGGCGCACCGAGCCGCCGATATCGGTGCCGAGATGCAACGGACCATAGCCGGCTGCCGCGGCAGCACCGGCGCCAGCGCTGGAGCCGCCGGGGTTCTTGGAGAGGTCCCAGGGATTGCGCGCGAGCGCGTGAAAGCTGGAGAGACCGGAGGACAGCATGCCGTAATCGGGCATGGTGGTCTTGGCGAAGATGATCGCGCCGGCCTCGCGCAGCCGCGCGGCGGGCGGTGCGTCCTTCTCGGCCGGCACCAGCTTGACGCTGGCAGCCCCCAGCGGCACCGGCACGCCCTTGGTCGCGATATTGTCCTTCACCGTGACAGGCACGCCGTCGAGCGCGCCAGACGGCTCGCCGCCGGTCCAGCGCGCGGTCGAGGCCTTCGCGGCCTCGCGCGCGCCGTCGGGGTCGAATGCATAGAGCGCTTTCAGATGCGGTTCCCACGCCGCGACGTGCGCAAGCACGTCCTCCAGCACCTCGCTCGGCGAGAACTGCTTGGCGCGATAGCCCGCGATCAGATCGACCGCGGACAGATCATGCAGCGAGGTGACCGTCTCTTCGGCGCTCTTTTTATGCATGGCTACCCACCGGCATGCGGGTCTCGATGATGCGGGCGAACATGCTGGCGCCGATCGGCAGGATCTTGTCGTCGAGCACGAAGCCGGGATTGTGCACGGGCACCGAGCCGTCGTGGCCAACCCAGAAATAGGCGCCGGGAATGGTCTGCAGCATGTCGGCAAAATCCTCGCTGCCCATCTTCGGCTGGGCGCGGGTGATCACATTGGCGGGATCGACCACTGTGCGCGCGACCTCCTCGACCACCTTGGACTGCTCGACCTGGTTGATCAGGACGCCAAAAGTGTCGCGGATGTCGGCTTCGATCGTGCACTGGAACGCAGCTGCTATGCCGGCACAGATCGTGCGGATGCGCTCGCTGATCAGGGCGCGAACTTCGTCCGAGAAGGTGCGGATGGTGCCGCAGAGATGCGCTTCGCCGGGGATGATGTTGTAGGCGGAGCCGGCATGGATCTGGGTGATCGAAATGACGGCGGACTGCAGCGGCTCGACGTTGCGGCTGACGATGGTTTGGATCGCCTGCGCCAGCGTGGTCGCGATGATCACCGCGTCCTTGGAGCGCTCGGGCATCGCGCCATGCGCGCCGTAGCCGGTGATGCGGAGGTCGAAGAAGTCGGCGCTGGCCATCGCCGGGCCTGGCAGGATTGCGATCTCGCCGTGGTTGAGGTCAGGCGCGTTGTGCAGGCCGTAGAGCTCGTCGCAGGGGAATTTCTCGAACAGGCCGTCCTTGATCATCGCGCGGGCGCCGCCAAGGCCTTCTTCGGCCGGCTGGAAGATCAAATGCACGGTGCCGTCGAAATTCCGGGTCTCGGCGAGATAGCGCGCGGTGCCGAGCAGCATGGTGGTGTGGCCGTCATGACCGCAGCCGTGGAAGCGGCCAGGGATCTTCGAGCTCCATTTCAGATTGGTGTTCTCCTCCATCGGCAGCGCGTCCATGTCGGCGCGCAGGCCGATGCGCTTGCCGCTTGTCCCCTTGCCTTTGATGACGCCGATCACGCCGGTGCCGCCGAGGCCGCGATGCACCTCGATGCCCCAGCTCTTCAGCTTGTCGGCGACGATGCCGGAGGTGCGCACTTCCTCGAAGCCGATCTCGGGATGGGCGTGGAGGTCGCGCCTGATAGCAGTGAGTTCGTCGGCATAGCCGTCGATGCGGTCGATCGTGGGCATGTGTCCTGTCCGGTTAGCGTGATGGGGGATGGAAGGCGGGGCCGTTCGGCTTGATGCGGATGCCCGGCCGCAGGCGCGTCCAGGGCAGGGTGGCGGTGTCGGCCGGCATCGCGCCGGGGGCGGCGCAGATCAGCAGCTTCGCCGCGATCGGCTCGAAATCGGCGCGGAAGTGCACCGAGCTCTTGTTGACCAGGATCTTCTGCGCGGTCGGCTCGATGCCGACATAGCGGTACATTGCCTGGTCGGCGAGCTGCGCCTTGTGCGAAGAGACGACGACGCGGACGTCGCCGATGCGCAGGCACGCGGAGGCACCCATCTCCATCTCGCGGCCGCCATAATAAGGGCCGGGCGCGATGAAGCGGCCGTCGGAGAGCTTTTCGACGACGAAGGTCTCGCGATAGGGCTCGTCGCCGGGGATGCCGGATTTGCCGCCGAGCGACAGCGTCACGGTGGCGCCGACGCCGGCTGCATGCGCCGCCTTGGCCGAGACCGGATCGTAGATCGCCCCCGTCGCGGCACTCGCTCTGTTGCGCACCAGCGCGCGCAGCATGCCTGTCGTGTCGGAATCCCCGCCGGCGCCCGGATTGTCCTGGGTGTCGGCGATGATGATCGGCTTGCTCGCGCTCTTGGAAAGCTCCATCGCGTGGCGCACGCCGTCGTCGGGTGACCAGATCTTGCCGTCGAAATCGTCCTCGTGGCTTTCGATCAGCTTGACGATCGCATCAGCCGCGCGATCGGCGTCGGCTTGCGTCTTGCCATAGGCAAACACGCTCGGTCCGCAATCGCGGAAATCGGCCGCGGGGAAGCCCGGTGCGAAGGAGAGCGTCGGAACCGCATCGCTTTCCAGCGCGGCGAGCTTTTCGTAGATGCCTTGGGTGGGCTGGTCGTTGGTGCACTGCCAGCTGATCGGGATCAGGAACGGCAATTGCCGGAACGCCTTTGCGAAGCGCTGCTTCGACTTCAGCAGCAGCGCGAGATGCCTTGAGCAGGCGCGCCCGGTCGCGGCCATGTCGACATGGGGATAGGTGCGGTAGGCGATCAGCGCGTCGGCATGCTCGATCATCTCGGGCGTGACGTTGGCGTGCAGGTCGAGGCTGGTGACGAGTGGAACATCCTTGCCGATGACGCGGCGCACGCGCGCCAAAATCTCGCCTTCGCCGTCGTCGAGGTGCTCGGTCACCATCGCCCCGTGCAGGTCGAGATAAACGGCATCGAGCGGACCGGCGGCTGCGATGCCGTCGACCATCACCTTCACGATGCGTTCGAAAGCATCCTTGGTGACATGCGCCGACGGGCTTGCACCGCAGGCGATCGTTGGAATGAGTTCCCAATCATTCGCTTCCGCGCTGTCGACGAAGCCCGCGAGACCGACATTGATGCGCCGCATCACCTTCAGCACGTCGGCGCCTTGCGTCATCGCCGGCCAGCCGCCGCCATGCTGAAAGTCCGCGAACGTCGCCTTCGTCGGAGCGAAGGTGTTGGTCTCGTGCAGGAAGCCGCCGACGGCGATACGTGTCATTACTCAGTCCAGGCCATTGAAAGTGCGCGACGTTAGCCTTCGACGTTAGCCTTGGCCCCGCGGCGAGAGCAAGGTGCGAAGCAATCGCGCCATGCATAGGGTCAGATCGTTTTGGGAATGCTGCGGATGCGGTGGGTGTTGTGAGAGGAGCCATCTGCCATACCTCCGGTGTCGTCCTGGCGAAGGCCAGGACCCATACCGCGAGGTCTATCTGTGGTGTGCGCTGTTAGTCCCGAGCGATGAGTCTTCGCCAAACTTCTCGCGGGGTAATGGGTCCTGGCCTTCGCCAGGACGACAGCGGAGAGATTTTTACGCGCTCGCCCCCACACCCTCCGACACCGGCCGGAAGTTCGCAAAGTCCCAGTCGCGCCCCGGAGCTGCATCCAGCAGCGCCTTAGTGTAGGCCTCCTTCGGGTGCGTCAGCACTTCGGCGGCGGGGCCCTGTTCGACGACGCGGCCGTGCTGCATCACCACGACCTCGTCGCAGATCTGCGCCGCGACGCGCAAATCATGAGTGATGAACAGGATCGCAATGCCGAGCCGCTTCTGGATCTCGTCCAGCAGTTCCAGCACCTGCGCCTGCACGGAGACGTCGAGGGCGGAGACGGCTTCGTCCGCGACCAGCACGTCCGGATCGAGCGCGAGCGCGCGGGCAATGGCGATGCGCTGGCGCTGGCCGCCCGAGAACTGATGCGGATAGCGCGACACCGCATCTGCGGGCAGGCCGACCAGCTCGAGCAGCTCGCGCGCGCGCTTCATGGCATCGGCGTGTGCGACGCCGTAATTGATCGGGCCTTCGGCGATGCTCTCGCCGACGGTGACGCGCGGATTGAGCGAGCGGTAGGGATCCTGGAACACGATCTGGATCTTCTGCCGGTGCGGCTGGAGCAGGCGGCGCGAAATGTCGGCGATCTCGCGGCCGGCGAGGCGCACGCCGCCGGAGGTCGGATCGATCAGGCGGACGATGCAGCGCGCGACCGTCGACTTGCCCGAGCCGCTCTCGCCGACGATGCCGAGCGTGCGGCCCTTGCGCAGCGTCAGCGTCACCTTGTCGGCGGCGACGACCTCGCGGCCTTTGCCGAAGAAGGCGCGCTCCTTGTAGACCTTGCTGAGGTCGTTGGCCTCCAGCACCACCGGCTCGCGGGTCTCCTCGCGCGGCGACCGCGGCACCAGGCTCGGCACCGAGGCGAGCAGGTTCCGGGTGTACTCCATGGTTGGATTGCGCAGCACGGTCTCGAGCGGACCTGTCTCGACCAGGCGGCCCTGCCGCATCACCGCGACGCGGTCGGCGATCTCCGCGACCACGCCCATGTCGTGGGTGATGAACAGCACCGCCGTGCCGTGATCGCGCTGGAGATCGCGGATCAGGGTCAAAATCTGCTTCTGCGTGGTGACGTCGAGCGCAGTGGTCGGCTCGTCCGCGATCAGGAGTTTTGGTTCGAGCACCAGGGCCATCGCTATCATGATGCGCTGGCGCTGGCCGCCGGACAGGCGGTGCGGGTAGGAGGCGAAGATGCGCTCGACCTGCGGCAGGCGCACCTGCTCCATCATGTCGAGGATGCGCTTCTTCCGTGTTTTGGCGTCGAGATTGGTATGGGCGCGCAGGACTTCGTCGATCTGGCGGCCGACCGGCACGACTGGATTGAGCGCGGTCATCGGCTCCTGAAAAATCATCGCCATCTGCGTGGCGCGGAGCTGGCGCAGGCGGCGGTCGGTCGCGGTGAGCAGCTCCTCGCCGACCAGCTTGACGCTGCCGCCGGTCGGCACCAGCGTGCCCTTGGGCAAGAGGCCCATCGTGGTCAGGGAGGTCACCGACTTGCCCGAGCCGCTTTCGCCGACGAGGCACAGCGTCTCGCGCTCGCGCACCTGGATCGAGATGCCGTCAATGATCTTCGGCCCGCCCGGCTTCTTGCCGACGGAGACGACGAGATTGTTGATGTCGAGGATGGTGTTGGTCATCAGGTCACTCCATCGTCATTGCGAGGAGCCCGCGACAAAATTGCAAAGCAATTTTGCGCTGGCGACGAAGCAATCCAGAATCTTTCCGCGAAGGCAGACTGGATTGCTTCGCTTCGCTCGCAATGACGAAACAAGGGGATGGGCCGGCGAAACAAATCACTTCCCCTCCCGCTGCTTCATGCGCGGATCGAGGGCGTCGCGGGCGGCATCGCCGATCAGATTGATGCTGAGGATGGCGATCGAGAGCAGCAGGCCCGGCCAGAAGATCAGCGACGGCTTGAGCTGGAAGTACTGGCGGCCCTCGGCCATGATGTTGCCCCAGGTCGGCGTCTCCGGCGAGATGCCGGCGCCGAGGAAGGAGAGAATGGCCTCGGTCAGGATCGCGGAGGCGCAGACATAGGTGCCCTGGACGATCAGCGGCGCGATCGTGTTCGGCATCAGATGTCGCCACATGATCTTCGGCAGGCTGGAGCCGACCGAGATCGCCGCCTCGACGTAAGGCTCCTCGCGCGCCGACAGCACCACCGAGCGCACCAGGCGTGCCACGCGCGGGATCTCCGGAATGGTGATCGCGATCAGCACGGTCCAGAGGCTGGCACCGGAGAGGGACACCACGGCGATCGCGAGCAGGATGCTCGGCATCGCCATCAGGCCGTCCATGATTCGCATCATCACGGCATCGACCAGCTTGAAGAAGCCGGAGACGAGACCGATCGCAAGGCCAATGGCGACGGAGAGAATCGCCGAACCGATGCCGATCAGGAGCGAGATGCGGCCGCCATAGATGACACGCGACAAGAGATCGCGTCCGTAGGCGTCGGTGCCGAGCAGGAACTGCGCCGACGACGGCTTGAGCCGCTGCGACGGCGCGAGCTGGATCGGATCATGCGGCGCGATCAGCGGCGCCACGATCGAGATCACCACGACCAGCGCGAGGCAGACCGTGGCCGTCGCGATGATCGGCGTCGAGGTGAGGAATCCGAACCGCGGCCGCAGCGGCGACGTGATCGGAATGGACGACTGGGGGAGGCTATCAACCGACATTCTTGTTCTTACCCTTGCCTCAGTACCGGATCCGGGGATCGAGCAGCGTATAGGCGACGTCGATCAGGAGATTGACGACGACATAGATCAGCGACGTCAGCAGGATCATCGCCTGGATCACCGGATAGTCGCGCGCCAGCACCGCGTCCACGGTGAGGCGGCCGATGCCGGGGATGTTGAACACGCTCTCGGTGACGACCACGCCGGAGATCAGAAGCGCGAATCCGGTGCCGATGACGGTGATCACGGGCACCGCCGCGTTGCGCAGCGCATGCCGCATCATTACTGCGACCTCGTTGATGCCCTTGGCGCGTGCAGTGCGGACGTAATCTTCGCCGAGCACGTCGAGCATCGCTGCGCGCGTCATGCGCGCGATCAGCGCGATGTAGATGAAGGAGAGCGCGCAAGTCGGCAGGATGATACGCTCGAAGAACGGCCCGAAACCATTCGAGATGCTCTTGAAGCCCTGCACCGGCACCCAGCGCAAATCGATCGCGAAGATTTCGATCAGGACATAGCCGACCACGAACACCGGCACGGAAAAGCCGAGCACGGACAGGCCCATCACGAAGCGGTCGATCCAGGTGCCGTGCTTCCACGCCGCGATCACGCCGAGCGGGACGGCGACGATGACGGCGAGGATGATGGTCGACAGCGCGATCGAGATCGACGGCTCGACGCGCTGGCCGATCATTTTCATCACCGGCAGGTTGGAGATCAGCGAGGTCCCGAGATCGCCGTGCAGCAGCTTGTTCACCCAGGTGACGAACTGCACGATCAAGGGCTCGTTGAGGCCGAGCGAGGTGCGGATGCGCTCCAGCCGCTCCGGCGTCGCATTGTCGCCGGCGAGAATGGCGGCGGGATCGCCGGGGGTGAGGCGAAGCAGCAGGAAGACGAACAGCGCGACGACGCCCATCACGGGCACGGCGGCGAAGATTCGGCGAACGAGATATCCGAGCAAGTTGGATCCGTCAGATTAGAGTCAAATCGTGGCAGGGTCTTTGGCAAGCCTGCCATCAGCCTAACATTTCAGCAATTCCCGTGCCATGCGGGCCACAGCTTTTGCAGTGCGGCCAGTCGTTTCGAGCGCCCCTTTCACCTCAGGCGTCATTCCGGGTTCGGTCCTTTGGGCCGCCCCGGAATGACGGGCTCAAAAATCACTCCAGCGTTGCCAGCAGCCCCGCCATCAGCCGGCCGCGTTCGGCCAGGCTTTCGACCTCGATATATTCTTCGAGCGTGTGGCCGTTGCCACCACGCACGCCCAGGCCGTCGAGCGTCGGGATCCCCATTGCGCCGGTGAAGTTGCCGTCGGAGCCGCCGCCGGCGCTCGCATGCGGCAGTTCGGCCCCGAGCGACTTGGCGATGCCGCGGGCTTTTTCATACAACGCCATGGTCCCGGCGTCCGGTTCCCACACCGGGCGCGTCACGCCGCGGGTGACCTTGAAGGTGACATCATTGGTTGTGCCTGACAGCGCCAGCATCCTCTCGACGCCGCGATCGAGATCGGCCTGGCGCTTGGCCATCGACAGCGCCTCGCCTGTGGCGGTCGTGGCAACGCAATTGACCCATTGTCCGCCATGCACGACGCCGACCGAGAAGGTGCAGTCGTCCGTGGTCATCGCGTCGATCGCGAGGATCTGCCGGGCCATCTCGCGGATCGCCGAGCGTCCCGCCGACAGTGTCGCACCGGCGTGACTCGGTCGTCCCGTCGCCTCGAGATTGAAACGCGCGATGGCGTAACGTCCGGTGGTGACGCCGTTGTCGGCGCGGCCGGGCTCGGGCACCAGCACGTATTTGTTGCGCGCGGCCTCCGCCTCGATGATGTCGCGGGTCGAGGGCGTGCCGACTTCCTCGTCCGGCGTGAACAGCACGGTGATCGGCAGCGGCGTGGTGAAGGCGGCGCGCGCCAGCTGCCGGATCGCTTCCAGCGAGAGATAGTTGCCGCCCTTCATGTCGTAGATGCCGGGGCCATAGCATCTATTGCCCTCGCGCCGCCATTTCAGCTTCTCGATGGTGCCGACCGGGTGGACGGTATCCATGTGCCCGGCGATCAGGATGCCGGGCTCGCCCTGCTTCGGATGGGGAAAGCGCGCGCGGATCACGTCGCCAAAGCCCTGGCGGCCGGCGATGCGTTCGATCGTCGCACCCATGATCGCCATATCCCGCGCTGCGAAATCGAGCATGCGATTCACGGCGCCTGCGTCCCAGGTCGGGCTCTCACATTCCACCCAGCCGCGCAGGCCCTGGAGCATCGCCTCGGAATCGAAAGGAAGATTGGCTGGATTCATCTCAATGTCTCTCAAGCTTCGAAAGATGGAACGCGCATTGCATTGGCGCGGGGCACGACAGGCAGAGAGTGTTGTAGAGCCAAACCGATCCTTGTGGAGCCCGTGCACACGCCGCGAGGGCTTGCAGCGAAACCGGATTGACGCGCTCGGCACGGTCTGCAAGTCTCGAAAAGATAAAGGCATTGCATGAGGTTAGTTCGCCCAAAGAACGAACCGGATGCTCAACCAATAATCTGCCTTTGAACAGTTTCACGTCAGGAGAAACTTTCCATGTTCAACTTCATGCGCCGGGGGTCTCGCGCGTTTGCCTCCAAACTTGCGCTGTCAGTCGTCGCGCTGTCCACGGCGATGGCCTCGCCGGTGTTTGCCGCCGGCAAGACCATCACCGCGGTGATGCATTCGGATCTGCGCATCATCGATCCGATCTTCACCACGGCCTACATTACGCGTGACCATGGCTACATGGTTTACGACACGCTGGTGGCCACCGATTCGAACTTCAAGATCCAGCCGCAGATGGCGGACTGGAAGGTCTCCGACGACAAGCTCACCTACACCTTCACGCTGCGCGACGGCCTGAAGTGGCATGACGGTGCGCCGGTCACGGCGGAGGATTGCGTCGCCTCGCTGAAGCGTTGGGCCGCGGTCGACGGCATGGGCCAGAAGCTCATGGACTTCACCGCGAGCATCGAGGCGACGGACGCCAAGACCATCACGCTGAAGCTGAAGGAGCCCTACGGCCTCGTGCTCGATTCGATCGGCAAGCCGTCCTCGCGCGTCGCCTTCATGATGCCGAAGCGCCTCGCCGAAACGCCGCCGGACAAGCAGATCCCGGAGCAGATCGGCTCGGGTCCCTTCAAGTTCGTGCAGTCGGAATTCCAGCCGGGCGTGAAGGCGGTCTACGTCAAGAACACCGATTACGTGCCGCGCAAGGAGCCTGCGAGCTGGACCTCCGGCGGCAAGGTGGTGAAGGTCGACCGCGTCGAATGGATCACCATGCCGGACTCCCAGACCGCGGTGAACGCGCTGCAGTCGGGCGACATCGATTTCATGGAAAATCTGCCCTACGACATGCTGCCGATACTGGAGGCGAACAAGGAGCTCACGCTCGAAGTCTCGAACAAGTTCGGCTTTCAGACGCTCGGCCGGATGAACTTCCTTCATCCGCCGTTCGATAACGTGAAGGTGCGCCGGGCTGCCTTGCTGGCGATAAACCAGAAGGACGTGCTCGACGCGCTGGTCGGAAACCCGAAGTACCAGAAGATCTGTGGCGCGTTCTTCGTGTGCGATACGCCGCTCGCGACCGAGGTCGGCGGGGAAACCCTGGTGAAGGGCAATGGCATGGCGGAAGCCAAGAAGGCGCTCGCCGAGTCCGGCTATGACGGTACCCCGGTCGTGATCATGGCCCCTGGCGATGTCACGACGCTGAAGGCGCAGCCGATCGTTGCGGCCCAATTGTTGCGCGAAGCCGGCTTCAAGGTCGACTTGCAGGCGACCGACTGGCAGACCGTGGTGAGCCGTCGCGCCAGCCAGAAGCCGCCGAAGGAGGGCGGCTGGAACATGTTCTTCACCAACTGGGTCGCGGCCGACGTCTCCAACCCGATCGCCAATCTCTCGATCGGCGGCCAGGGCAAGAAGGGCGGCTGGTTCGGCTGGGCGGAAGACGCCAAGATCGAGCAGCTCAAGGACGCCTTCGTCCGCGCGCCCTCGATCGACGAGCAGAAGAAGATCGCCGCCGACATCCAGAAGGAAGCCTATGAGCAGGTGATCTACATTCCGCTGGGGCAATATCTGCTGCCGAGCGGCTGGCGCAAATCGCTGAGCGGCGTGCTCGACGGCCCCGCGACGCCGCTGTTCTGGAACATTGACAAGTCGGAGTAGGGGCAGGCCAGACCACGCGCCTTTCGTCTCCTTCACCACGCGGCGCCGCTGTCATCAGCGGCGCCGTTGCCTTTTGTCGACCTTGCGTTGGCTGAGAGGCCGGAGCTTTTTAACCGTTCCAGTTTTCAATTGTTGCTATTTGTTTCTGTCCTGAAATAGATGTGTCGTCCTCGCGCATCGCTTTTCCTTCTTTCATTTGATTCCCGTGCCGCTCGATTTTGCATTCCAGGCGATGGCCGAACGGTCCGATCGTGCGCCGGCGCGATGGCGCCGGCCTTTCCTGCACTGGCTGGACGCGGTCGAGACAGGATGGGCCGTGCCGCTTCTCATCGCCTGCTTTGTCGCGATCTGGACGCTTTATCTCGTCATCGCGTACGCCGGCGGCGGCCTGCATCCCGATACGCTCGAAGCGTGGACCCTGGGTCGGCATTTCGCCTGGGGTTATCACAAGCATCCGCCATTGACCGGCTGGGTTGCCGCTAGCTGGACCTTCGTCTTCCCGCTCAGCGACTGGTCGCTGCAATTGATGGCGATGGCCAACGCCGGGCTTGCGCTGTATTTCGTGGACCTCATCGCGCGGCAGTTCGTAAGCGGGCACAAGCGCGTCCTGGTGCTGCTGCTCCTGATGCTGACGCCGGCCTATCAATTCCATGCCCAGCGCTTCAATGCCAATGCCGTGCTGCTCGCGGTCTGGCCGCTGGCGACCTGGTGCTTCCTGCGCGCGTTCGAGACGCGCTCCGCGTCGTGGGCGGTCGCGGTGGGGTGCACGACGGCGCTGGCAATGCTCGGCAAATATTATTCGATCTTTCTCGTCGCGAGCTTCGCGTTTGCCGCGCTGGCGCACCCGGCGCGGCGCGCCTATTTCACCTCCGCTTCGCCCTGGATCTCGGCGGTGGTCGGGCTCGCGGCGCTGTCGCCGCACGTCGTGTGGCTCGCGGCCACGGGGGCGTCGACTTTCACCTATGCGCTGGCCCATGCCAACGGCAATGCCTTAAGCTCGCTCGGCGAGGCCAGGAATTTCCTGCTCGGGCTGGCGGCGGCCATGAGCGTGTCGGCCGTGCTATGGGTCTTGATCGCGGGCACGCGGCTGAAGCAATTTCCGGCCGACTTCGCTGCAATGAGCCCGGGTCTGCGGCTCCTGTTCTACGTTGCCATGGGCACGATCACGTTGCCGGTGCTGACATCGCTCGTGATGGGCACTGATCTGCCGTCGCTGTGGGCATTGCAGGGGGTGTTCCTGTTCGCCGTCCTCGTGGTTTGCGGCGCGCGCTATCCGATCGAGCGCTTCTACACCGTCAACCTCACCGTGACCGTGGCTGGCGTCGCGCTCGTTGCGGTCATGGTCGTAGCGCCGATCCATGCCGTCTATCGCAACGATCACGGTTACGAAGAAGGCCGGAATTTCTACGCGCAGGTGGCCGGCGAATTGACGCGCGAATGGCGCGAGTTGGCCGGCACGCCGCTCAGCGCCGTGAGCGGTGATGATTCGCTGGCCTTCGCGACGGCGTTCTACAGCCCCGACCATCCGCATTGTGCACGGCCGTTCGAGCATCAAAACTCCTGGGGCTTGCCGCGCAAGGCGACGCTGGACCGCGGCTGGGCCGCGCTCTGTTTTCGTGGCCAGGACTATTGTGGCAGGTGGATGGGATGGGTGTCCTCGAAAGCCGGACACGTCGTCAGGCGCGAGTTCACCGTGCAGGCAACTCTGTGGGGGCGGCCCGGCCTGTCGCGGAAGGTGGTCGTGCTGATGGTGCCGCCGCGAGGAAGCGGGGCGGCGCCCGAGAGCGCTGCTGAGGATTTCAGCGCCAGCAGGCGGGCGGCCGAATAGATTTCGTGATCAGCAATGGCTGTCGCGTACCTGCTCGAGCCCCTCGCTCGCCAAAGGCGTCGTGAGCGTGGCCTGCTCAGCGTCCGGCTCCGAACGCTCCTGTTTCTGCCGTTTCGCCTCGCGGTTTTCGCGGTGTTCCAGTTCCATTAACGTGGCCTCTCGAATTGCTGCAGGACAACATCGAGAGGGACGGGAAGTTCCTCACGCGATGGGGCGATGATGCGGCTTGAACAGCCGTCCCTTTTCCACCGCCAGTACGATCGCAAGCGCTGCGAGCGTCGACAGGAAGAAGTCGATCGTGAACGGCAGCAGCGTGCCGTCGAAGCTTCGCCCGATCAGGGAGTCACGCATGCAAGCGAGGTACTTTTTGCGCCGTGGGGAATGACCAACGATTGACCTTCAATTGCTTTCGCGAAGGCAATCGCAAGAGCTGCAACGGCTACACCAGCGAAGATGTCCACAAAGTAGTGTCCACCCCACAAGGGCGTTGCTGCCAGCATTGCAACGCACATCATTAAAGCCCATGGACGCATCCACCACACGCCCCACCACGCCCACAGCGCGAGCAGAGCCGCAGCAGCATGGAAGCTGGGAAAGGTCACGATGCCGCCGATCTGCGAGATGTTCAGAACCTGTAGGCTGCTGCTTCTCACCACGGGCAGGCGATCGAGCTGGATGAGATAGCCGCTAGCCTTGAAGGTCGCGAACTCGGTTGGCAAATTGTATTGCTGATAGGTGCCGATGGCCGGTATCAGCGCAGAAATCAAAGCCACCGCACAAAGGGTGAGCAACGTCGCCATCGTGAACTGTTGCAATCGAACGTGGTTGTTCGTCAGTCCGAGAACGATGGGAACCGCGATCGGCGGCAAACCGATTGCACCATAGGACAAGCATGCATACGGCAGCAGCGCAGGCCAGGCTGTCATGAGCCGGTAATAGACAGTCCAATCCAGTCCGAAGAATTTGTCCCAGGAGTCGAGCATGGCATCCTGCAATGGCAAATTTGCAGATGCTGCGACGTAGGTCAGGACGGCCCCGAGCATGGACACGAGGCCTAACTGGGCGATCGAAATAAGAACGTACGCAATGCGCACGGCGCGTACTCGTGACAACAAGACGTGACCCGCCGCCGTGAGACCTGCAACCGTCGCTATGCCTCCCAACAACTCGCCTTCGAGGGCCATCGAGAGTTTCAGCAAGGCAAGGGACACACCGACGAATAGCGCCAGAATTGTAATAGTGATCCAGTTCAGCAGGTAGAGACCACAGGCTTCCACTGCTTCTGAACTCGTTTGCGCTCCGGCGGATTGGGCGGGACTGTTTCTCACGTAAGCACGAACGGTCATGCGCCGCCATTTCCTGCATTTTCCGGGAAATATATGGCAACACAACCTTTAATATATCAACAACCTGCCGACGTCGTTAGGCGATGGAACAACCCTCATTCCTAATCGAATCTCTACGAGAGCAGGATCCATTCCGGCAAAATTGAAATAAAGACATCGCATAATCTCAAGATTAGGGCGCGTACTCATCTGTGGACGCCCCGCCGGATGCAAGCGGTATTTTAGAGGAAGATTGGCACGTAGTCGGATGCTGCCATCTGTCCGGCCTCTGATGCAGCGATGGAGCTGCGGGCCTGTATGGGAGTTCGCGGACCGGAACCAAATCATAAATGCGTGCTCCAGGCACGATGAGTACATCTGGTTCTTCCAGCCCCGTCTCGCCGACTGTTGCGCCATACTCTCCTTCGACCGACTGCACCTGTGACGACCTCAGGCCCGCCAGGCTCACGCCTTGGCGGCGACCGGAGCTCTGTAGTTTTCCTGCTTTACAAGTAGCGCCCAGACGATCCGCGCCATCTTGTTGGCGAGCGCCACCGTTACCAGCATGCGCGGTTTGCGAGCCAGCATCTGTTCGAGCCACGACCCCTTTGGCGCGCCCCGTTTGCTTGCCTGCTGCACTACGGCGCTGCTGCCGATGATGAGGAGGCGCCTGAGCGTGCGTTCGCCCATTTTGGATGTCGCGCCGAGCTTCTGCTTGCCGCCCGTAGATCTTTGA